>NZ_JBFBMQ010000014.1:0-88459 GCF_040687115.1 Microbacterium sp. NPDC076895
ATCTGGGCACTCCTGCGCGACGGCACAACCTTCCATCAGGAATCACCACCCACCACGCCCATCGCCGCTTGACAAGCCAATTGAGATTCCTTTCGCGGCGCTCAGTAAGCGAGGGCGCGGTCGACGGCTTCGAGGATGCGGTCGGCATCCGGGAGGTACGTACCCTCGAGCTTGGCGGGCGGGAACGGGGTATCGAACGCCGACACCCGCAGTACCGGCGCCTCGAGCGAGAAAAACGCGCGCTCAGTCACGGTCGCGGCGATCTCGCTGCCGAGGCTCGTGAACCCAGGGGCCTCCTGGGCGTAGACCATGCGTCCCGTGCGGCGGACCGAGTCCAGGATCGGACCGTAGTCAACCGGCGAGAGCGAGCGCAGGTCGACGACCTCGCAGCTCGTGCCCTCGGACTCGGCGAGTGCCGCCGCCTGCAGCAAGGTACCGACCATCGCTCCGTGGCCGACGAGGGTGACATCGGTGCCGCGGCGAACGACGCGAGAGGCGTGCAGCGGCAGCGCCGGGGCAGTGGTGTCCACCTCACCCTTGTGCCAGTACGCGCTCTTCGGCTCGAGGAAGATCACCGGATCGTTCGAGGCGATTGCCTCCTGAATCATCCAGTACGCATCTCCTGCGGTGGCCGGGCTCACCACCCGCAGCCCCGGCGTGTGCGTGAAGTAAGCTTCGGGGCTTTCCTGGTGGTGCTCGATCGCGCCGATGTGCCCGCCGTACGGGATACGGATGACGACGGGCATCGGGACTGCGCCCTCGAGGCGGTTGGTCATCTTGGCCAGCTGCGAGGTGATCTGATCGAACGCGGGGAACACGAATCCGTCGAACTGGATCTCGCACACCGGACGGAATCCGGCAAGCGCCAGCCCGATGGCCGTGCCGACGATGCCGGACTCGGCCAGGGGCGTGTCGAGCACGCGCCGCTCGCCGAACTCTGCCTGCAGACCCTCGGTCACCCGGAACACACCGCCGAGCCGGCCGATGTCTTCACCCATGAGCAGGACGCGGTCGTTCGTGGCCAGAGCCTGTCGCATGCCGGCATTCAGCGCTCGCCCGAGCGGCATGGGTCCGGAGACCGGAGCCGCCGTCGCAGCTGTCGCCGTGTCAGTGGAGGTCGAGACGGTGGTCATCGGGTGCCTCCCTCGAAGGATGCCTCGTACTCGGCAAGCCAGCGGCGTTGCTCGTCCATCAGCGGATGCGGGTCGGTATAGACGTGAGCGAACATCGAGTCGCGTTCCAGTCCGCCGAGCTCATTCGTGCGCACGCGCAGATCGTCGGCGGCAGCGGCGGCCTCGGCATCCACCTCGTCGAAGAGGGTGAAGGGGGCGCCGCGATTCTCGAGGAAGGCCCGCATCCGTGCGATCGGGTCCCGCTGTGCCCACGACTGTTCCTCGTCGGAGGTGCGGTACTTCGTGGGGTCGTCGCTCGTGGTGTGGGCCCCGATCCGGTAGGTCATCGCCTCGATCGCGCGGGGCCCTTCGCCGCTCCGCGCCTCGTCGAGGGCACGCCGAGTGACGGCGTAGCTGGCGAGCACATCGTTGCCGTCGATGCGGATGCTCGGCATCCCGTAGCCCTCGCCGCGCCGCACGAGGGGCGTGCGGGACTGGGTTGCGACGGGTACGGAGATGGCCCACTGGTTGTTCTGCAGGAAGAAGACTTCGGGTGTGCGGTAGCTCGCGGCGAAGACCATCGCCTCGTGCACATCACCCTGGCTGGAGGCGCCGTCGCCGTAGTAGACGATGACGGCTTCGTCACGGTCGAGGTCGCCGGTGCCACAGCGTCCGTCGAAGACCAGGCCCATGCCGTAGCCCGTGGCGTGCAGCGTCTGGGCCCCGAGCACCAGCGTGTAGATGTGGGTGTTGCCGTTCGAGGGGTCTGCCGGGTCCCATCCGCCGTGTGAGAGTCCGCGCATCAGTCTGATGATGCCGATCGGGTCGACGCCACGGATGCGGGTGACGACGTGTTCGCGGTAGGAGGGGAAGAGGTGATCCTGCGGTCGGGCCGCGCGAGCGGAGCCGACCTGCGCTGCCTCCTGCCCGAGACTCGGTGGCCAGAGGGCAAGCTGACCCTGGCGCTGAAGATTCGTCGCCTGTCGGTCGATCGCGCGGATCACGACCATGTCGCGGTACAGCGTCTCGAGGTCCGAGTCGGCAAGCCCGTTCACGAGATCGAGGTAGGGCTCCGCTGCCGGATTGGGCGCGAGGGAGCCGTCAGCGGCGAGGATGCGGACGAGCTCAGGTTCTTCTGGCTGGGTCACGGTCCCTACGCTACCCGCGTGCGGGGTGCCCTTCCGGGAGGTCCTCTACAACGGAACCCGCGATCCGTAGCACTCTGTCCACAGACTCATGCTCTCCGACGGATATGCGCACCCCCTCGCCCGCGAACGGCCGGACGACGATTCCGCCGTCGTGGAAGGCATCAGCCACCGCCAGCGTGTCGGGTCCCGTGGCCAGCCACACGAAGTTTCCTTGGGCGTCGGGGACCCGCCATCCCTGCTCACGCAGGCCAGCCGCGAGCGCATCGCGGCGCTCGGTGATCTCGGCGACGCGCTCAAGCAACTCGGCGCGCGCGTCAAGGCTCGCGAGGGCAGCCTCTTCGGCGTGGGCAGTGACCGACAGTGGAATCGCGGTGCTGCGCGCGGCATCCAGCACTCGAGGGTGACCGATCCCGTAGCCGACGCGCAGCCCCGCGAGACCGTAGGCCTTCGAGAACGTGCGTAGCACGACGACATTCGGATGCCCCGCCTGCAGCACCCGCACCCCGTCGACGGCATCCGGGGCCGTCACGAACTCCGCGTACGCCTCATCGAGCACGATCAGTACGTCGCGGGGGACACGTGTGACGAAGTCGTCGAAGGCGGACTGCGTGACCACGGGTCCGGTCGGATTGTTGGGGCTGCACACCAGCATCATGCGGGTGCGGTCGGTGACGGCATCCGCCATCGCTGCCAGATCGTGGCCCGCATCCGGGGTGAGCGGTATGCGTACGGATGTCGCGCCCGACACCTCCACGAGGGAGGGGTAGGCCTCGAACGATCGCCACGCGTAGACCACCTCGTCGCCGGGCCCGGCGGTCGCCGAGATGAGTTGCGCGATGAGCGAGACGCTTCCGGCGCCGATGTGCACGGCGTCGGGGCTCACTCCATAGTCGGCGGCGAGTCGGTCGCGCAGCCGCGCCGCGCTCGCGTCGGGGTAGCGGTTGACCCCGGTCACCGCACGCATCGCGTCGATGACGCCCGGAAGCGGATCGTACGGATTCTCATTGCTCGAGAGCTTGAATGCGTCGGGAGCCGCCTGCCGACCCTGTTTGTAGGGCGGCAGGGCCGCGATCGCGGGGCGGACGCGAACGGGGATCGGGTCGGGGTCGGTCATTCTGCGATTTTAGGACCGGGGTGAGTGTGCGACCGGGCTGTTACCCGTCTGCGCCCTCGTGAAAGACTGCGGACATGAGCTTTCTCGTCCGCATCGTCGTGAATGCCTTGTCGATCTGGATCGTCACCCTGATTCCCGCGCTCGGGGTCACCGTGATCCCGTTCGCCCCGGGTGAGACGCTGCAGCTCGTCCTGACGCTGCTGCTCGTGGCGCTCATCTTCGCGCTCGTGAACACGATCATCGGCACGGTGATCAAGGTGCTCGCATTCCCCATCTACATCCTGACGCTGGGGCTCATCTCCCTCGTGATCAACGGCTTCCTGCTGTGGCTGACTGCCTGGTTCACGCAGTGGTGGAACTGGGGTCTGCGGGTCGAGGACTTCTGGTGGGGCGTGGTCGCTGCCCTTCTGATCTCGATCATCAACTGGTTCATCGGCATCCTCCTTCGGCCCCGCCGCAACAACGACTGACCGCTGACGGTTAGCCGCTGCCGCGACTCGCGGCGTATTCGGTGACGGTGACGCGTTCGGCCGAGCCGAGCGTGCTCCACAGATCTCGCAGTGCTGCGGCGCGCGGGTCGCTCGAGGCATCCACCATCGCCGCCGTTTCGGCGTAGCGCTCGATGCCGTGCGCAGCCAGGGCGAGGTCCTGTACACCCCCGACCGGGTCGGCCACGCGCTCGGCAACGAAACTGCCCGGTGCGCCCACCGTCTCGGCATGACCGCCGCCGGCGAGTCCCGCGACGGGATCGTCGGTGTGACGGATGCCGACACTGAGCACGCCGTCGGGGACTGCAGCTTCGACGGGTGAGCCGTACGTGATCAGGGTCTGCACGTCGTAGGTGCCTTCGAGCGCAAGAGCCGAAGCGAGCATCGCTCCCTGCGAGTGCCCGAACACGTGAACCGGCTCGCCCGGATCGACTCCCGCCTCACGGAGGGCGAGTTCGACCGACTCGAGGGACGCCGAACGCTCACCCCGGTACAGCTCGAGGTTCGACCGCATATCGAACGGGTCGCCCGAACCGCCCGAGACTGCCTGCGTTCCGGCGACATAGACAGCCGCCTGCGACCCGCCGCCGGGCATGGCGTACCGTTCGACGCGCACCCGCGCTCCGGCGGCACCGGGCACGCGACGCGCGGCATCCGCCAACCCTGACACCGGGCCCGAGACTGGCGCCGGGGCCACCGCGCGCACGGTGGTCGGCGCGGGCGACGGCGGGGGCACCGGGCCACCTGCCGCAGGATGCCGCGTCCCGCTGCGGTGCCCCGCGCCGGGGGTCGGTGTTCCGATGGCCCCCGCATCCGCCGCCGGGGCGCCCGGCGATACGGGTGCCCGCGACATCCGGCCGAGCCCCGCGAGCGCCACCCCGCTCCAGAGCACGCCGGTACCCACCGTGAGCGGGACCGCCATGCCCGGAATCCACCACGTGGCAGCCGCCACCTGACGAGCCATCTCGATCGGCCCGTCCCCCCGCCAGCCGTCCAGCGCAGCATCGGCGGCATGCGCAGCATCCGGGTAGTCCTGCTGCAGCACCGCCATCCGAACCTCGATAATTCTCGCCGCGTCGGTATCACCAGCCGCTGTCGCCGCCGCCTGCTGCACCCGCAGTTCGATGAGCTCGTACGCCGCAGCGAGGCTTTCGAGCGCCCCGGCGAGCGCAGCCGGCTGCTCCGCGACCCGGTCGGCGCCGCTCGCCAGCCACCGTGCCTCGAGGTCAATGCCGAACCCGGACGCGGTTGCCGCGGCATCCGTCGCCACCCAGCGCGCTCGGTCCGCGAACTCGCCCAGACTGACGCCGAACGCACGTAGCCGACCAGCCACCGCTCGCAGCTCCTCCGTGTCGACAGCGATCGCGCCCCCGCTGCGGATCTCAAGATCGCTCACGCCCCACCTCCGGCGAGGCCGAATCCGGGGTACCCGCCGAGGGCAGGCCACGGATGCGGCGCCCCGACGTCAGCACGAAGATCGAGGGCGCGCTCTCGCAGCCCCCGCAACGCTGCAACGAGGTTCGCCATCTCGATCTGGAACTCCGCGACTGCCGCTGTCTCCCACCCGCCGACCCGCGCGATCGCCTCCGCGTCGGCAGCGAGGTCGTCAGCCCACGATGCGAGTGCCGCGAGCTGTGCCTGCACGACGCTGGCCGCTGGCGACGCCCAGAGCTCATCCATTCCTCCACGGTCCCGACCCTCGGGGCGCGGGAGGCGGCATCCGTGACGTATTGTCGACGGTTCGGCCTCCCGCGAAACCGGGGAGGAGACGACGAACTGATGCGCTCGCCGGGCAGGAGGGGTATGAATGAACGCATGACTGCGAACGCCGTCGAGCCGTTTCGCGTCGTCTTCGTCTGTACCGGCAATATCTGCCGGTCTCCCATGGCCGAGGTCGTGTTCCGCGCCCTGGCCGACAGCGCGGGCGTCGGCGACCGTGTGCTCTCCACCAGCGCCGGCACCGGAGACTGGCATGTCGGCGAGCGCGCCGACGAACGTACCATCGAGGCGCTCGCGCGGCGCGGGTACGACGGCGCCCGCCATCGAGCACGCCAGTTCGGCAGGGCAGACTTCGACCGCAGCGACCTCGTGCTGGCACTCGATCGCAGTCACGAGCGGATCCTGCGGGGTTGGGCACACTCCGACGCGGATGCTGACAAGATCGCCCTGCTGATGTCCTTCGACGCTGCAGCCCAAACCCTCGACGTGCCCGACCCCTACTACGCCGACGAAGCGATGTTCGACGAGGTGCTCGGTATGATCGAGAGCGCCAGCCGCGCACTCTTCCGCCAGCTGGAGCCGGCGCTTCGCCCCGCGCCCTGAGGCGATCATCGCCCGGCGTATCGGGAGCCCGGACCGCAGATCCGACAGGAGTACCGTGACCTCCCTGCCCCGTGAGCACGACGCCATCTCGTTCGGCGAGCAGCCGCTGAGTCCCCTCGACGGGCGGTACCGCACCGCGGTGGCACCCCTGAGCGACTACCTCTCGGAGTCCGGCCTCAACCGGGCTCGCGTCGAGGTCGAGGTCGAGTGGCTGATCGCCCTCACCGACCGCTCGCTCTTCGGCACGGCACCGCTCGATGAGGCACAGAAGGAGCGCCTCCGCGCCCTGTACCGCGGCTTCGGCGCCGACGAGATCGCATGGCTGGCCGAGAAAGAGGCAGTGACTCGCCACGACGTGAAGGCCGTCGAGTACCTCGTGCGCGACCGGCTCGCCGAGCTCGGGCTCGAGCACATCGCCGAACTCACGCACTTCGCCTGCACGAGCGAAGACATCAACTCGGCCTCGTACGCCCTCACGGTGCAGCGCGCCGTCACCCAGGTCTGGCTGCCCCGACTCCGCGTCGTGATCGACCGGCTCGCGGCGCTCGCCCACGACCACCGGGATGCCCCGATGCTCTCACGCACCCACGGGCAGCCGGCGACCCCGACCACGATGGGCAAGGAACTTGCCGTCTTCGTGTGGCGGCTCGAGCGCGTCGAGCGGCAGATTGCGGCATCCGAGTTCCTCGCGAAGTTCTCGGGCGCCACCGGAACCTGGTCAGCCCACCTCGCCGCAGAGCCCGACACCGACTGGCCTGCTCTCTCGCGGGAGTTCATCGAGTCGCTCGGGATCGGGTTCAACGTGCTTACGACCCAAATCGAGTCACACGACTGGCAGGTCGAGCTCTACGACCGGATCCGGCACGCGGGCGGCATCCTGCACAACCTCGCGACCGACGTGTGGACGTATATCTCGCTGGGGTACTTCTCGCAGATCCCCGTTGCGGGCGCCACGGGCTCGTCGACCATGCCGCACAAGATCAACCCGATCCGCTTCGAGAACGCCGAAGCTAACCTCGAAATCTCGGGTGGGCTGCTGGCCACCCTTGCGCAGACACTCGTGACCTCGCGCCTGCAGCGGGATCTCACCGACTCGACGACGCAGCGCAACATCGGCGTCGCCCTGGGCCACTCCCTTCTCGCGCTCGACAACCTCGCCCGGGGGCTCACCGAGATCTCGCTCGCGCAAGCCGCGCTGGATGCCGACCTCGATGGCAACTGGGAGGTGCTGGCCGAGGCGATCCAGACCGTGGTGCGCGCCGAGATCGTCGCGGGACGCTCGCAGATCAGCGACCCCTATGCGCTGCTGAAGGACCTCACCCGGGGGCGCCGGGTCGGAGCTGCCGAACTCGCGGAGTTCGTGCGGGGTCTCGACATCGGAGATGCCGCGAAGGAGCGCCTACTCGCGCTCACCCCCGCAACGTACACGGGTCTCGCGTCGGAGCTGGTCTCCGAGATCGACTGAGCCCCGACCGCGCGCTAGGCGGTTGGTGCTGTCGAGCCGCCGGCCTCGCGGTCATCGGGCGTGCTCGCCGATGCGGCGTCGCCGTCGGGCTCCTCGTCCAGCAGCACGGGCCGATCGATGGTCTTGGTCACCTGCGCGGGGTCGATCGCCAGCAGCAGGAGTGCGAGCGCGACGAGGGTGACCACGAAGGTCACTCCGGCGACGATGAGCGCAACGACCAGAGCGTTCTGCACGTCTTCCGCGGGGATCTGCTGGAAGAACCCCATCGACACGAGCGTCACGATTCCCGCGAACAGGGCAGCCGCGAAAGCGAGACCGAGGAGCTGTACGGGGCGCATGATCTCCCGGCGCGTGGGCTTGTCGGTCATGGCTTCCTCTCCGCCGGTGCCTCGGCGATGGGCTCGATAGCCTCTGCATCCGTCTGGCGCGGCGAGAACGCGGCGATACCGAGGTAGACGGCGACGATCGCCGCGTACCCGCCGAAAATGCCGACGGCGATGGTGATTCCGGTCAGGGTGAAGGTCTGTCCCGCTTCTTCGATCGTGTAGGTCAGGGCGTACTGCACCGGAACGGCCAGGAGGCCGAGACCGAGCAGGATGCCGAGGGCGCCGATCGTGATGGCATCACGGCTCTGCGAGCGCGGCAGGTGCGTCATCCGTCGGGCCCGGATTCCCGCGACCAGCTCGACGATGCCGCTGAGCACAGCCCAGGCGATGACGACGACGAAGTACATGGTGTCGGTGCGAAGCCCCGGCATCCCGGTTGCCATTCCCGCGAGGAGGGCGAGGATGCCGAGGAGCACCGCTGCCCACCGGTCGCCCTTCGGGAAGATCAGCCACACGGCTGCGAACCACACCAGACCCGTCGCGATCGCGAAGCCGCTGAACACGGCGAGACCGACCGCCGCCGAGTGATCGGGTGAGAAAGTGATCATGACCGCTGCCAGCGCGGCGAAGAAGGCTCGCGCCAGCTGAAGATGCCTCACCTCGAGGGTGCGGAGGGGTGCAGCGCTGGTCACAACTCTCGATTCTATTCGCCGCGGCGCGCCTTCTCGGCGGGCCCGGGTTTCTCGGTCACCCCCTGTGGCCGCGCTGACAGCAGCGCAGGATCACCAGAGGGGGTGGATCGCTTCGCGCAGGTGACGGTCATAGACGGCGTGAACTGCCGCGTCGAATGCGTCGAGGTCGAAGACTCCGGGCTCGAGCAACGCACCCGCGGCAGCGTTGGCTTCGGCCTGCTGGGAGGTTCGTGCGCCCGGGATCGCGGAGGTGACACCAGGTTGCGCGGCGATCCAGGCGAGGCTCGCGGCGGGAAGCGAGACTCCCGCGGGCAGCGCGGCCGCCAGCTCGGATGCCGCGGCGATCCCGACCTCGAAGTCGACGCCCGAGAAGGTCTCGCCACGGTCGAACGCCTCGCCGTGACGGTTGTACGAGCGATGGTCATCGCTCGCGAACGTCGTGGCTGTCGTGTACTTGCCCGAGAGCAGGCCGGATGCCAGCGGCACCCGCGCGAAGATCGCGACATGTGCGGCTTCCGCCGCCGGGAGGACCTCGTCGAGCGGCTTCAGGCGGAACGGATTGAGAATGATCTGCACGTTGGTCACGCCCGGGCGCGCGATCGCGGCGAGCGCCTGCTCGCACGTCTCCACAGAGACGCCGTAAGCACCGACGAGACCGTCTTCGACGAGGCGGTCCAGCGCATCGAAGAGTTCGTCGGCGGCAATGACCTCGGTCGGCGGGCAGTGCAGCTGGACCAGATCAAGGGTGTCGACGCCGAGATTCTCGCGCGAGCGCTCGGTCCAGCCGCGGAAGGCCTCCTCGGTGTAGTTCTCGCGCAGCTGGTCGACGCGCCGGCCCATCTTCGTGGCCACGGTGATGCCGTGATCGGGCCGCTCGGCGAGGAACCGTCCGATGAGCTTCTCCGACCTGCCGTCACCGTACACATCGGCGGTGTCGAAGAGGGTCACCCCAGCATCAGCGGATGCCGCGAGCACCGCCAGCGCGTCATCCTCGTCGACCGCACCCCAGTCGGCGCCGAGCTGCCACGTACCGAGGCCGATCGCTGAGACGAGACGGCCGGTTCTTCCGAGGGGTCGCTGCTGCATGCATCCACTCTGCCACCCGCCGCCGACGCCCGGGCCCCGGAGCCCGCCGCGGAAGGCTCTAGGGTATGGCCATGCCCGTCACGTACCACCGAGCCGCCGCCGCGGACATCCCGTCCGAGACGCTCTACCGGATGCTGTGGCTTCGGCTTCGCGTGTTCGTGGTCGAGCAGCGCGCGGCCTACCCCGAACTCGACGGCCGCGACATCGAGCCGGGCGCTGAGCTCATGTGGGCGAGCGACGGCGACGAGGTGCTGTCGACCCTGCGGATCCTGCGCGACCCGGCGCAGATGCGCATTGGACGTGTGGCAACGGACGCCGCCGCCCGCGGGCGTGGCATCGCGGCGGAGCTCATGCTCCTTGCCGTGGCCCGATGCGAGGAGCGCGAACCTGGCCTGCCGATCGTGCTCGACGCCCAATCCCAGCTCGCGGACTGGTACGCGCGTTTCGGATTCGCGGTATCGGGCCCGGCGTTCTCGGAGGACGACATTCCGCACGTTCCGATGCTCCGCCCGGCGCTCCGCGGCTGACGGCTCTCCGCACCCGGCCGCCCCCCGAACAAGCCCGATCTCGTCGAGCCAGCCCGCGCTGCCGGCTCGTTCGGCGCGCGTTGGCTTGTTCGCTGCTGCGCGCCAGGTGCCGAGGCTACACGTCACCGTGACCGTGCACGGCGATTCCGCGTCCGTAACCTCTCTCGAGATCTGTGACGGTGAGACCTGCGTCAGGGGCCCCGGCGACACCCCGGCTGACCTCTGGTCCTACGTCGACCGGGACGGCGGCACCTGGAACTTCAACCTCGGGATGTCGACCCCAGACCCCGTCACCGTTCGCGCCTTCGGCGTCGACGATGCGCTCCTGACAGAAGTCGTGATCTCGCCGGAGTGGGTGCGCGTCGGCGGATCCGAGCAGTGCGGCGGTCCCCACGAGGGAACCGTCGACCTCACGATCTGACGGCCTGCGGCTCAACCAGCCAGTCGCTCGCGCAGGAAGTCGACCAGCAGTTCGTTGGCGCGATAAGTCGGGTGGCCGGGGACCTCGGCCGAGGCATCCGTCAGTACGGAGTGCGCGTTCGCGGGGATGCCGTGAGCGTTGCCGGGCGACGAGTCGATCTCGAACGCACGCCAGCCATCGCCGAGTAGACGCTCGAAGGCGGCGAAGCGCTGCGGCGGCACGCTGCGGTCCTGCGTGAACCGGAGCCCGAGGGCGCACAGGCCGTCGGCTGCGCGGCGGCTTACTGCCGCCTCCTCGATGATGCTCAGACCGGTCGCTGCGCGGCCCGCCCCGATCGGAGGCGGCATCGCCGGCTGCGAGAGCACGGGGGCGAGGACGCTGTCGTCCGCGGCAGCGGCCAGCGCGAATCCGCCCGAGAAGCACATCCCGATCACGCCAACGCCTGGTCCGCCGCATTCGGCGTGCAGGTGACGGGCGAGTGCCCGCAGGTAGTGGGCGATCGGCCGGTCAGCGCGGCGTGCGAAGGCTGCGAACTCCCGCGAGACGCACATGCGAAGGGCCGACCCCGCGATGTAGCCGCCGCTGATGGGACGCTCCGGCGTACCGATGACCGAGGGCATCGCGACGCGGAATCCCGCCGCGACCAGGCGCTCGCCGAGGGCGATCACCTCGGGGGTCGCGCCGGGCAGCTCGGGAACCAGGATGACTCCAGGCCCGTCTCCACGGTAATAGACGTCGTGATGTACCCCGTCGTGCTCGAAGGGGACCACCTGCCACTGCGCGAGAAGCTCGCTCACGCGCTTAGTCAACCACCCGGCGGCACCGGACGGTCGCAACGGCGCATCATCCGGTACGACCCGGCCATCGCAACGGCGCACCTTTTCGCCGACACGCCGCGCCGCGGCATCCATCATCCGGCGCGTCGCATCACCCATGCGCCGTTGCGACCGGTGGCAGGCCCGGATGCCGGATGCCGGCGCTCCGGATGACGGACGACGGATGCGGTCAGTCGGTGGCGGTGAAGAACTCGAGGCCCGCGGCGCGGAAGTCGCGGGAACCAGGGGTGTTGAAGTGGTGGCGGCCCGGGATCTCGACGAAGGTGCCGTTCGGGGTCGCGTCGGCAAGTCGCCGGGATCGAGGAAGAATCGCGTCCTCGCTGCCGGTGGCGAAGAGCACCGGCTGTTGGGGCGGCCGCCCAGGATCGGGGTCGCCCGCCTCACCGAACCGCATCCCCTCGGCGAGCGCCACGAGTGCTGACAGATCATTGCCCGGCACCCGCTCGGCGAGGGTCACGTAGTTGTTGGTCACCTTGTCGGTGACCGGCGTGCCGTCGGCGACGTAGGCCTTCGCCTGGTCGAGCTGGAGCCGGGCAAGCGGCGTACCGTCGGGGATGCCCCCGAGCACCGCGCGGGTCACCAGCTGCGGACGGTCGACGGCAAGCTGCCATCCGACCCGCGCACCGAGGGAGTAACCGAGATACCGCGCGGAGTCGATCAGGTACGTGTCAAGCACTGTCGCGAGATCGTCGATGAACGCCCGCATCTCGTAGGCACGTCGGTCGTGCGGCTTGTCGCTCGCGCCGTGACCGCGCTGATCCACGCCGAGAACGCGGAAGCCAGCGCGGGTGAGGTCACGCACCCACCCCGTGTTCACCCAGTTGTCGCGGCAACTCGACGAAAACCCATGGACTGCAAGGACAGTCTCGGCGTCAGGGTCTCCCCACGAATAGGTGGCGACGCGGTACCCCTCGCCCACCATCACGTACTGCGGGTCGGGCATCTCGGTCAGGGGGCGCGGTGCGGCATCCATGGCCCCATTCTTCCGCGGGCACGAGGAAACAGGGTCGGATGTCGAGATCAGGCGCTCTCAAGAGCCTGGGCTGCCCGCTGGATCGCGGCGAGCGCTGCTCCGACTGACGGCACTGTCCGGGCACTGCGTCGGGTGATCGCCGAGACCCGGCGCGGGGCATGGTCGGCGAGGGGATGGACTGTCACGTCGGGGTTCCGGCTCGCACGCAGCGCGAGGGACGGCAGCACGGCAACTGCCATACGCGTCGCGACCAGCGCCTGGACGACGACGTAGTCATCGGTGCTGTGACGGATGTCGGGAGTGAACCCTGCGGCTGAGGTGGAGGTCAGCAGGTGTCGGCGGCAGCTGATGCATCCGGTGACCCACTGCTCGTCGGCAAGGTCGTCGAGACGGATTTCTGCTCGTGCCGTCAGCGGATGCCCGGGGGGAAGAACGATCTGCAACGGATCGACGGCCAGCGGCGTGCGGTCAGCATCAGCCGGTATCGACACGTGCCCGTCGTCGTACTCGAACACGATCGCGATGTCGCACGCACCCTCTTCGAGCGCGCGCAGAGCCTCGGGCGGTTCGAGCTGCTCCAGCCGCAGATCGATCCCCGGAAACCTCTCGGCCAGGTCGCTCACGGCACGCGCCGCGATCGTGGCGCTGGCCGAGGGGAAGGATGCGATCCGCACGCGGCCTGCGCGCAGGTGCGCGTGGTCGGCGAGCTCGTGCTCGGCGTCGTGCAGAGCTGCAGC
Organism: Microbacterium sp. NPDC076895; assembly: GCF_040687115.1. Classification (NCBI taxonomy): domain Bacteria; kingdom Bacillati; phylum Actinomycetota; class Actinomycetes; order Micrococcales; family Microbacteriaceae; genus Microbacterium; species Microbacterium sp. NPDC076895. Next base: position 13,248 of record NZ_JBFBMQ010000014.1, read on the forward strand.
AAGCGCGTCGGCATGGCGCAGCAGAGCACGCCCGGCATCCGTCACCACGACCCCGCGCCCCTCTCGCGCGAGAAGCGGAACGCCAGCGGCAGCCTCGAGGCGCCTCACGTGCTGGCTCACCGCGGGCTGGGTCCAGCCGAGAACCTGCGCAGCACCCGTGAGCGATCCGGTGCGTCCCACCTCGCGGAAGATCAGGATGCTACGCGGATCCAGGGCCGGCAGTGACCGCGGTGCGTCGAGGTCGGTGTGCGTTTCGTGCGGCTCCATCTCACCCCATTCATTAGCGCAGCTTTGGTTTTGCCATACAAGTATGCCGTTGTACTGAGGTATCACCCAGTGGTCTCGTTGGAGCATGAGAACGATCGGGCTGCTGGGCGGCATGAGCTGGGAATCCACGGCGGAGTACTACCGCATCGCGAACCAGACAGTGCGCGACCGGATGGGCGGTCTGCACTCGGCGAAGATCCTGCTCGACTCGGTCGACTTCGCCGAGATCGGCCTCATGCAACGCGAGGATCGGTGGGATGATGCCGCCGACCTTCTCGCGAGCCACGCGCGTGGATTGCAGGATGCCGGTGCCGACATGGTGCTCATCTGCACCAATACGATGCACAAGGTCGCGCCCGAGGTCTCGGCGGCAATCGATGTTCCGCTGCTGCACATCGCGGATGCCGCCGCAGCTGCAGTCCGCACCGCTGGCCTGTCTCGGGTCGGGCTCCTCGGGACCGCGTTCACCATGGAGCAGCCCTTCTACCGGGAGCGCCTGGCCGAGCATGGCCTGGATGTCGTGATTCCCGGAGACGAAGACCGCGAGCTCGTGCACCGCGTGATCTTCGACGAGCTCGCGATGGGCATCGTCAGCGATGAGTCCCGCGCCGCGTACCGGCGGATCATCGAGGATCTGGTCGCTGAGGGCGCCGAGGGAATCATCCTGGGCTGCACCGAGATCGAACTGCTCGTGACGGGGGAGGACTGCCCCGTACCGGTCTTTCCGACAGCCCGCCTGCACATCGAGGCAGCCGTCGAGGCAGCCTTCGCGTGAGCCGGAGCCCGGGAGTGCGGCGCGTCAGTCGGTGAGCTGCTGAATGCGGATGAGGTTGCCGGCGGGGTCACGCACCGCGCAGTCCCGCAGCCCGTAGGCCTGATCGATCGGTTCTTGCACGATCTCGGCGCCGGCGGCCTCGAGTGCCGCAAAGGTTGCGTCGAGGTCGCGGGCTGCGAGGTTGATCCCGAAGTACGAGCCCTTCGTGATCAGCTCAAGCAGCGTCGTGCGCTCCTGGTCGGTCAGGCCCGGGGTGGCTGCCGGCGGATGCAGCACGATCGCGGTGTCGGGCTGGCCGGCCGGGCCCACCGTGATCCAGCGCATGTCCTCATACCCGACATCCAGCCGCACCTCATATCCGAGAACGTCCCGATAGAAGGCGAGAGACTCCTCTGGGTCGAGGTGGGGTAGAAAGCTCGAGTGGATCGTGGTCTGCATACCGGTCACGGTAGTCGCCGCATCCGGTTTGCGCTTCTCGATTCCTGATCGACGCGGAACTCCTCACGATCCCCTGTCGCGTGTCGGCGGCGTGCCCTAGCCTTCGGGCATGAACCGTGACGACCTCGAGCGGTGGCTGCTGGATTCCGACCCGACACTGCGGTGGCAGGTTCAGCGCGATCTGATCGGCGCGCCCGAAGACGTGTGGCAGGCGACGCGGGCGATCATGGCTCGCGAGGGCGATGCTGCGCGGCTGCTCGCGGTGCAGGATGCCGATGGCCAGTGGGCGGGAGGAGCCTACTTTCCGGCGGGGTATACGGGCGAGGGACCAGGCCAGCCGTGGACCGGTGCGCGGCATCCTGGCGTATGAGCAACTCACGGGCGATGACACCCTGGCGAAGGTCCGTCATCGCGGGGAGGAGTATCTGCTCGAGCGCCGCTTGCGCTACCGCCTGTCGACGGGCGAGCCGGTGGGGACGTGGGCGGATCTGCTGATGTACCCCTACCGGCACCCGCATACGGCGCTGAAGGCCGTCGACTACTTCTCCGAGGCTGCCGCTCACGACGGCGTTCGACCCGACCTCCGCATTGCCGAGACCATCGACAGAGTTCGGGACGCGCGGCAGCCCGACGGCAGATGGCTGCAAGGCGACAAACTCGAGGGCGCAGTGTGGTTCCCCCTGGACGTCGAACCGGGTGAACCGTCGAAGTGGGTGACGTTTCTCGCGCTGCGCGCGCTTCAGCGCTGGGATGCTGCGGTCAGCGCCGGATCGGCCGCGTGACCTGTTTCGCGACACAGGGAATCAGGCCCGCCGCGTCATGTTCGGCGAGCGCCCGATAAGCACTCGGCGGCATTCCGACGAGCTCGGTGAACCGGGTGCTGAAGGTGCCGAGGGACGCGCAACCCACCGCCAGCGACACCTCGGTGACGCTGAGATGTCCCCGTCGCAGCAGTGTCATGGCGCGCTCGATCCGGCGGGTCATGAGGTACGAGTACGGGCTCTCGCCGAAGGCCGCCTTGAACTTTCGGCTCAGGTGCCCCGCTGACATGTGGGCGCCCCGGGCGAGTTCCTCGACATCCAGGGGCGCGGCGTACTCGCGGTCGATGCGGTCCCGGACGCGGCGCAGGAGCGCGAGATCGCGAAGATCGTCGGGATTCGGAGGCATGGTGCCCCGAGTCTCACACGATGTGGCGCGCGCTGTCGACGCTGGTGCGGCAGGATCGAGGGCATGGCCACGGCTCTCACCCACGACGGGCAGCGCTTCGTCTCGGACTACCACCTCGCAACACTGTCGACGCTCGCGCCCTCCGGGCTCCTCCACGTCGTCGCGGTCGGATTCAGCTTCGCAGACGGTCTGGTGCGGATCATCACGATGGACGGTAGCCAGAAGGTGCGCAACATCGAACGGGATGGTCGCGCTACCGTCGCGCAGATCGCGGGCCCTCAGTGGCTGAGCATTGCGGGGCACGCGACGGTGTCGCGCGATCCGGATGCCGTCGCGCGCGCCGTGGAACTCTATGCGGCGCGGTACCGGCAGCCGCAGCCCAATCCGCGCCGGGTGGCGATCGAGCTGCGGCCCGAGAAGATCATGGGTTCCGCGGGACTCGTGGCACCGTAGCGTCGTAGTACTGAGCCCGGAGGACAGTCATGGCACGAACGCCGCAGCATGATGTGGTCGTTGTCGGTGCCGGGCTGGCAGGACTTCGGGCAGCGATCACGCTCGGACACGCCGGACGCGACGTTGTCGTTCTCGAGGCTGCAGACACCGTCGGTGGCCGGCAGCGCACTGACGCCGTCGACGGCTTTCTGCTTGATCGCGGGTTCCAAGTGCTCAATCCCGCCTATCCCGCGGTGCGGCGCTGGGTGGACATTCAGGCGCTACGCCTGAAGCCGTTCCCCGTCGGGGTGCAGGTGCGGCGCGAGCGCGGCCTCGCGACGCTGGCAGATCCGCGCCGGCATCCGTCGATTCTCGCCGCGACACTTCGCAGTGGTCTTCTCGCGCCACGGGACGTTGCCGGACTGGTGCGTTGGGCCGCAACGGCGCTCAGCGCTCCCCGGCGCGTGATCCGCCAAGCCGCCGCCGGCCGCGATCTGCCGGTGCATGAGGCGTGGGATCGTGCCGGACTGACCGGCCCGCTGAGAACCGCGGTGCTCGAGCCGTTCCTTTCCGGCGTCATTGCTGACGGGAGCTTCGAGACCTCCGACGCCTTCGTTCGGCTGCTGATTCGCATGTTCGCGCTGGGCCGCCCGGGCCTGCCCGAGCGCGGCATCCAGGCCCTTCCCGAACAGCTCGCCGCCTACGCCCGGACGCTCGGCGCCGAAATCGCCGTGCAGCGTCGCGTGACCGCCCTCCGTGAGACTGCCGCGGGCGTCGAGGTCGCTGTTGCCGGGGCAGACCCGGTGAGCGCTGACGCGGTGATCGTCGCCGTCGGACCGGAGGCGGCATCAGGACTCGCGCCGATTCCCGTGCCGAGGACCCGCGGCCTGCAGACGTGGTGGTTCGCGACGGATGCCGCGCCGTCGGCATCCGGCATGATCGCGGTGGACGGCACGCGCGCCGGACCGGTCGTGAACACGGCGGTGATGTCGCACGCCGTGCCCTCGTATGCGCCGAAGGGCATGCACCTCGTCCAGGCGACCTGCCTGCTGCCGCCGGCGACACACCGAGGTTCCTTCGATTCTCCGACCGAGGCGCAGGTACGGCGGCACGCCTCTCAGATCTGGGGTACGGATGCCACTGACTGGCGCTTGTTGCGACGCGATGACATCCCGCACGCGCTGCCGGCGCAGTCAGTGCCGCTGCGAACCGTCACGCGCGCGCGACTCTCGGAACGCGTCTACATCGCGGGCGATCACCGCGACACCGCGTCGATTCAGGGCGCGCTGGTTTCCGGCGACCGGGTTGCCCGCGCTCTTATCGCCGGGGCGCCCAGCTGAAAGACGCCGCCAGCGCGCTACGGCGCGGGCGGTGGCGCGAAGTGGCGCGAGCGCGCGATGTCGCGAGCAGCGTCGGTGCGCAGGAAGGCGAGGATTGCGGCCGCGCCCTCCGGCTCCGACGACGTCGCGGCAATCGCACCCGAGAACACGGTGTCGATCGCGCAGTCCTGGGGCAAAACGCCCAGCACAGTGACACCCGGGCTGCCGACGAGCTCACTCAGCTGCTGAAAGCCGAGATCGACGTCGCCATCGGCGAGAAGGCGCGCGACAGGGATGCCGGGCCTCGCCTGGACCAGCCGATCACCGACTTCCGCGCTCAAGCCCCAGTCCTCAATCATCGACACCAGCGCTGTACCGCTCGGCCCCGTGGAGTACCCGATCTTCCTCGCCTCCCGAATCGCCTCCCGCACAGCGGCGGCATCTGGGAATGCGGGATCGGAGACCGCGGTCGCCGGAGCGTCAGTGCCCGACGGAGCGCCCACTGCCACCTGCGACAGCACGAGGGGCGCCACGGATGCCGCCACGACGTGTCCGCCGGCGGCGAGCTTCGCTAGCGCACCGTCGGCAAGGAAGACGAGGTCGAACTCTTCGCCGGCGGCGACCCGGTCAGCCGCGTCGACTCCACCGACCGACTCGATCTCGACGTGCCCGAGCCCGGCATCGTCGGCGGCCGCCATGAGGTCGGCGAGCAGCAGCCGCGTCGCCATCGATGAGATCGCCTTCACGCGGCATCCTCGAAGGTCTCGGCATCCACCTCGACAGCGTTGTTCGCCGGGTACCGGGGACCCGACACCGTTGCCGTGTCGATGAGGCGCCCCGCGTGCTCCAGGATGTCGGGCGCGACTTCGAGCTGCTCGGCGGCGATGATCTCGCGCAGGTGGTCGATGTTCGTCGTTCCGGGAATCGGCACGACGTGCTCGCCTCGCGACGACAGCCACGCGAGGGCGAGCTGGGCAGGGCTCACCCCTGCCTCGGCAGCGAGAGCGCGCCATGCCGGCAGCAACGCGGCGTTGGCCTCCCAGTGCGGCGACTGGAACCGCGGCATCCCGCGACGGATGTCTTTCGCCACGAGCCCGTCGGGATCATGGATCGCGTCGGCAAGGAACCCTCGCGCGACCGGCGAGAACGCGACGAGCGCGACGCCGTCGGCCTTCGTCGCCTCGAGCATGCCGAGCTCCGCGTTGCGGCTCCACAGGGAGTATTCGTTTTGCACCGCGGCGATAGGCGCTACCTGCTGCGCTTCCCGAAGTCTGGCCACCGAGACCTCCGACAGCCCGATGGCTCCGATCTTGCCGGCATCCCTGGCTTCCGCGAGCGCCGCGACGCTATCGGCAATCGGTACCGACTTGTCCCAGCGGTGCAGGTAGTAGAGATCGATGTGGTCGACGCCGAGTCGGCGAAGCGAGGCATCCACCTGCGCCCGGAGCGTCTCCGGGCGTCCGTCGATCACCCGCGCACCGTCGACAATCGCCATCCCGCCCTTACTGGCAAGGATGATCTCATCCCGTCGACCCGCAATGGCCTTGCCGACCAACTCCTCGTTGCGGCCGCCTCCGTACAGGGTCGCGGTGTCGAAGAACGTGACGCCTTCGTCGAGCGCGGTCTGCAACAACCGCAGCCCCTCTTCAGGCGACGGCGCCACCCCGTACGCGTGGCTGAGCGACATGCACCCGAGCCCGTAGCGGGGCAGGTTCATGCGAGCTGCTCCTCCAGCATCCCGAGCACGCGGTAGCAGTCGAAGACCTGCCGCACTGACGAGTTGGGTTCGCGGCCCTCACGGATTGCAGCCACGAACTCGCGGTCTTGCAGTTCGATGCCGTTCATGCTGACCGCGACCTGCGACACGTCGATCGGCTCTTCCTTGCCGTTGACGAGGTCGTCGTAGCGGGCGATGTAGGTGCCGGTGTCGCCGATGTAGCGGAAGAACGTGCCGAAAGGTCCCTCGTTGTTGAACGAGAGCGAAAGGGTGCAGATCGCACCGGTCTCAGCCTTGAGCTGAATCGACATGTCCATCGCGATCCCGAGTTCCGGGTGGATCGGGCCCTGGATGGCATTGGCCTGCACGATGCGTCCCGCCTGGTAGGCGAACAGGTCGACGGTGTGGGCGGCGTGGTGCCACAGCAAGTGGTCGGTCCACGACCGCGGCTCGCCCTTCGCGTTCGTATTGGTGCGACGGAAGAAGTAGGTCTGCACATCCATCTGCTGGATGTGGAACTGGTCGCTCTGGATGCGCTGGTGGATCCACTGGTGCGACGGGTTGAAACGGCGCGTGTGCCCCACCATGGTGACGCGATCGGATGCCTCGGCGGCGGCGAGCGTGGCTTCGGCATCCGCAAGCGAGTCGGCCAGCGGGATCTCGACCTGCACGTGCTTGCCTGCGGCAAGCGCGGCCTGCGTCTGCGACGCGTGCATCCCGGTGGGGGTGGCGAGAATGATGGCATCCACATCGTCGCGCTCGAGGACGGCGTCGTAACCGACGACGGCGTTCGCAACCCCGTACTTTTCGGCGACGGCCTGCGTGGCCTCGGGCTTGGTGCCGCTGACGACCGTCACCTCTGCGTCGGGGATATTAGCCAGGCCGTCGAGGTGCTTCATGCCGAAGGCGCCTGCCGCGCCCACGACGGCGATTCGGACCTTGTCACTGCTCATTCGGTGTCTCTTCCTTCGAACGTGGTGCGCTCCGTGGGGATCGCGCGATCGATCCCCACGGAGCGGGTCTAGTGTCAGCCTGTCAGGCCGTTGCGCCGACGGGAACCTTCTCTTCCTCGACATCGGCGGCCGCGGTGGAGGCTGCGACGGGGTTCGTGATCACGAGGTGACCGACCGCCGTGTTGGAGGCGGGCACGTGGTAGAACCGGTGGTTCACCTCGGGAGCGCCGCCACCGAACTGGTCGTCCATCGCGCCGCGGGCGATGAGCCACATGACCAGCTCGATACCTTCCGAACCGGCTTCATCGACGTAGTCGATGTGCGGCCACTCGGTCAGGCCCAGCGGGTCGGAGATCAACATGTCGAGGAACGCGTTGTCCCATTCCTGGTTGATGAGGCCCGCGCGGGGGCCCTGCAGCTGGTGGCTCATGCCGCCCGTGCCCCAGATCTGCACATTCAGCTCGGGGCCGTCCCACTTGTCGATGGCGCGGCGCAGCGCCTTGCCGAGCTCGTAGCAGCGACGCCCCGAGGGCACCGGGTACTGCACGACGTTGACCGCGAGCGGGATGACCTTGACCGGCCACTCCTCGACCTGGCCGTACACGAGCGAGAGCGGCACCGTGAGCCCGTGGTCGACGACCATCTCGTTCACGAGAGTCAGGTCGAAGTCATCCTGGATGACCGACTGTGCCAGGTGCGCAGCGAACTCGGGGTACCCCTTCACGTCCGGCACCGGGCGCGGGCCGTAGCCCTCGTCGGCAACCGCGTACTCAGCGCCGGTACCGAGCACGAAGGTCGGAATCAGGGATGAGTCGAAAGCCGTCGCGTGGTCGTTGTAGACCAGGATGACGACATCCGGGGTGTTCTCCTTGGCCCACTTCCGCGTCCAGGTGTAGCCGTCGAAGACCTTCTTCCAGTACGGCTCTTCGGTCTTGCCGAGGTCCATCGCCGCGCCGATTGCCGGCACGTGCGAGGTGTACAGCGCCGAGGTCAGCTTGGCGGGAGCATCCGGCCGCATCGTCTCGGCCTTCTCGCCGGGCTGCGGCGGCGTCCAGCCGTCGAGGTCCTTCATGCGGTTGCCCTCGGGGCGGCGGCCACCCGAGATCATCATGTCGCGGTATGCGGCCTCGCTCATGCCGGTCATCGAACCGGCCATCTGCTGGAAGCTCAGACCGTGGGTGGCTCCGAGCTTGGCGAGGAAGTAGATGTTGCCACCCTCTTCCATGGCGGAGTTCAGGTCGAGGTCGAGGATCGCCTGCCGCGCCTTGGGGGTCAGCTGCCATTCGTCGAGGTAGGCCTCACGGTCGGCGAGGTACCGCTCGCGGTTCTCCGGCTTCATGAACGACATGCAGAGCTGGTTGATCTGGTAGCCCTTACGGGCTTGCTCGGCGTCGAAAATGATCGTGCCGGGGACGTTCTTGTACGGCTTGTCCAGTGCCATGGTCAGTCTCCTTCTGGCCAGTACAGTCGCCGCGGGTTCTCGACCAGCAGCTTGTGCTGCAGTTCGGGGGTCGTGGCGATCTGAGGGATGTAGTCGACCAGCAACCCGTCATCGGGCATGTGGTCCTTGAGGTTGGGGTGGGGCCAATCGGTTCCCCACAGCACGCGGTCGGGGAACTCCTCGACCACGCGTCGGGCAAACGGCACGACATCGGTGTAGGCGTGCTGTTCACCGTCGAGAGCCCGGGGCCCGGTGATGCTCAGGCGCTCGGGGCACGACACCTTCGTCCACACGTTCGGGTTCTCGCGCATGAAGCGCAGGAACAGTCCGAACTCGGGACCGTCCGGATCCTTGCTGACGTCGGGGCGGCCCATGTGGTCCACGACGACGTCGGTGGGGATGGCGGAGAAGAAGTCGTAGAGGTCAGGAAGGTCCTCGGCCTCGAAGTAGATCACCACGTGCCAGCCCAGGGGGGCGATCTTCGCGACGATCTCGTCCAGCGAGTCGGTCGGCACACGATCGACCAGTCGCTTGACGAAGTTGAAGCGCACCCCGCGGACCCCCGCCTCGTGCAGCTCGGCGAGCTGCACGGCGGTGACATCGCGGCGCACGGTGGCCACGCCCCGAGCGCGTCCCGCACTGCGCTCAAGCGCATCGACGAGGGCTCGGTTGTCGGCTCCGTGGCAGGTGGCTTGCACGATGACGTTCCGGTCGAAGCCGAGCTGGTCGCGCAGGGCGAAGAGCTGGTCGGCTGAGGCGTCGCACGGCGTGTACTTGCGCTCGGGGGCGTACGGGAACTGCTCTCCGGGACCGAACACGTGGCAGTGCGCGTCGACCGCACCGGCCGGTACCTGGAAGCTGGGCGTGGAAGGACCGTCGTACCAGTCCAGCCAGCCGGGGGTCTTCTCGAACCCCCCACTCGTGTCGCCGTGAGCCATCGTCAGTCCTCCACGTACTCGAGGCCGGCGGCGGCAAGCGGCTCGCGCATGCCGTAGATGTCGAGGCCCAGTACGCCCTCGCGGAACTTCTGGCGCTTGGCCTCTTCGTTGTCTTCGCGCTTCTGGCTTGCGTCAGCCACAGCGCCGACGAGCTCGCGCGGTACGACCACGACACCGTCGACATCCGCGACGACGACATCGCCGGGGTGAACCAGCGCGTTCGCGACGACGACATCGACGTTGACGGAGCCGAGGGTCGCCTTGACCGTGCCCTTCGAGTTGATCGCGCGGGAGAAGACGGGGAAGTTCATCTTCTCGAGGTCGGCGACATCGCGCACGCCCCCGTCGATGACCAGTCCCTTGCATCCGCGGGCCGTCAGCGAAGTGGCGAGCAGTTCGCCGAAGAAGCCGTCTTCGGACTCGGTGGTGCACCCGGCGACGATCACGTCACCCTCCTGCACCTGCTCGGCAGCAACGTGGAACATCCAGTTGTCGCCCGGCTGCAGCAGCACGGTCACCGCCGGCCCGCAGAGCTTCGCGCCGGTGTAGGCGGGACGGATGTAGGGACGCAGCAGTCCGACGCGACCCATCGCCTCGTGGATCGTCGCCACGCCGAACTGCGAGAGGCGTGCGACATCTGCCGGGTCGGGCCGGTCGATCTTCGTGCGGACGATGCCGAGGTTGTTCAGTCGCATGATGGTCCTCTCACTTACCTTGGGCCGTCAGCGCCCGGTCCAGCCGCGGGTACACCCGGCGGGCGTTGCCCTCGAAGACGAGTTCTCGTTCGGCATCCGTCAGGTTCGGGGTCGCGTCGACGTAGCGCTTGGTGTCGTCGAAGTAGTGACCGGTGCGCGGGTCGATGTCTCGCACGGCGCCGATCATTTCGCTGGCGAACAGGATGTTCTCGGTCGGGATGACCTCGGTCAGGAGGTTGATGCCAGGCTGGTGGTAGACGCAGGTGTCGAAGAACACGTTGTTCAGCAGGTGGTCTTCGAGCTCGGGCTTGCCGAGCGCCATCGCCAGGCCCCGGAAACGGCCCCAGTGATAGGGAACGGCACCGCCGCCGTGGGGGATGACGAACTTCAGGTCAGGGAAGTCGCGGAAAAGGTCACCCTTGAGCAACTGCATGAAGGCCGTGGTGTCGGCGCCGAGGTAGTGGTCGCCGGTGGTGTGGAACTGCGGCTTGCACGAGGTGCTCACGTGGATCATCGCGGGGATCTCGTACTCGACGAGCTTCTCGTAGATGGGGTACCACGAGCGGTCGGTGAGCGCCGGGGCGGTCCACAGCCCACCGGAGGGGTCGGGGTTGAGGTTGATCTCGACAGCTCCGAGCTCTTCGACGGCGCGCACGAGCTCCGGCAGAGAGGTGGCGGGATCTTCGCCCGGCGACTGGGGGAGCATCGCGCCCATGATGAACCGGTCGGGGAACAGTTCGCTGACCCGCGCAACGAGGTCGTTGCAGATACGGGCCCAGGTCTGGCTGACCGCGAGGTCGCCGATGTGGTGGGCCATGAAGGATGCCCGCGGGCTGAAGATCGTGAGGTCGGAGCCGCGCTCGTTCATGAGCTTCAGCTGGTTGGCCTCGATCGTCTCGCGGATGTCGTCGTCGCTGATGTGCAACGCTGCGGGGTCGGGAGCCTCGCCCTGACCGTTCGCGAAGGCGATCTGCAGGTCACGCCACGCGCCCAGCTGCGAGGGGGCGGTCGTGTAGTGGCCGTGGATGTCGATGATCACCGAGTGTCGTCCTTGTCACTGGATTGGCGCAGTCACTGGAGTGGCGCTGTCGCGAGCGGATGCTTGTTTCGAGGGTAAGTCGAGGCTTCAGTGTGGTCCAATAGATTCCGGAGTCCCTCTCCATAGACGGAGTCGATGCATGACCATCCCGGATTTGAATCAACTGCGCACTTTTGTGGTGCTCTACGAACTGCGCAGCCTCACGGCGACCGCGGAGTTCCTGCATGTCACGCAGCCCACGGTGAGCTATACACTCGCGCGTCTGAGAGAGCGCTTCGGCGACGATCTGTTCCGGCGCGAAGGGCACGTCATGGTGCCGACGACCCGCGCGACCCAGCTGTTCGGGCCGTTGCACGAAGCGCTCGCGCAGATCGAGTCGACGGTGAGCGAGACGGCATCCTTCGATCCATCAGCATTCACGGGAGAGCTCTCCCTCGGGCTGACCTCGATCGGCGAGCAAACGTTCTTGCCTCCGATCATGGCGGCACTGGCTCGCGAGCGATCGACTGCGCGCCTGGCGGTGAAGCGGCTGGACGCCGACGAGGTGGAGGAAGAGCTGGTGCGCGGACACCTTGATCTCGCCATCACCGTGGCGCTGATGGATGCCGCACGCCTCTGGCGCACGCCGGTTCGCGCTGTGGAGTACGTGGCGCTCACGTCGCGGCGGCATCCGTTGCCCCCGCCAGGTCCCGACATGTTCGACGGCCGCGGGTTCGTGCGCGTGTCATCCCGGGGCGGGCACACCTACCCCTTGCAGCTGCTTCTCGAACACGGACTCATGCCGCAGGTCGCACTGACTGTCGAGGAGTACGGCACGCTCCCTGCGGTGCTGCAAGACACTGACCTCGTCACGTTCCTCCCGCGCCACGTTGCCGAGGTCTTCTGCGGCTGGTTCCCGGCGCTCCGCATCGCGGACCTGCCCTGGCCGGGCCAGAGCACGCCGGTGGCGATCTTTACCCGGCGTGAGTCGAGCCTCACGCCGGCGCAGCGCTGGTTCCGCCGTCTCGTCCACGGCGCGGTCGTCGAGCCCGGCACCGAGATCTAGCTGCGGCGGGTGCGGTTCCAGCTCGCCTTGGCCGGGGCGAAGGGACTGCGGACGTGGATCGACCACGTCGAGTGCGGATGGATCGACAGGATCGCCTTCTCCCACCACGTCCGCGCCTCCTCGGGAAGCTCAGGGAGGATCACGTCCTTGTCGGCTTCGTCGTCGGGGTAGGGCCGCAGCGCCTTCCAGACCAGCTGCACCTCAGGCGCGCCGGTCGGAATGTCATCGATCTCGAGGACTGCCTTCTCCCACGGGAGCTGCAGGCGAGGATCGCGCCGGTAGACCCAGCGGTCGGCGGTGCCGTCCTCGAGGTTGATCTGCAGCACCCAGGCATCCATCGCCTCGTCGAAGATCCAAGCCGACGGAATGTCGGCACCGTCGGGCAGGTCGGACCACCGGACGAGGTCGTCACCGATCCGCGCCCAGCAGCTCATCCCCTCGGGGAGCGAACCCACGAGGTCGTCGAGCTGGGTGTAGACGGTGCTGATCGTGGTGCGGTCGCGCTCGCGCAGGGGCTCGCCACGCCACTGGTCGTAGGCGCTCCCACCCGAGAGCCACCAGCGCGCATCGGTGTCGGCGAGCAGGTCAGCAACGGATGCCGCGTCGAGCCGCGTCCACGGGGTGTCGAGGCTCGGCAGTGAGTCGGTCATGGTCCTATTGTGCTCCGCCACCGCGGCTTCCGCTCAGGAGGGCCGGGACTGCCGCTCAGGCGGGCAAGGACTCGGCGAACCCGCGCACGTGCGCGACAAGTTCGGTCGGCGTCGTGACCATCGGGAAGTGCCCCGTCGCGATTTCGACGACCTGCCATCCGGGCTCTTCGCGCACGAGGCGCCGCACCGGCTCGATCGTCGGATAGGCGGGATCCGTGCAGTCAATGAACAGGCGTGGGACCGCCTCGAGCAAGGCTGCGTCGTAGTCGAGCGGCTGCCGGTACATCCCGAACGGATGCGGCACGTGCCGGCGGTTCAGCCACGCGGCATCCTCGGGAGTGAGGTCGAAGCCTGATTCGGCGTTGGGCGCCGGCAGGGCGTTGTCGTTCTCGGCGGCGGCAGCCAGGCGCGCGGCAGCAACCTCGGGCGAATGCGAGACACCCCATCCGTCGCCCGGCTTCGGGAACATCGCATCGACGTAGACCAGGCCCGAGAGCACCCCCGGATGCCGCTGCTGGAGTTCGACGGCGGCGCCCGTGACGACCATGCCGCCGTAGCTGTGCCCGACCAGCACGACGTTCCCGAGCTCTTCCATCTCGACCAGGCCGATGACGTCCGCGATGTGCGTGTGCAGATCGATGTCGGGTCGGCGCAGGTGAGCCCGCTCACCGTCGCCGGTCAGGGTCACGGTGTGCACCTCGAATCCGGCCTCGCGCAGCGGCGTCAGCACGCGGCGCCAGACCCAGCCGCCTCCCCAGGCACCGTGAACCAGAACGAGGGTAGGGGCGGATGACGACATGGGCGAACCTCTCAAGACAGTGTCAGCGCATCGATGCGGATGACGGGAGTCAGGGTATCGGGAACAGCACTGCCTTGCCGCCCGGCACAGCTGCTGTCACGAGGCGGGTGTCGAAGGTTGCCAGGAGAGCGTCGTGCGATGCGGCCAGGTGCAGCAGGTAGGTGTCCGTGACCTGTGAGCTGGCGAGCAGTCGCTCGGTATGAATCGACGTGTCGAGCAGGCTCACCGAATCAGCGAGGAAGACGTGGTCGTCTCTCGCGGTCAGGCTCGCGAGACTCGCGAGGACGACAGGAACCGGCTGAGTATTCGGATACTTCGGGTGACTGACCACCCGCACGACGCCGTTCTGCACGATCGGGCACGTGTGCCAGGCATCGGCCCTGTCCCGCTCCACTCGCGCGGCGAACCAGGCGTGCGCACGTTCGTGATGGACGTGCAACGGGTCGATCAGAGCGATGATCGCGTTGACATCCAGCAGGTGGCGCGTCACTGGTTGTCGTCTCGCAGTGCGTTGACATCGTCAAGGGTAGCGCGACCGGCCGCAGGCGTGGTCGGCAGCAGAACGATGCCGTTGCGCTTGTCGAAGCGCCTGCGCTCAGTCAGAGTGGCACGCGCTAGCTGCGAAACCGCCTCTCCGAGGGTGATTCCCCGGGCATCGGCGAACTGCTTCGCCGCGGCGAGAACGTCGTCATCGATCGTGAGAGTCGTGCGCATGCATCAAGCATCACGCATCACGCATCCGTCGTCAACGGCTTCGTGATCGTCACCGCGAACGGCCCCATAGAGCCGATCGACTATCAGCGCGATGTTCCAACACAGGTCGCCCATCAGCGGCTTTCGACGGATGCGTCACTGTCGGCATCCGTCTCGCCGGCGATGGCGGCTCTGGCGTCCTTGCGGGTCTTCGCGAGACTCAGCGCCGTGGCGACGGCGATCGTGCCCGCGATGAACAGGAGCGACACCCAGATCGGGATCTCCGGGATCACCGTGATCGGCTCACCGCCGCCCAGGAACGGCAACTCGTTCTTGTGCAGCGCGTGAATGAGGAGCTTGACGCCGATGAAGGCCAGGATGACCGCGAGCCCCTGGGCGAGGTAGACCAGACGCTCGAGCAGACCGCCGATGAGGAAGTAGAGCTGGCGCAGACCCATCAGCGCAAAGGCGTTGGCGGTGAAGACGATGTAGGCCTCTTGCGTGAGCCCATAGATCGCGGGAATCGAGTCGACGGCGAAGATGAGGTCGACGAACCCGATGGCGATGATGACGAGCAGCATCGGGGTGACGAAGCGTCGTCCGTCTTTCTTCACCGTCAGCTTGTCGCCGTTGTACTCGTTGCTGACGGGCAGGATGCGTCGCATGAAGCGCATGAACCGGCCGTTGGCTGGGTCGGACTCGCCGTGGGTGAACGCTTGGCGGTAGGCGAGGTAGAGGAGCAGTGCGCCGAAGACCCAGAAGATCCACGAGAAGTTCTCGATGAGCGCGGCGCCCACCGCGATGAAGATCCCGCGCATGATCAGGGCGATGACGATACCGATCATCAGCACTTTCTGCTGATAGATCTTCGGCACCGCGAAGCCGGTCATGACGATGAGGAAGACGAACAGGTTGTCGACAGAGAGGGCCTTCTCGGTGAGGTAGCCGGCGAAGTACTCGCCGCCGAAGTCCCAACCCGAGACGAGCCCGACTCCGACGCCGAACAACAGCGCAAGTCCGATGTAGAAGGCCGACCACCGGGCCGATTCGCCCAGGGTCGGCTCGTGGGGCTTGCGCACGTGCGCATAGAACTCGTACACGAAGAACGCGATAGTGACCGCGATCGTGATGAGCCAGACCGTCAGGGTGACGTTCACAAGGGACTCCTGCCTTGGCGTGATGAAGATATCCGCCAAGGTCTTCTCCATCCCCGTTGCCGAGAACCGGTGACCCGGGACGCGAGAGCGTCCGTAATGACGAGCCGACCGTGGTGGAGTACTCCCCTTGGTTACGCGCGACGTTACCTGAATCACAGTTCCTGTGTCTGGGAAGGCGCTGGGAGCTGCGGTTATCAGCGCGTCGACGCTACTGGCCGGGGATTTCTCCGTCACCCCGGCAGCTCGGGTCAAGGCGCTCACCGAGGATGCGGGTGATTCGCGCGAGAGCGGCGAGGTCGTCGTCGGAGAGCACGTCGATCACCAATCGACGCACCGTCTCGATGTGGCCGGGTGTTGCACGCACGAGCTCGCGGCGGCCCGCGGATGTGAGGGTCACCTCGGTCACGCGCGCATCCGACGCCGACGCGCTCTTCTCAACGAGACCGCGCTTTTGCAGACGCGTGCACACGTGCGAGAGACGCGAGAGCGTGGAGTTCGTGGCCTCCGCGATCGCCGTCATCGAGGCTCTTGACTCCGGCGCCCATCGCACGAAGGTCAGTACGGCGAACTCGAAGTGCGTCATCGAGGAATCGCGTTGGAGCTGCGAGTCGAGCTCGGCAGGAAGAAGCATGCACACGCGGATCAGGCCGGTCCACGCCTCGGCCTCGCTCGGGCTCATCCGCGGAACAGGGAAGGTCATGGTCCACCTATCCTCGCTCCCGACGCCGGGCGTCAGCGCATCTCACGCACCCGGTGCCTCCGGCGCGACAGTCAGCACCGTTCCCCAGGGATCGCGCAGGCGGACGGCATGCCCGTCATCCTCCACCGCGACGCCAGCATGGCGGGCCCTGTCGGCCAAGGAGAGGATGTCGTCGCGCGCCGGCATCCGCAGGCGTACATCTCCGAGCCCCAGGGATGCTGCACGCGGCCCGGCACCCGCGCTGTGCCAGGTGTTCAGCCCGATGTGGTGGTGGTAGCCGCCGGCGGAGACGAACAGCGCGCTCCCGAGATCGAACGTGATGTCGAGCCCGAGGGTATCGACGTAGAAGCGGCGCGCCGTGGGGATGTCCCCCACCTGCAGGTGGACGTGCCCGACCGTGGCGTCTTCCGGTTCCGGGCGCTCGGTGTCGAAATGTGTGCGCAGGAACGCGTTCGGATCGATCGCGGTGTTGCGCGGCATCCACCCCGCGGGCATGTTCTGCCACTGCTCAGCGGGACGGTCCCAGTAGAGCTCGATGCCGTTGCCCTCCGGGTCTTGGAAGTAGAAGGCATTGCTGAACGTGTGGTCGGTGGCTCCCTGGTAGATGTGAGACGGATGCTGCGCCATCTTCATGACGGCAGCCGACAGGCTCACTCGGTCGGGGAACGCGATAGCGGTGTGGTAAAGCCCCGCACCTGATCGGTCGAACGGCGGCAGATCCGGCGTGTGCGTCAGAGTCACGACGGGAGTACCAGAGCGGCCGAGGGTCGCGGAAGCCCCGGACTGGTTCATCACATCGAGCCCGATCGCGTCGCGATAGAACGCTGTCTGCGCGTCAAGGTCACCGACGAGAAGCTCGACGGTGTCCATGCGCGTCTCATCGGCCGCGGCTCCCGCGGTGTGGAGCGCCTTCGGGCGCCAGCCGAGCTGCGTGCCGGTCATGACCACACCAGGAATCCGAGGATCGCCGCGGCTGCCGCCAGAGCCGCCAAGACGATGTTCGCCGGGATCATCTTGGCCTCGCCTCGACGCCCGTGGACGATCATCGCGCCGAGTTGGACCAGGACGAGCCCGATCGCGGCGATCGGCGCCAGGACCGGCGCGACTCCGGTGATGGGCGGCAGGATCAGTCCGACAGCACCGAGCACCTCGACAGCGCCGATGAGCTTGACGACGCCCGCGGGAGAGTCTGCGGCCCAGCCCATACCCGATGAGGCAAGTGCTTCCTGTGGGCGAATGAGCTTCGTCCCTCCGGCGAACAGATAGATGAGCGCTAGCAGGCCGGCGATGATCCAGTAGGCGATGAGCATGATGGTCCTCTCGTGGATGCCAGCGCGGGACCCCGCATCGGCAATTAGTTGACGCAACAACTTTCAGGGGTGCGCCTATTCCGCAGGCTGGTGACGCTGCTGCGCACCGTGCGGATCGGCGAGCTGTTCGAGCTCCGGCGGCGCAAGAACGCCGGCCGCGCTTAGCACCTGGGGCTAGTCTCGAGCGGTGGTCAACGACGCATCCGCCGACGACGCGGGCGTATCGAGGGAAGACGCCCGAGCAGCCGCCGACGCTGCTCGGGGACGACGACCGGGACAGGAGCAGTCACGACCGCATCAACCGCCAGCGATCCGTTTGTCGGTCCGACGATCGGGATGGGCGTGGTCGGGGTCGGTGCGAGCGGCGAGACCGGCATCCGCAGGAGTGCGCGCCGTGCGTGAAGGTACGCGGGCACGAGCACGAGCGTGGCACCGATCCAGGCGAGCGGGTTGCTCCAGACGATGCCGATGAACCCGAACATCGCGCCCAGCACGATCGCTGCGCCCACGCGCATGACCAGTTCGACGACGCCGGTGATCGTCGGGATCAGGGCATGCCCCAGCCCCTGCAGGGCGCCGCGGAGCACGAACAGGATGCCGAGTGCGATGTAGCTGAAAGCGTTGATGACGAGCATCGCGGCCGCCATCGAGACGACATCCTCGGACCCGCCACCGACAAACAGCTCGACGATCTGGCTGCCGAAGGCGACGAGAACGAGACCGATCACGAGAGCGGCGATCGTCGAGATCAGCAGGGATTGCCTGACGCCGCGCAGGATGCGATCGGGTCGCCGCGCGCCGAAGTTCTGGGCGACGTACATCGACACCGCAAGCCCCAGCGACTGGAGGAGGGCTACAGCAAGCCCGTCAACCCGAGAAGCCGCGGTGTAGGCGGCGACCTCGGCGGTGCCCAGCTCGTTCAGCCGCACCTGCACCGTCAGGGTGCCGATCGCGATGATCGACGCCTGGAAGCCCATCGGCAAACCGAGCCGCAGGTGGTCGATCACCTCCGCGCGTCGAAGTCGCCAGTCGGCGCGGTGCACATGGAGGGCGGGAACCCGCCGACGCACGTAGTCCAGGCACCAGATCACCGAGAGAGCCTGGGCGATGACGGTGGATGCCGCGGCTCCGGCGACACCCCACTGGAGGGGTCCGACCGTGACGATGACGAAGGCGACGTTGAGCGCACAAGCGATGCTCAAGAACACCAAGGGAGTGCGCGAATCGCCGATCGCCCGGATGATCGCCGAGAGGTAGTTGAAGAACATGATCGCGCCCGAGCCCAGGAAGCTCACCTGCGCGAACACCGCCGCTTGGGGAATCAGAGCTGGGGGCGTCTGCATCAGCACGAGGAGCGGTTCGGCGACCAGCGGCGCGATAACGGTCAGGACCACGGATGCTGCGGCCGTGAGCACCGTCCCGACAGCTACCGACCGGCGCACCCCTGCGGCGTCATGCGCGCCGAAGGCCTGCGCCGTCGGGATCGCGAAGCCCGTCGTCATTCCCCAGGCAAAGCCGAGCAAGAGGAACAGCAGGCTGCCCGTCGCGCCAACTGCCGCGAGCGCATCCACGCCGAGCTGGCGACCGACAACGATCGCGTCCACAAACTGGTAGAGCTGCTGCACGACGTTGCCGATCAGCAACGGTACGGAGAACAGAAGGATCACCCGCCAGGGGTGTCCGGTGATCAGGCTGCGCGCCATTCGTGCCCTCGAGTCGTGCGTCGAAGATGGGAAGACGGTGTCGTTGAGGGCACCATGATCCAGTGTATCGAATCGATTCGATACACTGGAAGGGAGGTCCGGCGGTTCGCACGGCGGCGAACTCCTGCAACCGGAGGCCAGGCCTTCCTAGGTCTCAGTCACGTCCCTGACGCTCTCTCATCCTCAATCGCCTCGTCTGGAACCCTGACACGGCACCGAGAACGAGACACACCGCGGCAAGCGGAACTGCGACCTGCCACCAGGAGTTGCCTGCGAGCAGGTTCGAGAACAAGATCAGCAGACAAAGGCCGTTCAATCCCAAGGCCACGTAGGCGTATTCAGCAGATGTCCACTTCCGCCGGTCGGATCGACGTGAACCGCTCGCGCTCACCGGGTTCCTTTCCATGTCGTGCCACTGATAGCCAATCCGGCCGTTGCCTATGCACGGATTCTGAACCCGCCCCGCTAACCCCGCTTGGATTCGGAGGCGAGGTGAGACAAATGGCCCACGGCCTCATCCAGAAGTTCTGCAACATGCTCGTCGTACAACACGTAGTGCACGTGGCGTCCGTCCCGGCTTCCCTCCACGAGGCTGAGGTGTCGCAGCAGCCGCAGGTGGTTGGATACGGTGGTCTGTCCCGACCCCAGTTCTTCGCTGAGCTCGGTGACTGTGCTCGGCCGGGCGCGCAGCACGCTCAGGATACGCAATCGCACGGGTGAGGCGAGAGCCTGCATGATCTCCGAGAGTCGCTCGGCGTCCGCAACTGACAGCACGCCATCCGCTTCGTGCAGGATCTCATCAGTCATGGACACCATTCTGCCCCCGCCGAATACGATAATCATACACATTTACAACATATCATGATGTTGTGATGTATGGTGAACGCATGACAGGCACCTCTCGAACTGCAGCACCTTCCACAGACGCACATGAGCATGCGCATGGCTCGACACGGTGGGAGCTGTGGTTTGCGATCGCGTCCGGCGTGACGTACGCGGCCGGGATGATCACGGAGTTCGCGTTGGGGATGCCCTTGCTCGGGATGCCGCTGGCGTTCTTCCTCGCCACCTACTTCTTCGGCGGGTTCTTCACCTTCCGGTCGGCGATCACCTCGACGTTGCGAGGCAAGTTCGAGGTCGATTTCCTCATGCTCGTGGCCGCGATCGGCGCCGCACTGATCGGAAAATGGGCCGAGGGAGCGGTGCTGCTGTTCCTGTTCAGCCTGGGACACGCCCTGGAAGAGTACGCCCTGAGCCGGGCGAGCAAGTCCATCGAGGCCCTCGCGGAGCTCGCTCCTCGCACGGCGCTGGTCCGCCGCGACGGCGGGGAGCCGGTGGAGGTGCCGGTCGAGCAGATCGCGGTCGCGGACATCATCGTGATTCGCCCGAACTCACGAATCCCCTCGGACGGCTTCGTGATCTCGGGCGTCTCTGCCGTCGACCAGTCGGCGGTCACCGGCGAGTCCATCCCCGTGGAGAAGGAACCCGTCACCGATCCCGAGCGTGCGATGCGCACCATAGACACCCTGCCGGCCGCAAACCGAGTCTTCGCAGGAACCGTCAACGGATCAGGAGTGCTCGAGGTCGAGGTCACCGCCACGGCGGCCGACTCGACCCTGAGCAAAGTCGTCGAGCTCGTCCGGACCGCCGACCAAGCCACATCCCCGACCCAGCAGTTCATCGACCGGTTCCAGCGCTGGTACGTGCCCGCCGTGATCATCGGCGTCGCGGCCACCTTGCTGGTGGCGATGTTCGGGTTCGGGCAGCAGTTCAGCGACGCGTTCTATCTCTCCATGACCGTGCTCGTCGCCGCAAGTCCCTGCGCTCTCGCGATCGCCACCCCCGCAGCCGTACTCGCGGGGGTTGCCCGCGCCGCTCGCGCCGGCGTGCTCGTCAAGGGAGGCGCGCCCCTGGAGACCCTCGGCCGGGTCAAGGCGATGGCATTCGACAAGACCGGCACGCTCACCTGGGGCCTTCCCCGCGTCACCTCCGTCATCCCGGTCGACGGCGACGACGGAGCGCTGCTGATCCCGACACTGGTCGCGGTGGAAGCCCTCAGCGATCACCCTCTTGCCACAGCGATCGTCCGCGATCTCGCCGACCGCATCTCCGAATCCGAGCGGGTCGACGCCACAGATCTGAACGCGGTCATCGGCCGCGGTGTGCGCGCCACGATCGACGGTGAGACGGTGGAGGTCGGCAACCTCCGCATGTTCGACGAGCAGCAGATCACCCTCCCTCCTGCGCTCGACGCGGCGTACGGACATGCCCGCGACTCCGGGCAGACGCTGATGATCGTGCGGCGCGGCGACCGGTTCCTCGGTCTCGTCGGCGTCATGGACGCCTCCCGCGCGGAGTCGGCCCAGGTGCTCGCCGCGCTGCGCGGCACGAACGTCGGGCGGCTCGTGATGATCTCGGGCGACAATCAGCGGGTCGCTGACGCCGTCGGGCGTGAAGTCGGAGTCGACACGGCCATCGGAGAGCTGCTGCCCGAGGACAAGGTCGCCGAGATCACCCGCCTCGCCCAGTCCCACCGCCCGATCGCCATGGTCGGCGACGGGGTGAACGACGCCCCAGCGATGGCGCGCGCCGATATCGGCATCGCGATGGGCGCCGCCGGCTCCACCGTCGCGCTCGAGACCTGCGACATCGCCCTGATGAGCGACGACCTCGGGCGCGTGCCGTTCGCCGTGCGGCTCAGCCGTGCCACCAGCCGGATCATCCGCCAGAACCTGATCGCCAGCCTCGCCGTCGTCGTCTTCCTCATCATCGCCACCTTCGTCGGCCTGAACATCGGCGCCGTCGTCCTCATCCACGAGGGATCCACCCTGATCGTGGTCGGCAACGCCCTCCGGCTCCTCGCCTTCGAGCGCGGTAAGGAACACCACGGCATCGACCACGAGGACAAGCCCGCCCTGTGACCTGCGGGTCGAGCGCTCGACCCGTGCGGTGCGCCTGGGGTCAGCTCAGGCCGGAGTAGGCGTGAAGTCCTTTGAAGAACATGTTGACAACCGTGAAGTTGAAGAGCACCGCGAGGAAGCCGACGATGCACAGCCACGCGGAGCGGGCACCTCGCCACCCCCGTGTGGCGCGGGCATGGATGTAGCCGGCATAGAGCACCCAGATCACGAAGGTCCAGACCTCCTTGGTGTCGAACCCCCAGTACCTTCCCCAGGAGTCATTGGCCCAGATCGCGCCGGCAACCAGTGTGAAAGTCCAGAACACGAAACCGACGATCACGAACCGGTACGCGAGGGACTCGAGCGCTCCCGAGGGCGGCAGCGTGGTCAGGAACCGCGGTCCGCTGCGTGGCGCGCCATCCGCAGGGGCGGCTGCCGTGAGGCGTTCGCGGCGGGCTTGCAGGAGCTGGGTGACCGACAGGCCGCAGGCGATCGCGAACAGTGCGGTGGCAAGGGATGCGACGAAGACGTGGATGACCAGCCACACACTTTTGAGCGGGTCCATGAGTGGGACGACGTCGACGTAGAAGGTGATGGTGGCGCCACCCAGCAGCAGCACCACCATCCCGATGAGGAACGCGCCGAGGAAGCGGAGGTCGTAGCGGCGCAACACAAGCAGGTACACCGCGACGATCAGGACGGTTCCGGTGAGCGCGAACTCGTACATGTTGGCCCACGGCACCCGTCCGGCCGCGATCCCTCGCAGGACTGTGCCGGCCAGGTGGAACAGGAAACCGAGCATTGTCAGCGCCGTTCCGAGCCGTGCCCACAGCGGCCTCGGTTGAGAACGTGCCGGCTCCGGGGTCACCGGGCGCCGTTCCTGCCAGGCATCTGTGACCGCGGGTGCCGTCGCTGCTCCGACCAGCGCCGAGTCCCTCAGCGGCACGGCAACGGGAACGGAGCGACGAGCGAGGTCGATGGTGTACGCGATGAACGCGAGGACGTAGGTGGCGATCGCGGTCCAGACCAGCAACAGTGAGATGCCATCGAGCGTGAGCGCAGATGATCCGGTCATGATGTGGGTGCCTTCTTTGTCAGGGGTTTGGGCCTCAGCCGGCGTTCGCTTGCAGCCAGATCAGTGAGTCGACGGCGGTTTCGTCGATGTACACCTCGAAGTGCAGATGGTTGCCGGTGGAGCGTCCCGTGGTTCCGACCAGTCCGACCGTCTGACCGGCAGTGACGGTCTGGCCGACAGAGACCAGTCGGCTCCCGGTCTGCATATGTGGGTAGACGGTGCGGACGCGCTGACCGTTCAGGACGGACTCGATCATGACGGTGACGCCGTAGGCGCCATAGCCGTCCTGCGAGACGCTGACGACACCGCCTAGGGACGCGTAGACCGGGGTGCCACCGGCGGCGGCCATGTCGGTGCCCATATGCGCACCGCCGCGGTCGCCGAACCGGTCGGTCACGGTGAACGGGCCGCCTACCGGCCACCGCACGATGCCGCTGCCGGGGGTGACCATGCTGTAGTCGAACGGCACCAACGCCACGCGCTCCGAAGCGCGAGCACGAGACGCGGCGGCCTCCGCCGCCTCCCTCCGGTCGATCTCCTCCGGGGTCGTAGCCGAGTAGCTGTCGCGCGTGAGCTGTGTCTGCGTCGCGTCGGACGCCACGATGAGAGACTGCGCGTCTTCCGAGGCGACCCGCTGCATTGTCGGTGGCAGGGGGTCTGTAGACCGCCAGGCGCCGTATGCGGGCAACGCCACGGTCGTGATCAGTCCGCTGACAATCGCGAGCGCAGTCAGTCTCCGCACCGGATGCATCGTCCGGGGACCGCGCGATGGCGCTGCCGCGACGGCCGGCCGCGGGGTGGGGTCCACGATCGTGCGCGACGGGGAGCCTTCTTGCCGGAGACTGCGACGTGTGGGGAACGCGCGAGGCTGGTCGCTCGACGGTTCTCCACCTGGCGGGCTGGACCAGGCCTCCGCGACGGGTCTTGGTGCTCTCATAGCGGTGTCGACCTCCGTGGTTCGGCGTGCTTACGCGGGATGAGGGGCCGGACGCGGTCCTGGATCCCGAGCCCGATGAGGGTGATGGCCGCGAGGACGGGGACCAACCCGGTCAGCCACGGCCCGATGAACACGGCTGCGGTGAGCCCGGTGCGCAATGGAATCGTGCTGATCTCCGCGGCCGTGGTGTCGACGCCGACGCTGTCGGTCGTGCCGCCGCCGGGCGCGATGACTTCGCTGGTGCCCACGGTGGAGACGTTGACCACAGTCCGGCCGGTTTCGATGGCGCGCATTCTCGCGAAGGCGAGCTGTTGCAGGTTCTCGTCGGTCCCTCGGAAGTCGGCGTTGTTGGTCTGGAACACGTAGAGTTCCGCGCCGGCGCGGGCACCGTCCCAGATCACCTGGTCGTAGATGACGTCAAAGCAGATCGCCAGCCCGACACCGACGTCGTTCACGGTGACGATCGGCGGGTTGCTGCCTGGGGTGTACTCCCGCTGGATCAGCCCGACGAGGTCCGGGGCGATGCGTTCATACAGCCAACGGTCGGGGACGTATTCGCCGAACGGAACCGGGTTCACCTTGTCGTGCCACTGGCGGGCATCGACATCGGCTGTCCACAGCAGCGACGTGTTGAACACGTCCGCACCGCGGGTGGTAGCCGCGTTCATCAGCAGTGGCGCCCCCGCCTCGGCCACGACACGGTCCAGCCGAGTCGCGACCGTGGGTGTCCGCAGGGGGTCAGCATCCACGCTGCCTTCCGGCCACACCAGCAGGTCCATCTGCTGTCCGAGCAGCGGTCGGGAGGCGGCTGCCTGCACGTCGAGCATTTCGCCGGGTGCCTTGGTGTCGAAGTAGCCGGCGGGGCCATTGCCCTGAACCCACCCGACCCGAAGCGTCCCAGCGTCAGTGGTGGGAAATTGCGGGGTTCCGACGAGGACGAGTGTAAGGATCGCGGCGGGGATGATCCCGCGCAAGAACCGAATGCCGCCCGCGCGAACCCATTGCAGAATGCCCGCGCACAGGGCCACGACCAGCAGACTCAGTCCCGTCACTCCGGTCCATGAGACGGCCTGAACCAGGGGGCCATCGACCTGTGTCATACCAATCCGCAGCCAGGGGAATCCACCGTAGGGCCACGACCCCATCACGACTTCACGCGTGGCCCAGAGCCCGCCGATCAGCAGCGGCACGGCGATCAGCTGCACAGCTCCACGCGATCGATACCGCTCCGTCCACCGGTAGGCGAGGGTGATCGGGATGGCCCCGGCACCGAACAGCACGGCCTGCAGGCTGGCGAGAGCCACCCAGGGCACCGGGCCAAGGAACTGCCCGACCCAGACCAGATGGGTGAAGAAGAACACGACGCCGAAAACCGTGCCGACCAGGAATGCGGTGAGGGCGCTGCGGCCGATCAGGCTAACCAGGGACATCGTGACTGCCACCAGCGCCAACGGCCACCACCCGATCGCCGGAGTGGCCAGATCCAGCACGAACCCGCCAGCACCAGCCACCGCAATCGCTGCCCACAATGGCAGCCGTGCCGTGCGACCCAGAGGGGGCGCGGTGGTCGTTTCCGGCGGAAACGCGGTGGCGAGAGTGGTCGTGGCCATCAGCTGCTGTCCTTTTGACGAAGCGTGTCGAGGTAGGCGTTGTAGGCGTCGAGTTCGGGGTCGCCATGGGTGTCGGCGTAGCGGGCGGCAGCGGCATCCCGGGCGGTGTCATCGCGGAACCAGCGGTGCATGACGAAGATCAGCATCAGCAGGGTCGGCGCTTCTCCGTATGACCAGGCCAGGCCGCCGGCGAGACGCTGGTCCTCGATCGGATCGATGCCCAGCGCCAGCGTGGGCGCGGCGAACGCGTCGACGAGCAGAGTGGTCGCCACCATCAGGAACACCCCGAAGAACGCATGCAGGGCGGCCTCGGCGAACACGTCCAGCGCGCGACCGCCATGGCTGAGTCGCACCGGCAGTGGGTCGGCGGAGAGCACCGGGATGGTGAACAGGATCCCGGCCACCAGGAACCCGACCTCGAGGCCCACGTGTCCCCCGGGTGCTTGGAGGATGCGGTCGGCGGCATCGGCGAGGTACAGCCCGTAGAACGCGAACAGGTACAGCGGAAGCGCCACCCAGGGGCTCAGTGCCCACCGCGCGACGCGGCTGCGCAGTCCCGCGTGTGCTATGCGGAGCATGAGCCGGCCGAGCCCGTGGTGGGGTGTGGCTCGAAGCAGGAGTGTGCCCGGGGATCCGAGCACCAGCAGCGGGGGGATGGCCATCATGAGGGTCAGCTGCTGAAACATGAACACCGAGAACAGTGCGTACCCATATGCCTCCACACCCAGACCGGTGACCGCAGCCAGAGCAACGCAACCGAGCAAGAAGCTGACCGTGCGCCACACCGGCCACCGCCGCCGGCCGATCCACAGTCGGATCGCGCCGGCGAGGTAGGCGGCAGCAAGCACGGCGGCGACCAGCGGCAGCAGCGGGAACGGCAACGGCGCGGGGCTGAGCAAGCTAAGCAAAGTCGGCGGCGTGCCAGGGATCCAGTCGTTCACGATGTCATGTCTGGTCAGGCGATCAGAAGTCGAACAGCTCTCCCAGGAGCCCGTCGCGGCGACGACGCCCGTTCCGGCCCTGGTGCGAGTCGCCCCTGTCGTGGCGGACATCACGGGTACCGGGTTCCGGATATCGCGGGGCACGGGTGTCGGTGGCCCGGTCGAGGATCTTGTCCAGTTCGCCGCGGTCCAGCCAGACGCCGCGACACCCGGGGCAGTAGTCGATCTCGACGCCGGCGCGCTCGCTCACCAGCAGCAGAGTGTCATCAACGGGGCATTTCATCGGGTCTCTCCTTCGGGGTTCGCGCCGCGCGCGCGGTTCAGAGCGGCGGCGTGGTCGTTCGCGATATCACGGACGGCCGTGTGGAGCGTGGGGTCTTCGCCGCGGGCGAGGCCCGCGTATTCGACGTGTACGCCCGCGGGGACGGTTCGGGCTTTGACCCAGATGCGTCGGCGGGGCACGAACAGAGCGGCGAACAGTCCCGCCATGGCGAGAATCGCAAAGGCGAGCACCCATCCGCTGGTGGGATCGTGCTGGATCTGCAGTGACGCGAACCGCTTCACCGGCTCCTGCTCGGACGCTGCCTCCCAGGTGATCGTGCCCCACCCGTTGGGCAGGTTGACGGTGGCGCCGGGGGTGAGCTCGAGGGAGTCCAGCCCCGTGTCGCCGCCGGTGTGCTGGGTGAGTCCGTCGACCTCGAGGGTGTACACCGACCGGGGTGTGCCGTCATCGATGCCGAGGTCTCCGCTGAACACGTTGAGAGTGAGCACCGGGTTGACCACGTCCGGGTAAACGGAAGTGAACGCTCCGGAGGGAAGCACACCCTGAGTGGGGTAGAAGAAGCCGACCAGCCCAAGCTGCTCGGGAAGCCCGTCCGGAATCTTGATGATCCCGAGCGATGTCATGTTCGAGTCCTGCGGCAGGAACGGCTGCGATTCGCTCCACACGACCTCTCCTGCGGCGTCACGGACGGTGAGGGTGGGAGCGTAGCCGTTGCCGAGCAGGTAGATGCGGTCACCGGCGACGGTGATCGGATAGTTCACGATCACGCTCTCGGTCCGGTCGTCCCGACCGGAACTGCGGATCGTGACGTCGGCGGAGAAGTCACCCGCTTGCCCGGCACCGGGCATGCCGGGCAGCTGATAAGAGACCCGGAAGTCGTCGAGGGTGATCGAGTACGGGGCCAAGCGGGTGCCGTCGATGAAGCGGCCGGGGTTGAAGGAGGAATAGTCGCTGAGCGCGTTGACGAACGTCGTGCCCTCCACCACGACCCGCTGGCCGGTGTAGGCGAACCCGCCGCCGATCGCGACCGAGACGAGCACCCCGACCAGCGCGATGTGGAAGACCAGATTGCCGGTCTCCCGCAGATACCCCCTCTCGGCCGAGACCGACGCCCACCCCGGCTCGTCGTAACGGTGGACTCGGTAACCGGCTCGACGCAGCTGGTGCTGCGCTAGCCGTACCGCATCCCCGGCCGGATCCGCAGTGGCATCGTCGGTCGCGATCATCGTCTCCTGATAGTCGACCAGGCGGGACAGTCGTGCGGGAGTGCGCGGCGGCACGGACCGGAGCGCCTTGTAGTGGTGCTTGGCCCGGGGGATGACGCAGCCAATGAGGGATGCGAACAGCAGCAGGTAGATCGCAGAGAACCAGGGGGACGAGTACACATCGAACAGGCCGACCGCGTCGGCAAGGGGGAACACGTCAGGGTTGTCGCGCTGCCACTGGGTGACCCCGTTGGGGTCGGCGGTGCGCTGCGGGAACAGCGACCCGGGGACGGCGGCGATCGCGAGGAACAGCAGCAGCACCAGGGCGGTGCGCATGCTGGTCAGCTGCCTCCACGCCCACCGGGCCCAGCCGCCCACACCGAGGGCAGGACCGTTGATCTCGGACGGGGCGTCGGAGTCGCGGTGATCAGCGGGGCGCAGCGGGTCGACAACCGTGCCGGTCTCAGAGCGGGACGGGGACATTGATCACCACCTGCTGCAGAGCGGACATCAGCATGGTCCACAACCCGGTCACCATGAGAACCCCGAGCGACACCAGCAGGACGCCACCGATGATGTTCAGGGCGCGGATGTGGCGACGCAGAAGCGACACCGAGCGCGAAGCCCACCCCCAGCCCATAGCGAGCAGGAGGAACGGGAGACCCAGCCCGAGCGAGTAGGCAAGACCAAGCAGGCCGGCTCGGGTGGGATCGCCGAGGTTCCATGACATCGACAGGATCGCCGCGAGCGTCGGACCGATACAGGGGGTCCACCCCACTCCGAGCGCAAACCCGAGAAGCGGGGCGCCGATCAGGCCGGCGCGGCTCTGGATCCGAGGACGGAGGCTACGTTGGGCGATACCGAAGAACCCGATGAACACCAGGCCGAGGACGATCACAACCGCCCCCAGGAGTCGCGTGAGGATGTTGGCGTACTGCAGCAGCAGGAGCCCGAACGTGCCGCCCAGGATCGTCACGGTGACGAAGACCACCGTGAACCCGGCGATGAACAGGCCCACGCCGAGCAGCAGGCGGGTGCGCTCCGCCCTTACCGTCGACCCGGTCCCGGCGGCACCCGGGTTGCTGCCGGCGGCGCCGCCGAGGTAGCCGAGGTAGCCGGGCACCAGAGGCAGCACGCAAGGGGAGATGAACGAGACCAGGCCTGCGAGGGCCGCGATCGGGATCGCGATCCACAGAGCACCGTCGACGACCAGAGGCCCGGGGTTGATCACGGATTCTCCTCGGCGAGGGTGTCGGCGACCAGGGTGGCCAGGATGGAGGCGCTGGCCAGCTGGCCGATGACCCGGGCAGCGACTCTCCCGTCCCGGTCGAGCACCAGCGTGGTGGGGGTGGCCTGGATCGGGGTGACCTGCGCGAACGCGAGCTTGACCTTGCCGTCGTTGACGTCGATCACGCTCGGGTACGTGACGTTGTTGTCGCGAGCGAAAGACAGGGCGGTGGCGGGCTGGTCGTAGGTGTTGACGCCGAGGAATGCGACGCCTTGGTCCTGGTACCTCTGCCAGACCTCTTCCAGCAGCGGCGCCTCGACGATGCACGGACCGCACGCGGCATACCAGAAGTTCACCACCAGCACCCCGCCGCGGTAGTCGTCGCTGGTCACTCTCTCGCCGGTCTCGGTGAGCCCCTCGAAAGCGACCGGTTCACCGCGGTCGGACTCCAGGATCTGCACCACTTGGAAGTCGCCGGCGATGTAGCCCTTCTCGTTCCCGTCCCGATACTGCTGGGCGAGCGAATCGTTGCTCGCACAGCCAGTCACCACGCTGACCGCCAGCAGCGCGAGGACGGCGGCGAAGACGCGGCGGCGAGTCACGAGCGACGCACCTTGATCATCGCTCCGGCGACCAGGAAGATCACCGCGGCAGCCGGTTGCGCGAACGACCAGAGTGGCCCGGAGAACGGAAACGGGAATAGCGGGTTCCACAGCACCGCTATCGCGGCGAACGCCGGAAGCCACCACCACTGCCTGGCCTGTACGGCGAACCAGCCGACGATGACAGCGAGGATCGCGATGACGAACAGCACCAGGAGGAACCAGTCTCCGCTCATCAGCGCCGGGGCCAGGAACAGGACGACGGCTGCGAGCAGCCCCGGGGCGAAAGCATTGCGCTGATAGACGGACGGCATGCGTTGCTTGGCCATCATGGTCTCCGCGCCTCCGCGACAGGCTCGGGCTCGTTCGTCGCCGCTTCGGCGCGGCGCGCGGTGGCTGCTCCCCGGTGTGCCCAGAGAACGCTGGCGAGGAGGATCACGCCAGCGCCGAGCGCGACGTCGGCGAGGTTGCCGATGAACCAGGTGCCGTAGGCGAGGAAATCGGTGACGTGCCCGACGCCGAACCCGGGTGGAGAGAACAGCCGGTCGATGAGGTTCCCGATCGCACCGCCGAGGATCAACCCGAGTCCCACAGCCCACCACACGGTGCGAGCTCGGACGACGGCGATCACCAGCAGCACCACGGCAGCCACCCCGACGAGCGTCAGCAGCCCGGTGAAGCCAGCGCCCAGGGAGAGGATCGCACCGGGGTTGAACGCGAGCTGCAGTCCGAGCAGGTCACCCAGCAGGGGGATGCGCTGCTGGGTGCTCAGCCCCGACACCGCCGCCGCCTTGGTGGCCTGGTCGATCACCACGACCACCGCGGCGATCATGCAGGCGACCGCGAGTCGGGTGCCGCTGTTACGAGCCATCGGTCTTCTCCTCCGTCGAGGGCTGTGCCCGGGTCGCTTCTGTCGCGGCGCGGTCGCGGCGGCGGCGTTCCCAGGCCACCATGAGCACCACGATCAGTGCGCCGCCGATGATGACCACGCCGCTGATGACAGCAAGCACGGGAAAGAGCTCTCCCCCGCCGGAGGCCTGACCGCCGTAGCCGTCGTCCGTGGATTCGGCGGTGGAACGGATAGGAGATGGCTCAAGCGCCTGCTTCGTGGCGGTGGGCTCGGGAGTGGGGGCACTCTCGGGAACCGCGGCCGATTCGAGGGTGAGCGAGATCTCCTGCGGCGCCACGCCGATGGTCGCGTCAGCATCGGGGGTGGCCGAGACGATGCTGTCATGTGCGGCCGCGGATGATGCGGTCGAGAGCACCATGCCAGCTGCCAGCAGCAGGCTCACCCCCAGGGCGACGAATGCGACAGGACGACATCTGAGCAGCATCGGGGCGGCCTCGGTGGGCGGGGAGGATGACATGGCGTGGCTTTCAGGGACGGTTGATGATGTGATGGGCGATTGTGGTGGCGTCTCGCCAGACCCCGGTGATGGTGTCCGCACCGCGGCCGCTGTACTGCGGCATACCGGCGACGAACAGTCCCGGGATCCCGGTCCGGGTACGGGCTCCCCGCTCGGCGTGCGCGGCATCCGGCAGCCAGTCATCACCCGGTGCGTAGCCGGTGGCGAAGATCACGGAGTCCGGTGAGAGCTCACTGCCATCAGCGAGCGTCACCACGCCGCCGTCTGCGGCAGTCGCCGCGGGAACGATGGAGACCCCGGCGCGGCGCAGCCGCTCGTAGCTGTCGCCGAACACCGGTTCGGGATGCCGCCTGCGGGTGAGCCACGAGACTGCCTGTCCGGCAGCTGACGGGTAGCTGCCGCTCGGCCGGTGCCCCCGCGGGGTGCGTATAGACAAGGTGATCGTGTGAGAAGTGGTCAGCTCACGTGCCAGCTGCACCCCGCTGTTGCCGCCTCCGACGACGAGCACATGTCCCGGCTCGATCTGGTTTGGGTACAGGTAGTCGCTGCTGTGCATCACGACGCCTGGAACGCTCAGGGTCGCAGCCCACTCCGGCACACGCGGATACGCTGCCGCGGCGGTCGCGCACACGACGTTGCGGGTCTGTACGTCCCCTGCGGTCGTGGACAGCAGCAGAGTGGTTCCGGTGCCGGGACGCTCTACTCCGGTGGCGCGGACCCCCCAGACCGTCTCGACACGAAGTCCCCCCTCGACGAAGGCCAGATAGTCGACGATCTCGTCAGCGCGGGGACGCCGACGCTGATCGCCGGGGAGCCCTCGAGGCGGGATCACGCTATGCCGGGCGTCGCTGAGCAGCTCCATCGAATGCCATCGAGATGCCCAGCTGCGCTGCCCCTTGCGAGCCGCGTCGATCACGACGAAATCCTGCTGCGGGCGCAGGCCCTTGGCATTCAACGCTGCGGCAACTGCCAGTCCGGACTGCCCGGCTCCGACGATGATCACTCGTCGGTGCGACAGGCTCGTCTGCATCACCGACCACCGGAGAGGGCAGCCGCGATTGCGTCTTCGAGGTCGTTCAGCGTCTGCAGCTCGAGCTTCTCCCCGCCGACGAAGAACGTCGGCGTGCTGCCGACCCCCAGAGCGCGTCCCTCGTTGAAATCGAGCTCCACGCGTTCGGTGGTGGCGGGATCGGCAACGGCCGCATCATAGGCGGTCATGTCCAATCCGAGCTGTTCGGCGAAGCCGCGGAACAGCTCGGCACGAGACTCCTGCGCCTCACCCCACTCCGCCTGTGTCTCGAACAGTCGGTGATACATGTCCTCGAATCGGTCCTGCTGTGCGGCAGCCTCCGCGGCGATCGCCGCGTTCTTCGAGTTGAAATGACCGGGCAGCGGGAAGTATCGCACCACGTAGGTGATCTGGCCGGCGTACCTCTCCCGGATATCCTCGACGATCGGGTAGAACGCGCCGCACGCCTCACACTCGAAGTCCAGGAACTCCACCACCGTCACCGCATCCGGACCACCGTCATCCAGAACGTGCGAGCTCTCTCCCACCACGGAGGTGCCGGTGCTGCTTCCTTCGCCGGGAGGCGGGGTGGGGTTCTGATTGACCAGCGCATAGATGATCGCGACCAGCACCATCACGACGACCACAGCCAGAGTGACCAACGTCGCCTTCACAGGGGTTTTCATTCGAGTACTCCAAACCAAGACACGACACATGACAGAACCCGGGCGTGAGCCCGGGGCGAATCGCCGTCCCGGAAGGACGGCACGCCGAATGTCAGGTTCGGGAGATGCTCAACTGCGTCAGCGAAAGGATGCTCACCCGCGAAATCGTCGACGGGTGGGGAAAGAGCGAGAGTACCCGCGGCCAGATCCCACGATCAGGGAGGACGCGGCTGCGCCACAGCCGGTAAGTCAGCACCGCGAGCACCAGCCCGCACAGCATTCCCAGAACACACAGCGCTGCCCCCATCAGCGCGCTGGCCCCCGAGGATTCGCCAACCACCGTCTGCTGTTCTCTGCCGTCGCGTGCATCGGTGGCGCCGCCACTCAGCGGCTCGACGTGCGGGTCCACGAGTGCGGACATTCCCAGCGGCACCGGCGTGGTGCCATCGGTCTCGAGGTGTCCAGCAGCGGCGATGCCCAACATCAGCAGGAGCGCCAGGCCGAGAGCAGTAACGATCCTCGTTATCAGAAGACGCTCGCTCAGCACGGCTGCGCGCTGAGTTCGAGTCGTCGGGGTCATCACCAAAAGCCTACCGTGGGCACCCATTCTAGGCTATGAACAGGCTCAGACACCGACCAGCTGACGCTCCTTCACCGCCGCGAGCTCCTGCCCCCGGCCACGCCGTGCCGAAAGGTCCTGCTCGTGTCGGACGATTGGGCTGCCCGGCGCATCGTCGGCGCGACATGCCGGATCCGACTCGGGAGTGGTCGGCCTGGCAACTACTACTGTAGGAACCGCTGGAAGATGTCCATGTGGCCCGTGTCGGGGATGGATTTACAGCGACAGATGGCCGCCGATTCGCCTCCACTCTCCGGCTTGAGTTGTCCATGAGACGACCGCGTGCCTCACTGACGCGGTGAGGGCAGCAGGCTGAGTCCGCTGTCGTCGACGACGAGCACGTCGCCCTCGTCGGTGATCGTGATGGCTTGGGCAGTGCCGTGTACGGTGCCGACCTCCTGCCATGACCCAGCCCCCGTGACGGTCCAGATCGTGTCGTTGGCATCAACGCCGACCAACCGCTGGCGGTCCGGGGAGGCTGCCATGAGGAACAGGTTGGGTGCGTCGGTGAGAGCCGCGAAGCTCTCACCGCGGTCCGTGCTGACCTGCGGGCCGTCAGGAGTGACCGCGATGATCCGACCGACTGCATCCACCTCCAGACCGAAGGCGAGCAGGGTGCTACCGGTGGGCGACCACGAGACACCGCCGTCCGTGCTGATGAGCACGGCGCCGTCTCCGGCGTCTTGCCCATAAAGGGTGCCGTCCGGGCCGGCGGTGAGGGCGTGGAAGTCTTTCTCTCCGGTGAACGCGACCGGCTCCCAGGTCTCGCCGCCGTCTTGGCTGCGGATGATGCCGAGGTTCCTCTCCCCCAGCTCGGCGGGTGTGTTGCGGCCGGGGTGGCCGGAAGCGATCAGATCCCCATTCAGCGCGGTGAGCCCCATCGCGTCGAAGTCGTTACCGCCGACACGAGGACCGATCTCGCCGTCCGCGGTGGCAGTGAAGATGCCTTCGTGGGTGCCGAGGAGGAACCCGTCCCCGTCAGGTGCGGGAACGATGGCGTGCACGTGGGCAACAACCTGGGCGTGTTCGGCACCGGTGGAGGGCGGTGCAGCAGCTGCACAGCCGGTGAGAGTCAGAGCAGAAAGCGCGACAAGACTCGTTGTCGCGCGAAGGGGCATGCGCATACGCACCCTTTCGAGTCCAGGGTGAGGACGCCCTCGGGTGGGGCGTCCTCACCGGGTGCGGTCAGAGCTGCGCGAGCAGCTCCTGCATGGTGGCGATCTCCGCGGTCTGCGTGTCGATGATGGTCTGCGCCATCGCGATCGCGTCCGGATTCTGCCCGTTATCGACTTCATCCTGCGCCATAGTGATGGCGCCTTCGTGGTGCATCGTCATCTGTTCGAGGAACAGCCGCGACGCCTCCGCTCCGGTAGCCGCTTCCAGCGCCGCCATGTCGTCGCCGCTCATCATGCCGCCGCCGTGGTCCATGCCTTCCATGGAGCCGGTGTCGCTATCGGCACCCCACTCTTCCAGCCATGATTGCAGCTGGTCGATCTCGGGCTGCTGGGCGGCTTTAATATCGGAGGCCAGGGTGAGGACACCCGGGTCGATGCCTTCCTTGTCCAGGACCACGTCCGACATCTCGACGGCCTGTTCGTGGTGCGGGATCATCATCTGCGCGAACATCACATCCGCGTCATTGAAGTCCGCCGTCGCGGCAGACGAGGAGGACGACGGGGCCGAGCTGCCGTGGTCCATGCCAGGCATGGACTCTGAGCCGGAGTCGCCGGCGCAGCCCGCGAGAGTGAGCGCAGCGGCGAGGGTGAGTGCGGCGGTTGCCGCGGTACGAATCTTCATCAGAGTTCTCCAATACAGGGGTACGTGAAGCAGCGCCGGTCAGGATGACGGGCGTGCGGGTGCAAGAGCCAGCACAAAGGTCCGGCCCCGGACGCATCACGTACGGCTGATGCAGAGAACGGTGAGTGAAGGAGGCCGCAGGGCCGGCCCGGTAAACAGCGCCGACGCGACCGAGGATCTTGGTCGAGGGAGGATCGACAACCATCGCATGGCCGCGCCGGGCCGCACCAGCAACAGCACGGTCACCAGCAATGCCAGCACGCACGCCATCGCGAGCATGGTGGAGTGTCCGTTGCCGCAATCCGCGCACGGCTCATCAGTTGCGGTGGTGCCGGCGTGGTGATCGCCGGCACCTGTCGTGGCAGAAGCGGTGGCGGTGGTCTGATGACTGGTGTCGGTGGCGGTGTGGGTGTTGAGGGAATGCATGGCCAGCAGGCCCACGATGATCGCGCCGGTGACTGCGACGAGCAGCAGGAGGGTGCGAGCCATGGAGCGGCCGGTGTGGACCCGGTCCGTCAGTGCGATCAGCGACATGTCACCTCCCTCCCTTACACGCTACGTCAGACCGGTCAGCGACGGATGACCGCGTCGGGGCTGAGATCCAACCGGCGCAGCAGCTGAGCGTTGAGAGCGACGACGATCGTGGACAGCGACATGAGGATCGCGCCCACCGACATCGGCAGCACGAACCCGATCGGGGCGAGGATGCCGGCGGCCAGCGGCACCGAAATGAGGTTGTACCCGGCAGCCCACCACAAGTTCTGCTTCATCTTCCGGTAGCTCGCGCGGGACAGCTCGATCACCGACAGCACCGAGCGGGGGTCATCGCTCGCGAGGATGACGCCGGCCGACGCGATCGCCACGTCCGTGCCGGCACCGATGGCGATACCGACATCCGCCTGCGCGAGAGCGGGCGCGTCATTCACACCGTCGCCGACCATCGCGACCTTCCGGCCCTCATCCTGCAGCTGCTTCACCTTGGACGCCTTGTCCTCCGGCCGCACACCCGCGAAGAACCGGTCGATGCCAAGTTCAGCGGCCACGGACGCGGCGACGGCCTCGGCGTCGCCGGTGATCATCACGACCTGCACGTTTCGGGCGTGCAGTGCGTCGATCGCCTGCCGGGACTCGGGACGGATCTCATCGGCCAATCGGAGCGCGCCGGCGACCTTCCCATCAACGAGGACGTGCAGGATGATCGCACCCTCCTCCCGCCAGGCGTCCGCGATCGGCAGCTCCTGGCCACCGGTCTGCTCGAGCAGGTACGGTCCGCCCACCTGCACCACCTGGCCGTCGACGGTCGCGCGGACACCGACCGCGGGTGAGGACTCGAAGTCCGTCGACCTGGGCACGGACAGGTCCTTCTCCCGCGCGGCGGTGACGATGGCACGGGCCAGCGGATGCTCGGAATCAGACTCCGCAGCGGCCGCGAGAGCCATCAGCCGGTCCGCATCCATCCCGTCGACCGGTTCCACCGCGGTGACGGCGGGAGCGCCCTTGGTGAGAGTGCCGGTCTTGTCGAACAACACCGTGTTCACGGTGCGCATACTCTCCAACGCCAGACGGTCCTTGATCAACACCCCGCCCCGGGCAGCGCGCTCGGTGGCGATGGACACCACCAGCGGGATCGCCAGACCCAGGGCGTGCGGGCAGGCGATCACCAGAACCGTGATAGTGCGAATCACCGCGTCATCGGGGAGCCCGACTACCGTCCACACGACCGCGGTGATGGCCGCGGCGATCAGCGCGAACCAGAACAGCCACCCGGCGGCACGGTCGGCGAGACGCTGCGCTTTCGAGGACGAGTTCTGCGCCTCGGTAACCAGGCGTTGGATGCCGGCGAGGGCAGTGTCCTCCCCCACCGCGCTGATCTCGACACGGATTCCGGAGTCGGTGGCGACGGTGCCGGCCACGACCGCGTCCCCATCGCTGCGGCGGACCGGCTTGGATTCGCCGGTGATCATCGACTCGTCCATGCTCGCCGAACCCTGCACCACCCGACCGTCAGCCGGAACCCGCCCACCAGGGCGGACCACTACAACGTCACCGACCTGCAGATCCGCGGGCGCGACGGTGACAGTGGTGTCCCCGTCGACCTTCTCCGCCTCGTCGGGGAGGAGCGCGGCGAGGGAGTCCAGTGCCGAGGTGGTCTGCGCGAGCGACCGCATCTCGATCCAGTGCCCAAGGAGCATGATGACGATCAGCAGCGCCAGCTCCCACCAGAAGTCCAGCTCGTGATCCAGCAGCCCGAGACTCGCCCCCCATGACGCGACGAACGCGACGGTGATCGCCAGCCCGATCAGCAGCATCATGCCGGGCTTACGGGCACGCAGTTCGCTGACCGCGCCGGTCAGGAACGGGGCACCACCCCACACATACATGACGGTGCCGAGAACCGGGGAGATCCACCCCACCAACGCTGCGTCGGGGAGGGAATAGCCGAGCAGCATCGAGAACATGCCCGAGAACGCCACCACCGGGACGGCGAGGATCAGGTTGATCCAGAACAATCGACGGAACCGTGCGACATGGTCCGCGCCGTGCCCGGCATGCCCACCATGAGCACCGTGCTGCATCCCCGCGTGCGCGCCGCCGTGTCCCTCATCAGGGCTGTTCTGCGTGGTGTGGTGTGCGTGCGGGTTGTCGACGGTGTCGGATTCGGCGACGGTCTCGCGCAGCTCCTGCGCAGTGTCATCACCGCCGGCGCCGGTAGCCGTGGGGTGGTGGTGTGCGTGGTGATCGTGCTGGCTCATGATGAGCGTCCTTCCACTGTTCACATCCAGCAGATGCAGGTCAGACCCGGGCGGAAACGCGGGCCGGTTCAGGGGTAGCGGTCGTCGAGCTCGCCGGGATGGTGCGGAACCCGCGCAGGCGCAGACTGTTCGTGACGACGAACACCGAGGACAAGGCCATCGCGGCCGCGGCAACCAGCGGGTTCAGCAACCCGGCCATCGCGACCGGGATCGCGGCGACGTTGTACGCGAACGCCCAAAACAGGTTGCCCTTGATCGTCCCCAGGGTGCGGCGTGCCAACCGGATCGCGTCAGCGACGACCAGCAGGTCACCCGAGACCACGGTGATATCGCTCGCAGCGATCGCGGCATCCGTTCCCCCGCCCATCGCGAGACCGAGGTCAGCGGCAGCGAGAGCAGCGGCGTCGTTGACCCCGTCACCGACCATCGCCACCACACGCCCGTCGCCCTGTAGCTGGCGGACCACGTCGAGCTTCCCGGCCGGGGTTACCCCGGCGTGCACCTGGTCGATGCCGACCTGTCGAGCGATCTCCCGTGCAGCGCCATCGTTGTCGCCGGTGAGCAGCACCGGTGTCATACCCAACGCCCGGAACCGGGCGACCGCCTCCGCGCTGGTGGGTTTGACTGTGTCGGCGACCGCGATGATGCCCAGGTGGGTGCCGTCACGACCGATGGCGACGACGGTCGCTCCCGCGGTTTGCAGCTCGTCGGCGTCGTGCTGCAGCTGCGCGGTGGGGTGAATGCTCCACTGCTCCTGCAGCCAAGACGGACGGCCGGCGACGACGAGAGAGCCTGCGACGATGCCCTGCACCCCGAACCCGGCGTGAGAGTCGAACGTCTCCGCCGGCGGGACGGGGACGCTTCCGGCGACGATCGCGCGGGCAACAGGATGCTCCGACCCGAACTCCACCGCCGCGGCCGCGGCCAGCAGCTGCTCCCGGGTGACTCCGGGTGCGGGGTGGACGGCTGTGACGGCCATGGTTCCCGTGGTGACGGTGCCGGTCTTGTCCAGCACGATCGTGTCGACCGTGCGGGTTTGCTCCAGTACCTGCGGTCCCCGGATGAGGATTCCCATCTGAGAGCCGCGACCGGTGCCCACCAACAGAGCGGTCGGCGTGGCCAGCCCGAGCGCGCACGGGCACGCGATGATGAGCGTCGCGATCGCGGCGGTGAACGCCAGCTCCACAGACCCGCCGACCAGCAGCCAGCCCGCGAACGCGGCGATAGCCAGCATCATCACGATGGGCACGAAGATCCCGGACACCCGGTCCGCGAGACGCTGCACGCGGGCTTTGCCGGTCTGCGCCTCCTCCATCAGCCGCCGCATCCGCGACAGTTCGGTGTCCACGCCCACGCGGGTGATCTCCACCGTAAGCCGGCCGCCGACGTTGACCGTCGCACCCACCACACGGGAACCCGCACCGACCTCAACCGGGGCCGATTCGCCCGTGAGCATGCTCGCATCAATCGCCGAGGACCCGTCGACGACGAGTCCATCGGAGGGGATCTTCTCCCCCGGCCGCACCAGAACGGCATCCCCCACCATCAGCTGGCTGACCGGGACTCGCTGTTCCACACCATCGACGAGCTTGACGGCGTCTTTCGCTCCCAGCTCCAGCAAAGCGCGCAGCGCCTCAGAGGACGACTTGCGGGCGCGGGCCTCGGCGTACCGGCCCGCGAGGATGAACACCGTCACCAACGCGGCGACCTCGAGGTAGATCTCATGCCCGCCCGCCCGCGGGGTGCCGATGAGAGTAAACGTCATCGTCATCCCGGGCATACCGGCGCCACCAAAGAACAGGGCATACAGCGACCAGCCGAACGCGGCAATCACCCCGACGCTAATGAGCGTGTCCATCGTGGCGGCACCGTGACGGGCGTTAACCGCCGCAGCACGGTGAAACGGCCACGCGCCCCACACCGCCACCGGGGCGGTGAGGGTGAGCGCCAGCCACTGCCAGAACTCGAACTGCAGCGCGGGAATCATCGACAGCACCGCGACCGGCACCGACAAAGCGGCGCTGATCAGCAGACGCTGCCGCAGCGAAACCAGATCGCGGTCCACCGGCGCACCGGGTTCACCCGCAGCCTCGACGACCGTCGGCGCAGGAAGCGCCGCTTGGTAGCCGGCGGATTCGACCGCCGCGATCAATGTGGCCGAATCGACGTCCTCACCGCGCACGCGAGCCTTCTCGGTGGCGTAGTTGACGGTCGCTTCCACACCCGGCAGCTTGTTGAGCTTCCGCTCGATCCGCGTCGCACACGACGCGCAGGTCATCCCGGCGATGTCGAGCTCGACATCGACCATGCTCATGACGGGCTGCCGGCCACGGCGTAGCCAGCCTCCTCCACCGCCGCCTCCACGGCAGCAGCAGGGATCGCCGTCGAGCTGCGGATCGTCACCCGCGACGCGCCGCCCGCGTTCAGGTCCACCGACACACCCTCGACCCCGTCGATCGCGGACAACTCCTCGGTGACGCTCGACACGCAGTGCGAGCAGGTCATCCCCGTCACCAGCACGTCAGCCGTCACGGCCGCCGTGGCCGCATCCGCGGTCTCGGGGGTTGATGCGGTCGCGCAGCAGGCGCAACCAGCGCCGGTGTCCTTCAAGCCCAGGTCGTTGCGGTTCTCGGTGTTCATCATCGTCTCCTCGTCGTGAGTGGGCAGGTGGGTCAGGAACGGACCAGACGGGCGATCGCCTCGTTGGCTTCGCGGATCTTCTCGTCCGCAACGGCACCACCCTCGGCGCTGGCTTCGGCAACACAGTGCGAAAGATGGTCACCCAACAAAGACAGCGCGACGGACTCAAGGGCCTTCGTGGCCGCCGAGACCTGCGTGAGGATGTCGATGCAGTACTTGTCCTCCTCGACCATCCGCGCGATCCCACGAACCTGACCCTCCACGCGACGCAGCCGCTTCAGAAGGTCATCCTTGCTCGCCGTGTAACCATTCATGGCAAGTACCATACCCCCCTACCGTATGTAGAGCAAGCGATTCGATTCACGGACTCACCCAGAAACCTTCAGTGACTTGGGGGACGGAGATCGCCGGGCAAATGCGGTGAAGCGACAGCAGGCAGCACCGCACGGATTGGTCAGTGGCCCTTGGTGCTGCTTGCCGCCATCAATCTCCGCGGAGGACGAGGATGCGCGACTGACCAAAGTTTGCTCATCGCCGAAATGTCCGAATGGCCTTGGGACGATCGATGAGCCCGGCGGCACTTCGACCGCCAATCACGCCGGAATGCTGACGTTGGCCTGGTGGGACGAACATGGCAACGGACCGACGTGCGCCGAACTCATCGAGGCGGTCTTCGAGATCGATGATTGGGATGCCGCGATCGAGGATCCCGGACGAACACTCTTCGAACGCCACGAACAGCGCGACCTGCTTCAGCGATGGCTCATCAGCTACTGGACTCGGCTCGGAACGATCGCGTTCGTCCCGGGAATCGACGACATCGTCCGGCCAGGACGCGTCGACGTGATGGCCGAGGCGAACCGAACCGAGTCCGCGTAGATTGGCCAGTTCGGATCGAGGAGGACGCGTGCGAGAGCTCATCATTGGCGGGCGCTCCATCACGGTCTCCCACGTCGAGACCGAGACGACTGAGTATGGCGACATCCAGCGCTACCGCATCGATGTGTCTGGCTCGGATGCCGTCACCCACCTGTCGAGCCTGCGCTCGTCGCCCAACGTGGATGCCCGGGTCATGGCGTCGGTGATCGACACCGAGCTGCTGCTCGGCTACGAGGGGAGCAGAGAGTCCGGCCTCCTGCGCGATCCTGGGATCCGCGCATGGCGCGACCAACACCGCCCCCTCATCGAACAGGCACTGGACCGGCTCCGCGACGAGATGAAGGATCTTTCTCCTAAGCCGGTGAGCGACGTGGAACGGCTCCTCCTACGCACCTTCGACATCGACGGCGACGACGAGGTTCACGGTGCTTGACTATCCGACGTTCGACTTCGATCACGTCGACTTCGTCACCTCCGACACGCACTTCAGCCACGCCCGCATCAGCGAACTCGCCGGTCGACGGTACGCCACGGTCGATGAGATGAACGACGACCTT
This sequence comes from Microbacterium sp. NPDC076895, assembly GCF_040687115.1. Taxonomy (NCBI): domain Bacteria; kingdom Bacillati; phylum Actinomycetota; class Actinomycetes; order Micrococcales; family Microbacteriaceae; genus Microbacterium; species Microbacterium sp. NPDC076895. The sequence continues at coordinate 55,553 of NZ_JBFBMQ010000014.1, forward strand.
GTGCGCCGGTGGAACGACATGGTCTCGCCCAGCAACGTTGTCCTTCACCTCGGTGACGTTGCGCTCGGCCCGATCGAGGAATCGATAGGGCTCACCGCGCGGCTCAACGGGCGCAGGATGCTCGTACCCGGGAACCACGATCGCGTCTCGCCCGCGACACAGTCGAAACGGGCGATCGAGCGATTCCTGCCCATGTACGAGGCCGCGGGGTGGGAGATCCTCCCAGAGGTCATCGAGGGCACCCGCCGCGGGTACCGGATCATTGCCTCGCACTACCCCTACGCCGGCGACAGCCAGGAGCAGGATCGACACACGTCGCATCGCCCGCGTTGGGACGACGGTATCCCACTTCTCCACGGGCACACGCACGCCCGCGACCACGGTCCGAACGGTCACCAGTTCCACGTCGGCGTCGATGCCCACGGCTTCGCACCAGTTCCGTTCCGCGTGATCGACGACTGGATCCAGAGCCTGCCCGGAATCGAGACTCGGCTGCAGACAGCGATTCGCGAGGCTCGAGGGGTCCTCGCCGACCTCGACGACACACCGTGGCCTGCCATGGACCACATGTTCTACATGCAGGCCTACGACGTGCTCCACATGCACCTCGAGGAGTTGCTCGAGGCGCTTGAGCAGGGCAGAGACGCCCGAACCGCGTAAGCATACGTGCACCGTTGTTGCAGGGCACGCACGTCGGCTCACGGAGAGTTGCGGTTCAGGCTGGGACCAATCCGGGATCGTCTGCCGCAAGGTAGGCGAAGCTCTGCGGCACCGCCGGGCGCGCTTCAATGTCGGCGAGAGCGAGCGGCGCGCTGAACCGCTCGGCGTCGGCGACGAGGATCGCGACGGCGGCGGCGGCGTCGCCGTAGTAGCCGAAGAACGCGTCCTGCTCGATGACACCAATCTCGCCGTACGCCTCCCAGATGTGGCCGGGTGTGGCTTCGATGATGTCGTCGATGGTGAAGCGCCCGACTACGCGGCTGACGGGCGCCGTGGCATAGATCAGCACCGTGCGGATGTCCTCGGCGAGACGGCGCTTGCGGAACTCCACCCGCTTCGTTCCGTCGAGGATCGCGTCGGCGTAGCGGGGGTGGATCGCCATCAGCGCCACGCGTTCAGCTGAGCTTCGACCCATGCGATCCCCCCTTCGTTCTTGATGCGGACAATGGACTGAGGCCAGGTCGTTACGACCTTATGGGACACGAGCTCACTGATAGGCCAGGGCGGCTCGGTGAAGCGGTCGTGTCGGAACAGAATGGTGAGTACCGCCTTGTCATCCTTGTGCAGTTCGGCGACATCAGCGGCGGAGTAGACGGTGCGTTTGAACGAGAGCTCGATCGTCTCGCGGGGGTCCGCCGAGCGATGGGATCGCTCGGCAACACCGACGGCGACCACTGCGCCGTCGCCTCGACGGCCGCCCTGGGAGCGATAGAAGAGCAGCGTCGAGCCGGCCGGGATCTGCTTGGTGGGCGAGTGGCAAAGGTACGCCTTGCGAATCGCGTTGCCGTGCGCCTTCGGGGTGGTGAACGTACCGGGCAACACCGTGATCGATGGCCCCATGAACGTCGCGTCCGGGAAGAGGTCTTCGTACCATTGCGGGGTGATGGGGATGACGAAGATGGGTTGGCCCGCGCGCACGGCAGGTGGGCCGTACGCGATGTGGTGCTCGAGACCGTCGAGCTCGGCTGGCCCCGGAGGGTCGAGAGTCTTGAGGTAGACACCTTCCTCGCCGGACTTGTCCGCGACGCGCGTGAAACCGAAGTCGACCAGGAACTCGATGAGCCGGTCCTGCTTGTTCTGCACTTCCACGAACAGCTCACCAGGTCGGCCTGGCTCGGCGTCGGCCCAGCGCAGGACCGCTTTCAGGAGTAGTTCCCCGAGCCTCCGGCCGTTCGCGGCGTCGCCGACCTTGAATGTGGCGAGCTTGATCGCCTCCTGTCCGGCCCGGGTCGGGTGTGCATCGCGCATCTTCACGAGCGCGATGGCCTCGTAGGTGCCGTCCGGTGCACGGATGATCCAGGCGCACCGGGTCGCGGACTCCTTCTTGACCTTTGCGATCCACCGATCGAATCCGGGGCTGTAGTCGGCGCGGAGGCTGTCGAAGATCGGCTGCGCCGTATCGAGCTGGTAGGTCTTCATGAGCTCGACTGACGGAGGGGGTGCGGGCGCGTCGGGATGCCATGCGGACAACTGCGCGGCAGCCTCACCTGGCCGGAGCACCTTGGCCTCGTGACCGATGGCGATTGCCCGCCTGCGGAGCTTTGAGTCGTTGGTGACCAGGAAGTCGACCGCGCCGACGTGTAGCGCGGTCAGGATGCGGGCGTCGCGCTGATCGTTCGGGCCGGCCCCGGCAGGGAACACGTCCCGGACCTCGTCGGGGATGGGGATCTCCTCGATCGCTGCGTACTTGGCGTAGGCGGCAATGTTCTGCGCCCGGTGCGTGGCGTTCGCTGTCTCGCGCAGGTCGTCCAGCGTGGCCGGGTGGACTAGTACGTCGTGGCCGTGCTGGCCAGCGATACGCAGGAAGGTACTGACTGCGGACTGCAGGGGCTCGAGCTCACCTGCGTATGGTTCGGCGGCGATGACGACGTTGGTGTCGATTAGGAACGACATCTTCGTCTGCATCTCGCGAGATCCTCCCTCGGCGCGATGCTATTGCGACATGGAAGGTTCGCGCGGGAGCGGCGCCCGCGCGGCCGGCTTCGCGTCGGCCGGAGGGTTGGCCGGGAAGCCACGGCCCGCCACCACGAGCCGCAACCAACCGACCCTGGCACGCGCGCTTGACTACGCTGAACAGGTCGCCCGAATGCGACCGCGACAGAAAGAGAACCCGTGAACCAGGCCGTGCATCAGCAGATCGTCAGCTTGATCTGGGGTGTCGCCGACGACGTTCTTCGCGACCTCTACAACCGCGGCAAGTACCGTGACGTGATCCTTCCGATGACGGTGCTGCGTCGTCTCGACGCGGTGCTCGAGCCCACGAAGCAAGCCGTGCTCCAGCTCCAGAAGACGCTAGACGACGCAGGCATCGTCAACCAGGAGCAGGCGCTGCGCGACGCGGCCGGCCAGGATTTCTACAACACCAGCGAGTTCCGGCTGCGCGACCTCACCACGGCGACCGGGCAGACGAAGCTGCGGCAGAACTTCGAGGCATACCTCGACGGCTTCAGCGAGAACGTGCAGGAGATCATCAACAACTTCGACTTCCGCCATCAGGTGCCCAAGCTCGTCGCTGCGGACGCGCTCGCCCTGCTGATCGAGAAGTTCCTCGACCCGCGCATCGACCTCTCTCCGGCCGGTCTGGACAACCACGGCATGGGCTCGGTGTTCGAGGAACTCGTGCGCCGCTTCAACGAGGCGAACAATGAGGAAGCCGGCGAGCACTGGACGCCACGCGATGTGATCCGCTTGATGACCCGGCTGATGTTCGAACCGATCGCCGACCGCATCCCCGCCGGCACCTACACGCTGTACGACGGCGCGATGGGTACCGGCGGCATGCTCACCGTTGCGCAGGACACGTTGACCCGGATCGCCCGAGGCAAGCGGATCGACACGCACCTGTACGGGCAGGAGATCAACGCCGAGACCTATGCGATCGCGAAAGCGGACTTGATCCTTACCGGCCAGGGCCGCGCCGCGGACAACATCAAGGGCGGCCCAGAGTACTCGACGCTCTCGAACGACGCGTTCGGCCACATGACGTTCGACTTCATGCTCTCCAACCCGCCGTACGGAAAGTCGTGGAAGACCGACCTGGAGCGGATGGGCGGCAAGAAGGGTCTCTCCGACTCTCGCTTCATCGTGGAGCACGACGGCGAACCCGAGTTCAGTCTCGTGACCCGCACGAGCGACGGGCAGATGCTCTTCATGGCGAATCTGCTGGCGAAGATGAAGAACGACACCCCGCTGGGATCACGCATCGCCGAAATCCACAACGGATCGAGCCTGTTCACGGGAGATGCCGGGCAAGGCGAGTCGAACGCACGCCGATACCTGATTGAGAACGACTGGCTCGAAGCGATCGTCGCCCTGCCGCTCAAGCTCTTCTACAACACCGGCATCGCCACCTACGTGTGGGTCGTCTCCAACCGCAAGGAGGAGCGCCGCAAGGGCAAGGTGCAGCTCATCGACGCGACCGGGTGGTCGGTTCCGCTGCGCAGGAACCTCGGCCAGAAGTCGGTGGAGCTCTCCGAGGCCGATATCGAGCGCGTGCTCGCCGCTTACGACGCCTTTGACGAGGCCGACCCTGCGGTCAGCAAGGTGTTCGACAACCGCGACTTCGGCTACTACAAGATCGTCGTGGAACAGCCGCTGCGCGATGCTGATGGCGGCATCGTCAGAGACGGACGCGGCCGCCCGAAGGCCGATCCGGCACTGCGGGATACCGAGCAGGTCCCGCTGAACGAGCCCGGAGGAGACGACGGTGACGGCATCTACGCGTTCATGGCTCGCGAGGTGCTGCCCTACGCCCCGGACGCGTGGGTCGACCGCACGAAGACGAAGATCGGATACGAGATCAGCTTCACGCGTCACTTCTATAAGCCCGCGCCGTTGCGCACACTCGAGGAGATCCGCGCCGACATCCGAGCTCTGGAGGCGGAAACCGAAGACCTCGTCCGCGAGATCGCAGGGGGAGTCGCATGACCACAACCGACCGCACCATCGACGGCGTCGCGAAGACGATCGCCGAGGTGCTGGAGAAGAAGAAGTACTCGATCGACTACTACCAGCGCGAGTACAAGTGGGAGTCGAAGCAGCTCGCCGAGCTCGTGGCCGACCTGACGGCGAAGTTCCTCGAGCTCTACGAGCCCGGCCACGCCCGCCGGGACGTCGCGAAGTACCCCGGCTACTACCTCGGATCGATCATCGTGTCGCAGAAGGGCTCACAGCCCTTCGTCGTTGACGGCCAGCAACGCCTCACGAGCCTCACCCTGCTGCTCACCTACCTGCGCCGCCTGCAGCAGGATCGGGACGACCAGGTAGGCATTGACGAGCTGATCTATTCCGAGAAGTTCGGCGAGAAGTCCTTCAACCTCGACGTTGAAGACCGTCTCGACTGCATGGACGCCCTGTTCGAACACGGCGAGTACGAGCCGCCGGCGGAGGCGCCCGAGTCGGTGCGCACGCTGGTGTCCCGGTACGCGGAACTCGACGATCTCTTCCCCGAGGAAGTGCGGGGAGACGCTCTGCCGTTTTTCATCGACTGGCTGAAGGATCGCGTGCAGCTCGTCCAGATCACCGCTTACAGCGACGACGACGCGTACGCGATCTTCGAGACCATGAACGACCGCGGCCTCAAGCTGACGCCCGCGGACATGCTCAAGGGCTACCTGCTGGCGAACATGGAAGCGGGGCGGCAGCGCACCAGGGCAAATGACCTCTGGCGCAAGCGCCTGCGCCGGCTGGACGAGCGTGCCGAGGACGCCGGCTCTGACTTCCTGAAGACCTGGCTGCGCAGCCAATACTCGACGAAGATCCGTGAGCGCCGCAGGGGCGCGAAGCCAGAGGACTGGGACCGGATCGGCACCGAATTCCACCGCTGGCTGCGCGGTGCTCACGAGACAGTCGGGCTGACCACGCGCGAGGCGTTCTACGGATTCGTCGCGCGGGACTTTGAGTTCTATGGCGAGCAGTATGTGCGCACCCTCGACGCCGCCTCGGGCCCTCTGGATCCCGCGAGTCGCCTGCGGTTCATCCGCTACAACGCCGACTTGGGCTTCACCTTGCAGAACCAGCTCCTGCTCGCCCCGCTCGTCGTCGGCGAGGGCCCGGAGACGATCGACCGCAAGCTCGAGCTCGTCGGCCGGTTCACCGACGCCCTCGTCGCCCGCCGCATCTGGAACAACAAGTCCATCGCATACTCGACGATGTCGTACGCAATGTTCCTCATGATGAAAGACATCCGCGGGCTCGGGGTCACCGACCTCGCCGCGGCGCTGCGCGACGCCCTGCTGAAACTAGACGAGACGTTCGACCTCGACGGTCCGTCCGTGCATCAGCAGAACCGGCGCCACCTGCACCACCTGCTCGCCCGGATGACCGATCACGTCACGGTCGCATCGGGCCAAGCATCGAACTACCTCGAGCTCAGTGGCGGCGCGAAGGTGAAGTACGAGGTCGAACACGTCTGGGCCGACCACTTCGACCGGCACACCGGCCAGTTCGCGCACGAGGCCGACTTCGCCCGTCACCGCAACCGCATCGGCGACCTGCTGCTGCTACCCAAGCAGTTCAACGCCAGCTACAGCGACGACACGTACGCGCAGAAGCTGCCGCACTACTTCGGACAGAACCTCCTGGCCGCGAGCCTGAACGAGCTGAGCTACACCCGGAACCCCGGCTTCCGCGCGTTCGTCCAAGCGAGCGGCCTGCCATTCCGCGCCTACGACGAGTTCACGGCGGAGGCGATCGTGGAACGCGGTGAGCTCTACCGCGACCTCGCGAAGCTCGTATGGAACCCGGACGACCTGCTCATCGTCGCCGAGGGCGTGTAGTGCTCGGCGACCTTCCGGCGTATGACGCCCGTGTTGCAACCAGCCATCAGGCGCTGGCGGATGCCCCCGCCCACTGGCGCGTGGCGCCGATGCGTTCGCTGATCCGGCGACGATCCGAGCGCAACCGCGCGGACCTTCCGCTCCTGACTGTGGCTCGCGAGCGGGGCGTCTTCGTGCGCCGTGATGACGACGGGAATCACAATGCGATTCCCGAGGATCTCTCGAACTACAAGATCGCGCGTCAGGGCGACCTCGTCATCAACAAGATGAAGGCTTGGCAAGGATCGCTCGGGCTCGCGCCGGTCGACGGGATCGTGAGCCCCGCCTACTTTGTTTTCGACTTCAGCATCGACAATCGGGCGTTCGGCCAGTACCTGCTCCGCAGCAAGCCTTATGTGGGTCTCATGGCGGCCGCATCGGACGGCGTGCGGATCGGGCAGTGGGATCTCGTGACGGATCGCTTCCGAGCTCTCCCCGTGCTAATCCCGCCTACGGAGGAGCAGGCGGCGATCGTGACTTACCTCGGGCACGCCCACGCCCGCATCGACCGCGTCATCGCCGCCAAGCGCCGCCTCATTGCCCTACTGGAGGAGCAGAAGCGCGCGGAACTTAGCGCCATGATCACCGCCAGCGGAGTCGAGACGGACAATAGGTGGTTCCCTCGGCTGAAGCCAGGCTGGCGCGCGGTAACGCTTGCTCGCGTCCTCTTTCGCGCTGTCGACGGTCCCCACTTCTCGCCCCCGTACGTAGACGAAGGAGTTCCGTTCCTCTCCGCGCGCAACATTCGTGCTGGCAAGTGGGTGTTCGAAGACATGAAGTTTGTCTCACACGACTTGGCCGACGAGTTCGACAGACGCATCCAACCGGCCGTTGGAGATGTCCTGTACACGAAGGGCGGCACGACCGGAGTCGCAAAGGCCGTCGACTGGGACAAGCGATTCCAGGTCTGGGTGCACATCGCCGTCCTCAAGCTCCGGCCCGAGCTCGTGCGTCCCGAGTTCCTCGAGATCATGCTGAACTCGCAAGAGTGTTACGTGCAGTCTCAGTTGGAAACGCGCGGTGCGACGAACCAGGACCTCGGGCTTTCACGGATGAAGCGCATCACGATTCCGCTAGCCCCCTACGATGAGCAGGCATCGTTCGTGCAGCAGGTCGGGGCGCAGTCTCAACGCATCGACGAGGCGATCGACCACGCTCGGCGCGAAATTGAGCTCCTCCGCGAGTTCCGTTCGCGGCTCACCGCCGACGTCGTGACGGGGCAGGTCGACGTGCGCGAAGTCGCGGCGACGCTGCCACGGCTCGATCCGAATGAGATGCCGGCGGATGTCGGGGAGCAAGACGAGGATGATGTCGATGACGACCTCGACCCGGCCGAAGAAGCATGACCTCCGCCATGGCGCCCATGCGGCATCGAGTGTTACGATCTAGGTAACATATCCATATGGAGATCGGTTACGCGACGCGCGACCTTGAGCGCCTCTGCACTGACGAACGTCGGATGCAGAAGCATCTCGGGGCACAGGTCGCGAAGACCCTCAAACTCCGCATCGCCGAGTTGCGCTACGTGCAGGAGATGAAAGATCTGCTGCTGGGCACCGGGAAGTGGGAGGAGCTGAAGGCTGACCGTGCGGGTCAGTGGTCGGCCCGACTCACCGCGAACTGGCGGCTGATCGTGGAGCCCGCGAGCGACAGCATCACCATCATCATCATCGAGATCATCGACTACCACTGAGAACTCACGAAGACGACAGAACCAAGAACCCGAAACGAGAAGACCATGTCCGCCACCCCGAACTACGTCGTCTCCACAGGCGACTACATCGCCGAGTGGATGGAAGACGAGGGAATCAACCAGGCCGAGCTCTCGCGGCGGCTGGGTACTTCGCGCAAGCATGTCAGCGAGCTGCTCAGCGGGAAGGCCTCGCTATCGCACGAGGTCGCGCTCGACTTGGAGCGCGTCACTGGCGTACCTGCCCGCCTTTGGAACCTATACGAGAGCGGCTACCGCGGCGACCTCGCCCGCCGCGCCGAGGATGAAGTACTGGCCGCGCAGTATGACAGAGCGGCAACGTTCCCGATCGCGTATCTCCGCAAGTTCAAGCTCCTCACGGCACCGGCCGCCGACCGCGCGGGCACTGTAAGGCAGTTGCTCGGCATCCTCGGTGTCGCCAGCTTCGACGCGTTCGAGGCGACTTGGCGTGAGGGCAGCGTCGCTTACCGGCGTTCAGCCGTCGGTCGTGACGACCTGCCTGCGGTCGCCACCTGGTTGTCCCTTGCCGAGCGTCACGCCGACGGCGTAGGCGATCTTCCCGACTTCGATCGGGCACGGCTCACCTCGCTCATCGACGACCTGCGCGCCCTCACCGCCACCGAACCGGAGACGGCCATTCCACAATCGGTTGCTGTGCTCCGATCGGTCGGCGTGGTGCTGTGCTTCGTCCCCGCAGTGCCAGGCCTCGGTCTCTACGGAGCAACTCGGTGGATCGCTGGCCACCCTGTGATCCAGCTATCGCTTCTGCGGAAGACTGACGACCAGTTCTGGTTCACACTGTTCCATGAACTTGGACACGTCCTCCTGCACGGCGAGAAGGAGCTTTACCTGAACGGCAACGGCGGCTCTGCGGAAGACGAGGCCGACCGCTGGGCCTCAGACACGCTCATTCCACCTGACATCGCCGAGCGGCTCCCCCGCGATCGAAATCTCAGCGCGGTCGGCGCGATTGCCGCCGAGCTTGGCATCGCGCCCAGCATCGTGCTCGGACGCATCCAGCGCGAGACCAAGGACTATGCCTGGGGCCACGCGCTGAAGCGCAAGTTCGAGTTCGCGGCCTGAGCGGAGGAGCGGGAGTGGTCACCTACCTGAACGAGGCGAGCCTCGAATCGCTCATCGTCGAGCAGCTCGTCGGGTTGGACGGCACTCCCGCATGGCATGAGGGCGACCCGAAGACGTTCGACGCCGCGTTCGGACTGGATCGCGGCGAACTGACCGCATTCCTTGAAGCGACGCAGCCTGAGACCGCCGAGCTACTCGACATCGGCTCCGGTGGGCCGGCGGCGCAGAAGTTCCTCGCCCGGCTGGAGGGCGAGATCACCAAGCGCGGCATCGTAGACGTTCTCCGCCGTGGTGTCGATCACCTGCAACACCACGTCGACCTGTACTACCCGGCGCCCTCTCACGGCAACGCGAGAGCGGCGGAGCAGCACGCGGCGAACCGGCTGCAGATCACCCGTCAGGTGCACTACAGCGTGCACTCCCCCGGCAACTCCATCGACCTCGTTGCGTTCCTCAACGGCCTGCCGATCATCACGTTCGAGCTGAAGAACCTCATCACCGGGCAGAGCGTCGAAGACGCGATCGCGCAGTACAAAGCGCACCGCGACCCCTCCGAGCTGCTGTTCCGGCCTGGGAGGGCAATCGTGCACCTGGCCGTCGACGACCGCAGCGTGCGCTTCTGCACCGAGCTGAAGGGCAGGGCCTCATGGTTCCTGCCCTTCGACCTCGGTCACGACGATGGTGCAGGCAACCCACCCAATCCGCGCGGCGTCGCCACCGACTACCTGTGGCGTCGCGTGCTCGCCCCGCAATCGCTGACCGACATCATCGAGCACTATGCCCACGTCGTCTCAGTCGAGAACAAGAGGACGCGGAAGAGGTCTCGACTGCCGGTTTTTCCTCGCTACCACCAGCTCGACGTCGTTCGCGCCCTGCTCGCCGACGTTCGTGCGCACGGCGCGGGCGGACGGTACCTCGTCCAGCACTCTGCAGGTTCGGGCAAGTCGAACTCGATCGCGTGGCTCACACACCAACTCATCGGCGTCGAGCACAACGGGACGGCGGCGTTCGACACGATCATCGTTGTCACCGACCGCGTCATCCTCGACCGCCAGATCCACGACACCATCAAGGGCTTCACGCAGATCGCCAGCACCGTTGTGCATGCCGACTCGTCGGCCGACCTGCGCACGGCGATCGAGGCGGGCAAGAAGATCATCGTCACGACCGCGCAGAAGTTCCCATACATCGTCGCCGGCCTCGGCACGCGGCATCGAGAGCGCACGTACGGCATCGTGGTCGATGAGGCTCACTCCAGTCAGGGCGGCAGCGTCTCGGCGGCGCTGGCCGCCTCACTCTCGGCGCACGGCGTGGCCGCAGCCCGCGAAGACGAGGATGCGGAGGACCTTCTCGTCCGCCTCATGGCCGCGAAGAAGCTGCTGCCGAACGCATCCTACTTCGCCTTCACGGCGACGCCGAAGAACAAGACCCTGGAGACGTTTGGCGTCCCCTACGTCGTGGACGGCGTCACCAAGCGACGCCCCTTCCACAGCTACACGATGAAGCAGGCCATTCAGGAGGGCTTCATCCTCGATGTCCTCGCCAACTATGTGGCTGTCGACGCCTACTACAAGCTCGTCAAGGTCGTCGAGGACGACCCCGAGTTCGACGCTCGTCGTGCGAACAAGAAGCTTCGCGCGTTCGTCGAAGGCCAGCGCGAGGCCATCCGGCAGAAAGCCGAAGTAATGGCCGACCACTTCCACGAGCAGGTGTGGGCGAAGAAGAAGATCGGCGGCAAAGCGCGCGCGATGATCGTTACCTCCTCGATCGACCGCGCGATCGCGTACTACGAGGAACTGTCCGCCTACCTCAAGGAGAACCGCCGTCCGTACCAGGCGATCGTCGCGTTCAGCGACATAGAACGCGACGGCGCGAAGATCACCGAAGTGCAGTACAACGGCTTCCCCAGCGCCGAGATCCCCGACCGCATCCAGGATGACCCGTACCGGATTCTCGTGGTCGCAGACAAGTTCCAGACCGGCTACGACGAGCCGCTTCTGCACACGATGTACGTCGACAAGGTGCTATCAGGAGTCAGGGCAGTGCAGACCCTGTCCCGGCTGAACCGGGCTCATCCGCAGAAGAACGACGTGTGCGTGCTCGACTTCGCCGGCGACGCCGCCGCGATCCGCACCGCCTTCGAGCCGTACTACCGCACGACTCTGCTGGCAGAGGAAACCGATCCGAACCGGCTCCACGACCTCGCGGCACTCATTATGGACTCCGCAATCGTCGTGTCGGACATCATCGATGACTTCGTCGCGCTCTATCTCGCCGAAGCCCGGCGCGACCAGCTCGACCCGTTGCTCGACGCCTGCGCGGCCGAGTACATCGAACGCGAGATCGATGACCAGATCCGGTTCAAGTCGGCGGCGAAGTCCTTCGTCCGCGCCTACGGATTCCTCTCGGCAATCCTGCCGTACTCCAACGTGGCGTGGGAGAAGCTTGCGATCTTCCTCGGGTTCCTCATCCCGAAGCTCCCGACCCCACCTGAAGTGGATTTCGCGGCGGGCATCATCGAGAGCATCGACCTCGATTCGTTCCGCGTGGAGAAGACACAGGCGATGTCGATCGCACTGGCCGACGAAGATGCCGAGGTGCAGCCGGTCCCGGGCGCTGGCGCCGTGGGGCATCGCGACCCGGCGTTGGAACGGCTGAGCGAAATCGTCAAGTCATTCAACGCTCTATTCGGCAACATCGACTGGCAGGACGCCGAGCGCATACGCCACCGGATCACCGAAGAAGTTCCGGCGAAGGTCGCCGAAGACCCCACCTACCAGACCGCCGCCGCGAACAATGACAAAGCCAACGCGAAGATCGCGATGGTCGATGCGCTTGGCCGCGTCATGCTCAGCCTGGTCCGTGACGAGACTCAGCTCTTCAAGGAGTACTCGGACAACGCTGACTTCAAGAAGTGGCTTGAGGATGCTGTGTTCCGCGCCACGTACAAGAAGAGTGCCTGACGCGCGAGGACCGGGCTTTGGGACTTTGAACGCAGCCTTCCACCAGCGTCGAAACACTCCACCGAGGTCCGAGCCCGTCGACCGAAATGTCCAGATGGACATCGCGTGCACATTTCTCCCGCGAAATGGACATTTCAGAAAGATCCCTACAATCGGTCGTGTAGGGACCGCTCAGAGATGTCCATCCGCGGAGCAGGAGGACGGGGAGTTGACAAGCGAAATGTCCTCGATGATCCGCCGCGAGCATGCAGCGAGATGTCTTTCGAGGTCGATCTGCTCTCGTTGAGCTGATGACTCAGCCTTCTGCCCTCGGCTTGGAGAGGTAGAGCAGAAGCCCGAGCGCAACGCCGACACCGAGGATGACGTCGGCGAGGTTGCCGATGAATAGGTTGCCGTAGGCGAGGAAGTCGGTGACGTGGCCGCGGCCGAATCCGGGTGGGGCGAAGAGTCGGTCCAGGAGGTTGCCGACCGCGCCTCCCCACAGCAGCCCGATCGCGACCGCCCACCCCGCGGTGCAGGCGCGTGTGGCGGCGATGAGCAGAACCACAGATGCTGCGGCCGCGATGAGGGTGAGCAGCCAGGTCGAACCGGATCCGAGAGACATCACTGTGCCGGGGTTGAACGCGAGCTGCAGGCCGAGCCAGTCACCTAGGAGCGGGATGCGGTCGTGTTCGCTGAGCTGGGCGAGGGCGAGGGCTTTGGTGCCTTGGTCGATCAGCATGGCACCGGCTGCGACAACGCTCGCGAGCAGGAATCTGCCGAGCCGGCCTCGTGCCGCTGCCGGACTCCGGTTGCTCAGTTCCACGGCGTCCGCCCGGGTCGGGGTGAGAGCGGAACCGTCAACGGGGCCGGTCATGCCTTCGTGCGCCGCGCTGCGCGGAGGCCGTTGAGGATGACGATGACCTCCGCGACCTCGTGCACGAGCACCACGGCGGCAAGGCCCAGGATGCCGGTGATCGCCAGCGGCAGCAGGATTGCGATGATCGCGATGGACAGCACCACGTTCTGGTTGATGATGCTGCGGCCGCGGCGGGCATGAGCGAGGGCCTGCGGGATGAGGCGCAGGTCGTGGCCGGTGAACGCGACGTCGGCGGACTCGATCGCAGCGTCCGCGCCCTTGGCTCCCATCGCGATCCCCAGATCGGCGGCCGCCAGCGCGGGGGCGTCGTTGATGCCGTCTCCGATCATCGCCGTGGGCTGTGACTTCGACAGTTCCGCGACGGCGGTGGCCTTGTCCTCGGGGCGCAGTTCGGCGCGCACGTCGCTGATGCCGGCCTGTACGGCGAGGGCCGCGGCGGTGCGGGCGTTGTCGCCGGTGAGCATCGTCACCCCGATCCCGCGCCGGTTCAGCGTGGCGATGACCTCGGGAACCTCAGGACGCAGCTCGTCCCGCACCCCGATTGCGCCAGCCGGCTGGTCGTTGCGGTGGACGATGACGACGGTCATCCCCTCGGACTCCATCGCCTCCACGTCGACCGCCAGTGTGCCGGCGTCCAGCCACCGCGGGCTCCCGACCGCGAGACGGGCACCGTCGAGGGTGCCGACGATGCCGTGCCCGGCGGTCTCAGTGACGTCTGCGGCGTCCTGGGCGTCGGGAACCGCGTTGGTGATCGCTGCGGCCAGGGGGTGTGTGCTGTGACCTTCCACGCTCGCCGCCCACGCGAGAACCTCAGTCTCGGTCGCGCCGGTGGTGACGACGCGCGTGACGGTGGGCTCGTTGCGGGTGAGGGTGCCGGTTTTGTCGACGGCGAGGTGACGGATGCCACCGAATCGCTCGAACGCGGCCCCGGACTTCACGACCACACCGAACTTCGACGCGGCGCCAATTGCGGATACGACGGTGACGGGGACGGCGATCGCGAGGGCGCAGGGCGAGGCTGCGACCAGCACCACCAGGGCACGGGTGATCCACACCCCGGGGTCGCCGCTCAGCAGCGACCCGAGCACGCCGACCAGCACGGCGAGGATCATCACGCCGGGAACGAGGGGGCGGGCGATCCGGTCGGCCAGGCGGGCACGGTCGCCCTTCTCAGCTTGGGCCTGCTCGACCAGCTCGACGATGGTGGTCAGTGAGTTGTCAGTGCCGGCGGCGGTGGCCTCGACCTCGAGGACGCCGGTGGTGTTGATCGACCCGGCCGAGACGTCGGTGCCGGGTTCGACCTCGACGGGGATCGACTCGCCTGTGATCGCGGATGTGTCCAGGCTGCTCCGCCCGGCGCGCACGATGCCATCAGTCGCGATCCTTTCACCCGGCCGGACCACGAGCACGTCGCCGACGCGCAGCTCCTTCGCCTCGACCTCGGCCGTGGCGTCGCCGCGCTTGACGAGTGCGGTGTCGGGCACGAGCTTCAACAGCGCCCGCAACCCGGCACGGGCGCGGTCCATCGCCTTGTCTTCCAGCGCCTCCGCGATGGAGTACAGGAACGCGAGTGCGGCGGCCTCCTCGACATAGCCGAGGATCACCGCGCCGGTGGCGCTGATTGTCATCAGCAGGCCGATGCCGAGCTTGCCCTTCGTGAACAGCTTGCGCAGCGCGCCCGGCACGAACGTGTACGCGCCCAGCAGCAGACCGATCCAGAACAGCACCAGGCCCGCGGTCTCCGCGCCGGTCCACTCGCACACCAGACCGGCACCGAACGCGACACCGGAGGCAATCGGGATCAGAACGCTGGGACTCCGATACCACGGCCGGTCATCGTCATCGTCATCATCGTCATCGAGGTCGACGTGCTCGACCTGCGAACCCGTGACCGCGCTCACGCCCGCACCTCCCCCGCCACGCAGCCCTCAACGCCACAGTCGGGGTCCATGCACGGCACGCTCTCGTCGACCGCGAGCGTCACGTCAACCAGCGCCGTCAGAGCACGAGCCAGGTGCGGGTCCGCGACCTCGTAGCGGGTCTGCCGGCCCTCCGGCTCGGCCACCACGATCCCGCACCCACGCAAACACGTCAGATGGTTCGACACGTTCGACCGGGACAGCCCCAGATCGCGAGACAGCACCGCGGGATAGCTCGGGCCGGCCAGCAGGGTCAGGAGGATGCGAGAGCGGGTCGGGTCGGCCATAGCCCGGCCGAGCCGATTCATCACATCGAGTCGATCAGCAATAGTCAGCATACGGTGACTATACATCAGCAACTGTACTAATCCGTAGGCCGTGCACTCACGCCTTGAGCCGCGAGTCTCCCTGAAATGTCCAGATGGACATCGCGTGGACATTTCACCCGCGAAATGGACATCTCAGAAAAACCCCTACAACTCGCAGCCGAAAGACCCCGGACCTACTGTAGGTTCCCGCCCGAGATGGCAGAGATTGTCGTGATTCCGCGGCAGTTGGCGGTGGTTTCGGGCTCAGGATTCCCGGGGAAGTGGCGGATTCCTACATGGTTCTGAATCCAGTCGCATCGTGGCCGACTTTGCCGCACGAGGTGTTCCGACGTGCACAAGCGCGGCCCCCTCGTTGGCAAAGCTCCCGTCTTCGGCGATCGCCTGGCGGGTAGCGCTTTGGTAGCGCGAGTCTGGGTAGTTGTGTCGCAGCGCCTCGGCGATCTCGGGGGCGACAACCGATGGTTCGGACATGTGCGCCGAGCAGAAGTAGGGAATTTCAGTGAACGCCGTCACTTGTCCTTCCTGCACGCGAGCGTGTGACAGATCAGCGTGCGCTGACGGTGCCAAAGAGGCGGGCGATGGGGGCTAGCACGAGGGGTCGAGCTGCGGTCCATGCGCCGGCGATCACGAGGATAGAGGCGAAGAAGATCCAGAATCCGGCCCAGTTGCCCGCGTACTGCACCCCGTCCACGGTTCCTTGCGACGCGTACATGTGGTTCAGGTTGCGGAGTGCGCCGGTCGCGAACACGAGGGTTACGTGCACGATGATGAAGAGCACGAAGTAGATCATGACCGGAAAGTGGACTGCGCGCGCCAGCTCGACGGGGTACACGCGGTTCAGCGCTTTCGCGTCGGCCGGCCACAGTCCGCTCAGGCGAACTCCGGTGATCACGGCCAGCGGGGCCGCGAGGAACACCGTTGTGAAGTACGCGAGTTGCTGCAGACTGTTGTAGTTGACCCACCCGTTCTCAGTCGGCCAGTCCAGAGACACGTACTGCAGTCCCGCGCTGAGCGCGTTCGGGAATACCTCCCAGCTCGTGGGTACCAGCCGCATCCACTGCCCGGTGACGAACAGAAGCACCACGAATACCGTCCCGTTGACCAGCCAGAGGATGTCCAGTGACTGGTGGAACCACAGATTCAGGCTGATCTTGCGCGAGCGGTTCCATCGCGGAGACCAGTAGGCGGGCGGTTTCTTCTGATGCCTCACCTGCAGCCCGCTTCGGATGATCAGCACCATGAGGAATACGTTGAAGAAGTGCTGCCACCCGATCCACATGGGTAGACCGACCGGCGCGGCCTCGGGCAGATGGTACTCGCCGGGGAACGCGACCAGGAAGTCCTGCATGAACTCCAGCGACAGGAACCAGCGTGTGAAAGCGACCAGCATCCCGAGCGCGACAAGCATCCCGGCGCCGCCGACGATCACCGCGCCGACCCACTGGCTGCGCGTGAACGGCCCGATCCGCTGCGGCTCCGGGGAGATGACCCTGCGACCGGAACGCCGCTGCTCCTCGAACACCCGCGCCGCCTCCCCAGGGAACACTGTCCGAGGGAGGGTGAGCGGATCGCGCTTCTCTGCGACTCCGAGAGCGGTTGACGGAGCCGGCTCAGCGTCAAGGCGGGATGGAGCTGTCTCTGGCGCCGTGGGAACGGATGCCGGGGCCCCAGGCGCTCGGTCGACTTCCGGCGAGGCCTGCGCGAGCGTAGTGGCCGGTGCCGCTATCTGCGCGTGTGTCGTCGGCGAGGCCGGGGCAATCTTGGGCTGCGGCTTGGCAGCCGTTGCGATTGCGGTCTGCACCTGAACGGTGCGATCTGGTGCGAAGCCCGCCTCCGGCCACCGCTCACCGTCAGGAGTCCTGGGAAGCCCTCTGCGCAACCGGATCGTCGACGGCGCCGGGGATGCCGGTGCCGCAGCCCGGTGTTCCGATACAGGGGTGGGTTCCGCCGCGACAGCGACGTCGCGTGCGGGCGGCCAGGGTTCGCCGCCGGAAGTGCGGGGAAGGCCACGACGCACGTGACGCACCGCGACCCCTGGAGCGATTGGCGCGCTGCCGAGGGGAGGTTCGCCGGTGGACGCAGCAACGCTTGGCGATGCTCCTCTCATAGGCTCGGTCCCGGTCGCGGCGGAGGAAGCTGTGACGGCTCCGGTGGCAGCGGGCTCGCTCGAAGTCGGCGCGCCAGCGACGCCGATCTCGACCTCGCGCGCGGCGGGCCATGCGTCGCCCCCGGGACGGCGGGGCAGCCCGCGCCTGAGGGTGGTGCCGTAGGTCGCCATCCGGATGCTACTTCTTGTTCTGCTCGAGGGCGTCGATCAGCTGCGGGACGACGGTGAACAGGTCGCCGACGACGCCGAAGTCGGCGATGTCGAAGATCGGGGCGTCCGCGTCCTTGTTGATCGCGACGATCGTCTTCGCGGTCTGCATGCCCGCCTTGTGCTGGATCGCACCGCTGATCCCCAGGGCGACATACAGCTGCGGGGCGACCGAGACACCGGTCTGCCCGACCTGGTGCGCGTACGGCACGTAGCCGGCATCCACCGCCGCCCGCGACGCGCCCACCGCGGCTCCGAGAGTGTCGGCGAGCTGCTCCACGAGGACGAACCCCTCCGCGGAGCCCAGCCCACGACCGCCCGAGACGACTTTCGCCGCCCCGCGAAGGTCCGGCCGCGACGAGGCCACCGCCGCCTCCTCCACCGCCTCCACGGCAGCGGCCGGCTTTCCCGACGCGGTCACCGCGAGCATGTCGACCACCGGAGTCGCGACCGCGTCGGCGCGGGCGTCGATCGCCCCCTGCCGCACCGTGATCACTGGCGCACCGAACGTCACAGCGGAATCCACGTTATAGGCGCCGCCGTACACCGAGTGCTGCGCTGTCACGCCCTCCTCGTCGCGGGAGACGCCGATCGCGTCGACCGCGAGCCCGAGGCGCACGCGCGCCGCGAACCGGGCGGCGACCTCGCGACCCTCGATCGACTGCGAGACCAGCACCGCATCCGGACGCACCAGATCGAACGCCGCCGCAAGCGCATCCACCGCCGGGACGGTCAGCAGCCCGGCATCGCCCGGCGCGGTCAAGACCACCTGAGCACCGAGGGAGGCGGCCTCCTGCGCCAGCTTGTCGGCCGCCTCGTCAGATGCGACCACGACCGCGACCGCGGTGCCTACCAGCGAAGCTGCGCCCAGCAGTCCCGGAGCACTCTTGGCGAGCTCATCGCCCGGAGTGACATCCAGCAGGACCAGAATCGAGTCCGCAGCAAAATCCACCATCATCGTTCCTCTCAGACCAGCCGGTTCTCGATCAGGAACTCCGCGAGCTGCCGACCCGCGGCGCCCTCGTCGGCAATCTTCACACCCGCCGCTCGCGGCGGCTTCTCGCTGATCCCGATCACGATCGACCGCGCCCCATCCGGCGCGTCCGCGTCCACCTCGAGATCGGCCAGCGACCAGGTCTCGAACGGCTTCTTCTTCGCCGCCATGATGCCCTTGAAGTTCGGGAACCGGGCATCCGGCAACGCCTCCGTGACCGAGATCACCGCCGGCAGCGGCACAGACACTCGCATCGTCGCGGCATCCGAAGCGCGCGTCCCGCTTACTCCCGTGTCCGAGATTTCCACACTCGACAGCGACGTCGCCGCAGGCACCCCCAGCAGTTCCGCGATCATCGCGGGGATTGCCCCGCCTGACCCGTCCGTGGACAGGTTCCCGCCGATCACCAGATCGAACCCGGCCTTGCGCAACGCCGCCGAGAGCACCTCCGCCGTCAACACCAGGTCTGCGCCCAGCAGCGCTTCGTCGACGACCTGCACCGCCGACGCCGCGCCCATCGCGAGAGCCTTCCGCACCGTCGCCTGTGCCGATTCCGGACTCATCGACAACACGACGACCTCGGTGCCGGGATTCTTGTCGGCGTAGCTCAGCGCGACCTCGAGGGACCGCTCGCCGATCTCATCGAGCACCGCCTCCGATGCTCCCCGATCCGCAAGCCCTGTCTCCAGCGACAGCTTGCGATCCCCATACGTATCCGGGACTTCCTTGACCAAGACCACAATCCTCATCGACATCTCCTCAATCCCACGCCTCGCAAGCCTCTCACCGCCAGATCACGTCGGGGTCACGAAGCTCGGTCGGCGGGAGCGCGGGCGTTGCGGCGGGCGTGCGGGAGAAGCGCGGCGCTGGTGCGGGCTGGACTACTCCGCCGACGTCGATGAACGTCTGCCGTGCCCGAAGGTGCTCATCCTCGGCCGCCTCGCCGTAATCGAGCACGGGCGTGACGCAGGCATCCGTGTCCTCGAAGACGATCGCCCACTCGTCGCGCGTCTTGCTGCGGAACGCGCCCGCGATCGCTTCGCGGAGTTCTTCTCGTCGCGCTGCATCGCCTTGTGCGGGAAGCTCGGGAGGGTCGAGTTCGAGACCGGCGAGCAGCAGCGCGTAGAACTGCGGCTCGAGGCTGCCGACGGCGACCGAGCGTCCGTCGGCGGTCTCGTAGACGTCGTAGAAGGGCAGGCCCCCGTCTAGCATGTTCGTGCCGGGCTGGTCGTGCCAGCGGCCGCGGCCGCGCATCGCCCAGACCCAGTGGCCGAGCACACTGGCGCCGTCGACCATCGCCGCGTCGATCACCTGTCCGAGACCCGACCGGCTACGCTCGAGCAGCGCAGCCAGGATGCCGAGCACGAGGAACAGCGATCCTCCGCCGTAGTCGCCGACGAGGTTGAGCGGGATGGTGGGACGCTCGCCGGGGCGGCTGATCGCATGCAGATGACCCGTCAGCGAGATGTAGTTGATGTCGTGACCCGCCGCCCGTGCACGCGGGCCAGTCTGGCCCCACCCGGTCATGCGGCCATACACGAGCCCCGGGTTGGTCTTCGCGAAGTCGTCGGGCCCTAGGCCGAGACGCTCCGCGACGCCCGGTCGGAATCCCTCGACGAGCACGTCGGCGCGGCCGATCAGATTCCTGACCCGCGCGAGGTCGGTCTCGTCCTTGAGGTCGGCTTCGATGAGCGACTGGCCCCGGCGGGTGGCATCCGGCCCGCCCTGCTGCTGCGCCAGCCAGCCGCGCCGTGCGACCAGCACGACGTCGGCACCGAGGTCGGCCAGCAGCATGCCGACGTGCGCCGTCGGCCCGGGGCTGAGCAGCACGACGACGTGGAGATCGCTCAGCGGGCCGGGCATCTCTACTCCCCCACCCACGAGACGGCATCGGCGAGCTCGGCACGAGACGTGCGGAACGCGTTTGCCGGGTGATCCCGGTCCTCGTAGCCGAAGGAGATGCCGCACACCACGAGCCGGTCCTCGGGCAGCCCCAGGAACTCGCGCACAGCCGGGGCGGTCATCGCCAGCGCGCCTTGCGCGATCGTTGCGATGCCCAGGCTCTCGGCGGCGAGCAGGAACGTCGCGACGTACGCGCCGCAGTCGATCGCGCCGTACGTGCCGAGCGCGCGATCGGTCGTGATGATCGCGACGTGCGGGGCGCCGAAGAGCCGGAAGTTCTCCAAGCGCTGGTCTTCACGCCGGTCGCGGTCTTCACGGCCGATGCCGAGCGCGGCGTAGAGGGCGAGGCCGGACTCTCGCCGCCGCGTCCCGTACACGCCGTCGTACGCCGTCGGCGCCGGCAGGTCGGGGTACCGTTCGTGGCTGCTCGCGTACGCGACCAGCTCGCCCGCCAACCGGCGCGCCTGCTCACCCGAGACGATCGTGACCTGCCAGGGCTGCGCGTTGCACCACGACGCCGTCTGCTGCGCAAGCTCCAGGAGCCTTTCGATGTCGGCGCGTGGCACAGGTTCAGGCAGGAACCCCCGGCAGCTGTGGCGACTCTCCAGCAAAGCCTGTAGGGCTTCGGTCGTCGAGGCTGACGTGCTCACAGCCCCATCCGCTTGGCCAGCACGTTGCGCTGGATCTCGTTCGTCCCGCCGCCGATCGGGCCCACCCGCGAGTCACGGAAGTACATCTGCATCGGGTACTCCATCGAGTAGCCCGCGCCGCCGAGGATCTGCAACCCGATGTTGGCGACCTCGAAGTTGTTCTCGGTCGCGACGATCTTCGCGATCGACGTCTCCTCGATCGCGGACTCGCCGCCGTCGAGCAGGTCCGCGACGCGATACACCGACTGACGCGCCACTTCGGACTTGATCCACATGTCGACGAGCTTGTGCTGGACCACCTGGTAGTCGGAGATCGGATGCCCGAACTGGATGCGGTCCTTCGCGTAGTCCCGCGCGTACTCGGTGATCTTGAAGCAGTGCCCCGCCGAGATCGCAGCCAACGCGAGCCGCTCGGTGCCGAGCGCCTTCATGAGGTTCGGCCACGCCTTGCCCTCTTCGCTGAGCTCGTATCCGTCCGGAACGAACACGTTCTCGAAGACCACCTCGTTGGCGTGGCTGGTGCGACGGCCGAGCATGTTCAGCGGGCTGATCGTGACACCCGGTGCCTTCGCGTCGATGAGGAAGGTCGTGAGGCCGTCGTGGCGACGGTCCCCCTTGCTGGTGCGCGTGATCACAACAAGGTAGTCGGCGACGTGGGCGCACGTGATCCATACCTTCGCGCCGTTGATCAGATAGCCGCCGTCGGTCTTGACCGCCGAGGTCGTGATGCCCGCGAGATCCGACCCCGTGCCCGGCTCCGACATCGCCAAAGCGAGCTTCGTCTCGCCCGCGACGATCTCGGGGATGAGCTTGTGCTTGAGCTCCTCGGACGCGAACCGCGCGACATGGCCGCCCGCGTAGATGAGCGTCGTCATGATCGCCTGCGCGACCCCGGTGTAGTAGTAGCCCACGGTCTCCATGAGAACCGCGAGATCCTTGTACGACCCCTGCGCGCCGCCGTACTCCTCGGCGAACGGGATGGCGAGAAATCCCGTCTCGGCGAGCGCCTGGTAGGCCGCCTCGGGAAACTCCTTGCGTTCGTCGAACCCGAGGACGTCTTCCTGCGGCAGTGCACGGGCGAGCGTGTCGAGGACGGCCTCGCGCAGCATCGACTGCTCGTCAGTGAGCCCGAATGTGTTGGTGAGGGTCATGATGCTTCCTTACTGGGTGGATGTGTGCTGTCGCGTGTGTTACGCAGGCTCGTGTGCGAGCACCGCGACGCGGTCGCCGTCGGGGGCCGCCGCATCGGCCGTCCCGGCCAGCGAGGCACGCACGACGATGAGGGCGTCTGCGGCGGTGCATCCGGTGCGCCCCGCGATGAGGGGGTTGACGTCGATCTCCTCGATGACGTCGGCGAGGTCGGTCACGAGCTCCGAGAACCGCGCGAACACGTCGGCGACCGCGCCGATGTCGTAGCCGGCGTCGCCGCGTACGCCCTCCAGGAGCGCATAGCTGCGCAGGCCCGCGAGGGTCTCGCGCGCCTGCGCGGGCGAGATGGGCGGCAGGCGCACGGCGGCATCCCTCAGCACCTCGACGAGGATGCCGCCGGCGCCGACCGTGACGAGAGGACCGAACTGCAGATCGCCCCGCGCCCCGAGCAGCAGCTCCGGCCCGGTGGGGATCTGGCTCTGCACGCTGACACCCTCGATCACGGCCCCCGGCGCCTTCGGCGGCACCGTCTCGAGGATCTCGCGCGCAGCCTCTTCGACCGCGGCCGCGGACGCCAGGCCAAGGCGGATTCCGCCCACCTCGGTCTTGTGGGGAATGTCGGCCGACGCGATCTTCACGACGACCGGGTAGCCGAGACTCTCGGCCACAGCGACCGCCTCCTCCGGCGTCACCACGGTCTCAGCGCCCGGGACCCGGATGCCGTACGCGGCCAGCACCGCCTTCGAGTCGTGCTCTGTCAGCACGCGGACGCCGTCCGCGCCCTCCGCCGTCGTCGCACCGTCGATGACCGCGCGCGCCAGTTGCTCGGCGGCGGGAGGCGAGACCCGATCTGCCGGCGCCGCCAAGGACGCGTCTTTGCGGGCGTGCCAGTCGTGCCACTGCCGGATCGTGCGCATCGCTCGCCCTGCCGACCGGAAGATCGACACCTTCGGGTCGGAGTCCAGCACGCTGCTGCCGGGACCCTCCAGCCAGTCGTTCATCCACGTCGCGACGAGCGGGACTTCTGCCGTCTGCGCGACGCGGCCGAGCACGCCGGCGCGGGCTCCTGTCGTGAGCTCGTGCGCGAACACGAGGGGCACGACGACGACGCCGAAGCCGGGGTCGGTTGTGAAGGCGTCCAGGCAGCGTACGAATGTCTCGGGGTCTTTAAGGACCTCAGCGGTGAGGTCGGCGGGATTGGCCACCGAGCCGAAGTCGGGGACGATCTCAGAGAGGGCGGATGCCGTCGCCTCCGCGAGCGGCGGCAGCGTCAGGCCGTTCTCCTCGGCCTTGTCGGCGTTGATGACGCCGGCGCCGCCGGAGGTCGACATGATGCCGACGCCGCCCGTGCGCGGGCCGCGCGGGTTCTTCGCGAAGAACGAGGCGGTCTCGACAACGGTCTCGAGGTCTTCGACCCAGATGGCGCCCGCTTCTTCGACCGCGGCGCGGTATGCGGCGGTCGAGCCGGTCAGCGTGCCGGTGTGCGAGAGCGCCGCCTTCCCGCTTGTGGCGGTGTTTCCGGCTTTGTAGACGATGAGCGGCGTGTTCGTGTCGCGCGCGCGGCGTGCCGCTTCGAGGAATCGCTCTCCGCTCTTGACGCCCTCCATGAGGCACACGATCGCGGTGGCCGCGGGGTCTTCCGCGAGGTAGGCGACATAGTCGCACACATCGACGTCGGACGAGTTGCCCGCCGCGAGGTAGTGGCTGAACCCGACGCCGCGGTGCACCCCCTGCAGTACCGTGTAGCCAAGCGCACCGCTCTGCGAGACGATGCCGATTCCCCCGACCCTGCCGCGGGTGATCTTGCCGGAGTCGGTCATGAAGTTCATCACCGCCCGCGTGCGGAGGTTGGCCAGTCCCACGCAGTTGGGGCCAGCGATCCGCAACGCCGTGCGCTGCGCGAACTCGGTGAGCTCGTCCTGCAGTTGGACGCTCTCCGGATGACCAGTCTCGGCGTAACCGGATGCGTAGATGATCGCGCCCCCGGCGCCGACGTCGACCGCATCCTGGAGCGTGGGTGCCACGAAGCGCTGGGCGACGCCGAGGATGACGGCATCGGGTGCCTCCGGCAGATCCTTCAGCGAGCCGAAGCAGGCACGGCCGAGGACCTCGTCGTACTTCGGGTTGATCCCATAGACCGAGCCACCGAAGTCGGCGAGGTTCTCGAGCGTCCGCTGCCCGAAACTTCCCGGCGCAGGTGATGCGCCCACCACGGCGATCACCTTCGGGTTGATCAGTCTGTCCAGATCACTGTGTCCGTACAGACCTCGTGCGGTCCCGCCGGTGGGGTTCGTCTCCACGAATGGCTCCTCATCGATGCCAATGGCTCATTGGTCCTACATATGATAGTTGGTTATACCCGCTTGTTGTCAAGAGCGGGCGGGCCGATGCGATAGCTGCGGGCCGTCTCGGACTGCACCAGATCGACGGAGCGGACACCCTCGATGGTGTTGAGCAGCACCGGCCAGATGGCGAGCATGAGCGTCGCCTCGATCCGCACCCCGAACAGGAGGACAGCGAGCGGGATGAGCGCCACGGAGGGGATGGGGCGCAACAGCTCGATCGTCGTGCGGGTGAATTTGCGCAGTCGGCGTCACGGGTGTCGAGACATCTGACGTCGGCGATGAACTATTCTTCGGGGCGGGACGACCACGGACACCCCCCGTCAGGATGGCGACTCTCGAGCGTCAGCCGGGCAAAGTGTGTTCCCGACCGATCAGAGTGGATGAGAGCTATGGGCAAGTGCGTCGAGGATTTTGTCGAGGGCGAAGTTGCGGTCAGTCCGTCACGGACGGTGACGGAGACGGACGTCGTGATGTACTCGTGGATCTCTGGCGACACGAACCCGATGCACACTGATTCGGTGTATGCGGCCGCCTCCCCTCTGGGTGCACGGATCGCGCATGGCACGTTGGGCATGTCGATCGTGACGGGCCTCAGCGCCCGCATCGGTGACTTCGACGGCACCGCGATCGCGGCGATCGGTGTCTATGACTGGGTGTTCCTCGCGCCGATCTACATCAATGACACGGTTCATCTTCGTGCCACCGTGCGGTCGGCGACCGTCTCGCAATCCAAGCCCGACCGCGGCGTCGTCGAACGCCTGATGGAGCTGGTCAACCAGGACGATGTCGTCGTGCAACGCGGAATCATGAAGACCATGACCTACTCACGGGCCGGGCTCCAGGCGTCCAGGAGCTGACGCGCTCGGCAGCCGAATGCAAGCGGCCGCTTGTCACCTGCCTCAGCAACCTCTTTGACGTCGGATGGCGACGAGCAGGGCGCTACAGACCGCGGAGGACAGGGCGACCCCAACCGCCACCCACACGAAGCCTGCGCTGGCCAGCGGGAACAGGCTCAGCAGGATGGTGCCCGTCGCCACACCCGCGTACAAGCCGCTGTTGTTCCATGACAGCGCGTACACACGATCCTCGCCGGCGGTGCGAGTGAGCTGCTCCTGCACGTTGCTGACCAGCACCGCCCCGAATCCGAACACGCACACCCATCCCACCGCTACGACGGCGATCGCGTCCGCGAGGATGGCGACCGGCAGCGTGGCCGACACGACCAGGGCCGCAACGAGACTGACGAGCGGCTGCGGGATGCCTCGGCGGCGAACCCAGTCGATCACGCGACCCCCCATGGTCGCGCCGAGCAGCGAGCCGGCCCCGACGATGGCTCCGATCCAGCCCAGGACGTCAACCCCGACACCGAAGCGGCTGACCATGATCGCGCCCGCGAACGTGTAGGGAGCCTGGCGGGCGCCCTGCCCGAAGACATTGGTGGCCATCAGGAGCACCAGCCGCGGTTGGCGCCACACCCGCAGCGACCGCACGATCCCGCTGCGCAACGTTCCCGCCGATGAATGTCGAGGCTCTGACCTGAGACGGACGAAGACGAAGATCGCAGCGAGGATCGCACCGCTGCCGGTGAGCAGGAACGCAAGCCGCCAGCTGCCCCACCCAGCCAGGAACGCGCTCAGCGGCACACCGACGATCTGACCTGCCGCGAACGTACCGGACACCAGCGCCACGGCGCGTCCGGTGCGCGCGGGCGCGGCGGTCTCGGTGACGTACGCCCAGACGGGTGCACTCATGAACGCCGCGCCGATCGCGCACACGACACGGCCGGCGAGCACGATGCCGAAGGCCCCTGTCCCTGCCGCGATCAGGGCGCCGATGCCGAACAGGATCCCGCCGGCGGAAATGGCGATCCGCCTTGAGAAACGGTCGCTCAGCAGCGCCGCGGGTGGTCCGCAGACCATGTACGTCGCAGCGAATACCGACGTCACAAGTGACGCCTGCTGCACAGACACACCCGTGCTGGCGCTGATCTCCGGGATGAGGGGCGAGATCATGAACAGATCGGTGCCCAACACGAAGAACAGCGAGGCGACGAGTAGATGAGACCGCCACGGGTCCTCCGGTTGGCTGATCGGCCGCACTCCCATCTGCCCTGACCTCTCTTGCGCGATGCATCTCGTGCATGAGCGTGGACGCCCACGGAAGGCTCCCTGGTGCTCATCGCGCCGGTCGTGATGACCGCTATGTCCTCACCGGATCCAATGCTGCAATGGTACTGCCATTGCGGTAGCCTCACTGCGAGCGAGTTCCGCGTCAATCGCAAGAGGCAAGATGACCGGAGTCAAGGAGCGGATCACATGGGTGTGACGATCATCGGCGCGGCAGCGACGCCCGTCGGCAAACTGCAGACGCCGCCGGATGCCCCCATCCAGGTGCTGGAACAGGACGTCCTCGCTGACGTCGTGATTGACGCCGTCGCTGGCGCCGGCGTCGATCCGCGCGATATCGGAGGGCTCAGCTTCGCCCAGCCCCGCCCCTACACAGCGCAGAAGTACTTCGGCACATTCATGGCGAGCTACCTCGGCATCGCCGCCGACGGATACGTCGCCGAAGTGCTCGGCAACGGAATGACCGCCGCACTCGCATTCGAGCACGCCGCGGACAACATCCGGTCCGGTCGCGCCGACATCGCGCTCGCACTCGGCGTGAACTTCGAGACCGCCGTCACCTCCGGCGAACACATGATGAGTTCCATGCGAGCGGTAGGCGACGTGAACTTCCAGTCGCAGTTCGGGATCACCCCCATCGCTTGGTACGCCATGGACGCCGTGCGCTACATGCACGAGCACGGCGCGACCCGCGACCAGCTGGCGACCGTCGCCGTGAAGAACCGGCTGCACGCCACGATGAACCCGATCGCGCAGTTCCGCAAACCGCTGACCCTCGAAGAGGTGCTCGACAAACCGCCGATCGTGTACCCGCTGGGCCTGCTCGAGGTGCCGCCACGCAGCGACGGCGCCGTCTGCCTCGTGCTCGCCAGCGACGAGGTCGCCCGCTCCCTCGGCCGTCCGCACGTGCGGGTGCGCGGGCACGGCTTCCATCACGAGGGCGCACACCAGATCACCAGCGCCCCCTCCGACATGATCGCACTGAACGCCGCGCAGAAGGCAGGACGAGCAGCGTACGAGTCCGCGGGCGTCGGGCCCGCCGATATCGACGTGTCAGAGTTATATGCCCCCTGCACGATCGTCGAGGTGATGGTGTCGGAAGCCCTCGGGCTGGCCCCGCACGGCTACGGCGCGCACTACGCGGCGGAGGGCCGCACGCGCTTCGACGGCGACATCCCGATCTCCACTTCTGGCGGGCTCACCTCACGCGGACATCCGGCGTACGTGACACCGCTCTATTCGATGCTCGAAGCCTACGAGCAGCTCACCGATCGAGCCGGCGAGCGGCAGGTGAAGGACGCCGCGCTCGCGCTCACCAGCGCCGAGCTCGGCAACTACAACGCCGCGATGGTCCATATCCTCGAGAGGATGCAGCCATGATCGAGGTGATCACCGTGGACGCGTTCCATCCGTACCCGCCTGTGGTCACGGCCGCGACGAAGCCCTTCTGGGAAGCACTCGCCGAGGGTCGGTTCGTCACAACGCGCGGCGTCGCCGGCGGAGTGCCCGTCTTTCCCCCCCGCGCGTTCGACAAGCACACCTGGAGTCGCGACATCGAGTGGACGGAGCTGTCGGGGCGCGGCGTCCTCTACTCGCTCACCGCCGTGCATGCGGCTCCCGCGGTGTTCGCGCACGAAGTGCCCTACGCGGTCTGCATTGTCGATCTCGATGAGGGCGTGCGGCTAGCGACGAGGTTCCTCGGCGACGTCACCACACCGCTGGACACCCCCATCGAGCTCGTCGCAGTGCGGTACGCGAACGCCGTCACGTACGCAGCACGGCCCGTCGTCGGCGCGGACGGCTGAAGCCCACCGCGTCGGCGAGCGAAGGGCATCCAGGCCTACGCGATCGCATAGGTCTTGATGTTGGCGAATTGGTCCATCCCGGTCACTCCGAGCTCACGGCCGATGCCTGAGCGCTTCGTGCCCCCGAGTGGGAACTGAATCGGTGCGCCGAGGTAGCTGTTGATGCCCACCGATCCTGTGTCCAGACGCCCGGCGACCCTTCGCGCCTCATCGAAGTCGCCGAAGACCGTGCCGCCCAGTCCGTACGGTGAGTCGTTCGCGAGCGCCACGGCGGCATCGGCGTCGTCGACCCGGTAGATCACTCCGATAGGGCCGAACGCCTCCTCGCGGTAGAGACGCATCGCCGGGGTCACGTCGGTGAGGACGGCGGGCTGGAAGTACGCGCCGGGGCCGGTGATGCGACCACCGGGAACGAGCACGGTCGCGCCCTTGTCGACGGCATCCTGGTACAGCGCTTGAAGGTCGTCGGCTGCGTCCGCACTGGATAGAGGGCCGATCGTGGTGTCCGGATCGAACGGGTCGCCGACCTTCTGGTTCCGGAACGTCTCGACGTACCGCGTCGAGAACTGCTCGGCGATATCGTCGGTGACGATGACCCGTTTGGGCGAGACGCACACCTGCCCGCCGATGCGGAGCCGACAGGTTGCCGCGTCGGTTGCGGCGCGATCCACATCCGCGCTGTCGAGCACGATGAACGCGTCGGAGCCGCCGAGCTCGAGCACCACGGGCTTGATGTGGCGGCCGGCCTGCTCCCCGATGAGGGATCCCGCGCGGTCCGACCCCGTCAGCGTCACGCCCCGCAGGCGATCGTCGGAGATGTAGCCGGAGATCTGCGCCGCGGACACGAGCGCGGTCTGGAAGACATGAGGTGGGAATCCGGCTTCGTCGAAGAGGTGATCGAAGTAGGACGTCGATCCTGCGGAGATGCTGGCCGGTTTCAGCAGCACCGTGTTACCCAGCATGAGGTTCGGAGCGGTCGCGCGCATGGCCTGATACTGCGGGCCGTTCCAGGGCTCGATGCCGAGGATCACTCCGATCGGCTCGCGTCGGGTCACGGCGCGCGTGAATCCGGGAATCTCGAGCTCCTGATCTGCGAGCAGCGCCTCGCCGTTCTCGGCGTAGTAGCGGAACATGCTCGCCGCAATCCGGTTCGAGCCTTTGGATTGCACGAACGGCTTGCCCATCTCCAGCGACTCCAGCCTGGCCAGTTCGTCGGAGTTCGCCTCCAGCAGGTCGGCGAACACGCCGAACAGGCGCACCCGCTCGCCGATCGGCGTCTCGCGCCACGTCAGGAAAGCGCTGTGCGCACGGGCGAGCAGTTCTTCGGCTTCGCCGTCGCTCAGCGTGGGAAACTGACGGATCAGCTCACCGGTGGCCGGGTTGACGGTCCGGTATCCTCGAACGGTCGAGGTCGTCTGCGTCGTCATGGGGATCTCTACTCCTCTGTTCTGTGGACTGTTCTGTTCTGTGGACAGTCGTCAGAACACGACGACCGATCTCGCGATGCCGCCGCCTTCCATCCGCGTCACGGCCTCGTTGAGTTGATCGAGTGCGATCCGCTCGCCGATGAGCTCGTCAAGCTTGAACTTCCCGCGAAGATACAGGTCGGCGAGGATCGGGATGTCGCGCTTGAAGTTGTTCGAGCCCATGAACAGGCCGCGAAGGCCCTTGCCGCCGAATATGAACTCGGCACCGGGCACCTCGAGCGACACCCCGGTCCTCGGGACGCCCACCGCGTACGCAGTCCGCCCCGGCCGCAGGATGCGAATCCCCTCGGCGATCGCCGAGGGCAGCCCGATGCATTCGAAGACGTAGTCGACGCCGCCGGTCAGCGCGAGGACCTCAGCCACTGTCTCGCCTCGTCGCGCGTCGACCAGGTCGGTGGCGCCGAACACGCGAGCGAGCTCGAGCTTCTCCTCGCTGATGTCGATCGCGACGACCTGGCGCGCGCCGGCAAGAGCCGCGGCCTGGATCACGTTGAGCCCGACGCCGCCGCAGCCGAAGACTGCGACCTTCGTGCCGGCCTTCACCTGTGCTCCGTTGACGACCGAGCCGTAGCCGGTCAGTGCCGCACAGCTCAGAAGCGCCGCCCGATCGAGCGGCAGTTCCTTGGGCACTTTCACGAGTGTGTCCTCGCCGACCAGGAGCAGCTCCGCGAACCCGCCAAGCTGTCCCGCCTGCGCGACCTCCACGCCGTCCAACGTGAGTCTCGGCCGGTCTCGCGCGATGACGCTCCGATTCGAGCACAGGTAGGTGAGGCCGTCGAGGCACTGTGGGCACTTGCCGCAGTACCGGCTGTTGCAGCCGACGACGTGGTCGCCGGGCCCGAACTCCGTCACGGCGCTGCCGACTCGTTCCACGACGCCGGCGACCTCATGGCCGAGCACCGCCGGCACATAGCTGCGCCCCAGCATGTTGCCCTGCAGTATCGTCACATCGCTGTGACAGAGCCCGCTCGCGGCGACCCGCACGATCACCTCGTTCGGTCGAGGTTCATCGATATCCACATCTTCGACGGTGAGGGCTTGACCGAACTCCGTCAGGACTGATGCCTGCATTTTGACTCCTTGTCAATCGATTCACGGCTCGGCGCGGACCACGGCCGCGCCACGGGTGTTGCGGGAACTTCTCGCTCAGTCCGTGTTGATGATGACGGACTTGACCTCGAGGAACTCCTCTACATGCTGGATCCCCGACTCGCGGCCGAAGCCGCTCATCTTCACCCCGCCGAAGGGGATCGCCGCGTCCATGGCCTGGTAGCAGTTCACCCACACCGTCCCGGCCTGCAGCTCACGCGCGACGCGATGCGCCTTGCCGACATCGCGAGTCCACACTCCCGAGCCCAGTCCGTAGGGGGTGTCGTTGGCTCGCGCGATGACCTCGTCGACGTCGGTGAACGGCATCGCCGACAGCACAGGGCCGAAGATCTCCTCGCGAGCGATCGACATCGAGTCGTCGACATCGACGAACACCGTCGGTGCGACGAAGTACCCCGCACTCAGCTCGCCGCCCAGGCGTGCGCCGCCCGTGAGCACTCTCGCCCCCGCTCGCGTCCCCGCTTCGAGGTAGCCGGTCACCTTCTCGAGTTGCGCGGCGGACACGAGCGGCCCGAGCACGGTGTCGGGATCGAGGCTGGGACCGACCCTCAACGTCCGCGCGTATGCTGCCACGCGCTCCATGAACTCCGGATAGATGCTCTGCTCGACAAAGAGCCGCGTGCCGGCGCTGCAGATCTGACCCGAGTTCTGGAACACGGCCATCGCCGCTCCGGGAACCGCCTTGTCGAGGTCGGCGTCGGCGAACACGATGTCCGGCGACTTCCCGCCGAGCTCCATTGAGAGCCGCTTCACGTTGCCCGCCGAGGCCTCGATGATCTTCTGCCCCGTCGCGGTCGACCCGGTGAACGCGATCTTGTCGATGTCGGGGTGCCGCGCGATCGCCGCCCCAGTGGCGCCGCCGCCCGTGACGACGTTGACCACCCCCGCCGGCAGTCCGGCCTCGAGCATCAGCTCGCCCAGGCGGAGTGCCGAGAGCGACGACTCCTCGGAGGGTTTGAGCACGACGGTGCAGCCCATGGCGATCGCCGGCGCGATCTTCCAGATCGCCGTCGTGGCGGGCCCGTTCCAGGGGATGATCGCTCCGACGACACCGACAGGCACCTTCACGGTATACGACAAGATGTTTCCGGGCAGCGAGTTCGGGATCGTCTCGCCGTGGACCGACGTCGCGAGACCGGCGTAGTAGCGCAGCAGGCTCAGTGCGCGGTTGCGCCCGCCGCGGGTCCGCGTGATCGGGCCGCCGAAGTCCAGCGAGTCGAGGGTCGCGAGCTCCTCATAGTTGGCGTCGACGATGTCGGCGATCGCGAGCAGCAGGCGCTGGCGCTCTCCCGGCTTGGTGCGCGACCAGACGCTGTTGAAAGCCTTCCGCGCCGCGCGGACCGCTCGATCCACGTCCTCGGCGCCGGCCACCGGGAACTCGGCGAGCACCTCGCCCGTCGAGGGGTTGATGCTCTGGAAGGTCTCCCCCGAGACCGCGGCCACCCACTCCCCGTCGATCAGCATCCGCTTCACCCTGGGGCCGACGATCTCCTCTGGGCGCGCCGTCAGCACTGTCGATGTCATGACTGTTCCTTACTTTGTTGAGTGGTGGTTTCGGGGGCGTCGTAGGCTTCTGACCACCCCAGGGGTGCCGGGTATGGCTGTCATGTGGGTGCCGTTCCGAC
>NZ_JBFBMQ010000015.1:0-78523 GCF_040687115.1 Microbacterium sp. NPDC076895
GCGGTTGAACTCAACAGCTCCACTTCACAACCGGAGGTCTTCGCCTTTCAACAGGTCAGGGCCGTGTCGCCGAAACAACGTCCCTGGACATCACAGCTAGGTGTCTCGCACGCCCCGCTCGGGCAGCCCGCTGCGAGGGTTCCTCCATCGAAACCGCCAGCGCTTTGGCTGTGCGCACAGTAGGCCGAGCCGACTACTAGGCTGTAGGGGCAGCCCGGGCACCGACGCGTGCTTGGACGGCTCCGCGAGGCGGCGAACCCGTCCCGGTGCCGACGACAGCCCCAGACAATGCAAGGAGGCGCCGTGGACGACGCGCAGACCCCGCAGCAGAAGGCCATCCTGACCGTCGGTGATCGGACCGCCGAATTCCCCGTGCTCCACGGCACAGACGGGGTGCCGAGCATCGACGTCGCAACACTCACCCGGCAGACCGGGTTCACGGCTTTGGACTACGGGTTCGTCAACACGGCATCGACGAAGTCGGCGATCACCTACATCGACGGGGATGCCGGCATCCTGCGCTACCGCGGGTATCCGATCGAGCAGCTCGCGACTCACAGCACGTACCTTGAGGTCGCATGGCTGCTCATCTACGGGGAGCTGCCCACCGCTGATGAGCTCGCGGAGTTCGATAACCGCATCCGTCGCCACACGCTGCTGCACGAGGACCTCAAGCGCTTCTTCGGCTCGCTGCCCCCGACGGCGCACCCGATGTCGGTGCTGTCCGCGGCGACTGCGGCCCTGTCCACCTATTACGAAGACGAGTCCGACCCCCACAACCCCGAGCACGTCGAGGTCAACACGATCCGGCTTCTCGCGAAGCTCCCGGTCATCGCCGCATACGCGCACAAGAAGAGCATCGGTCAGGCGTTCCTCTACCCCGACAACTCGATGAGCTTCGTCGACAACTTCCTCAAGCTCAACTTCGGCGTCCTGTCCGAGCTGTACGAGGTCAACCCCGTCATCTCCCGCGCACTCGAGCGGTTGCTGATCCTGCACGAGGACCACGAGCAGAACGCGTCGACCTCGACGGTGCGCCTGGTCGGCTCGACTGGCGCTAACCAGTTCTCGTCGATCTCGGCCGGCATCAACGCGCTCTACGGTCCACTGCACGGCGGCGCGAACGAGGCGGTCCTCTCGATGCTTGCCCGCATCCGCGACTCGGGCGAGAGCGTCGAGCGTTTCGTCGAGCGCGTCAAGAACAAAGAAGACGGCGTCAAGCTCATGGGCTTCGGCCACCGGGTCTACAAGAACTACGACCCGCGGGCCAAGCTCGTGAAGGAGTCAGCCGACGAGGTGCTCTCGGAGCTCGGTGTGCACGACCCGCTGTTGGATCTTGCCAAGCAGCTCGAAGAGATCGCCCTCAACGACGACTACTTCAAGGAGCGCCGCCTCTACCCGAACGTCGACTTCTACACCGGCGTCATGTACAAGGCGATGGGCTTCCCGACGCGCATGTTCACCGTGCTGTTCGCGATCGGTCGCCTTCCGGGGTGGCTCGCACATTGGCGAGAGATGAACGGCGACCCGCAGACCAAGATCGGCCGCCCGCAACAGCTGTACACGGGCGCACCCGAGCGCATGTACCCGGGCGTCTGAGACAGTTCCCGCGCCAGCTTGTGGCGGGGGAATCTGGCATTCTGAACGGATGCCGAAACTCCTCGTCCGCGTACCGTCCCCGCTCCTGGCTCAGGGGGAGCTGACACACCTCGACCGGGTCGAGGCTGATGCCGACCTCGCCGTGTCGCAGTGGCGCGAGTACGTCTCGGTGTACCGAGATCGGGGGTGGCAGATCGTCGACGTCGAGCCGGCGCCGGACCAGCCCGACGGTGTCTTCATCGAGGATGCCCTCGTCGTGTTCGACGACATCGTGGTGATCGGTCGGCCCGGCGCCGAATCTCGACGTGGCGAAATCGCAACGGCCCGGGCGGCGGCAGACACGCTCGGCCTCCCTGTCCACGAAATCGAGGCTCCCGGCACGCTCGACGGCGGTGACGTGCTCAAGATCGGGCGTACGGTCTATGTCGGGGCGTCATCCCGGACCAACGATGACGGCATCCGTCAACTGGAGGCTCTGCTGAGCCCCCGGGGATGGAAGATCGTCGCCGTGCCGGTGACTCGGGTCCTGCATCTGAAGAGCGCGGTGACGGCGCTTCCTGACGGCACGGTCATCGGCTACGAGCCGCTCGTCGACGATCCCTCAGCCTTCCCGCGGTTCCTCCCTGTACCCGAAGAGCACGGCACTGCGGTGGTCGTCCTCGATGAGGCGACGGTTCTGATGTCGGCGGATGCCCCGCAGACCGCCGCATTGCTCCGGTCGCGCGGACTGACGGTCATCCAGACGCCCGTGACCGAGTTCGAAAAACTCGAGGGGTGCGTCACGTGCCTCTCGGTTCGCGTTCGTCGCTGAATCGCGTCGTCGCGACCGTTTTCAGGCGTGCAGCGCCTCGTTGAGGGTCACCCCGACACCGGCGCGCCTCACTGCCTCGATCGCGCCCGTGAGGGAGTTGCGGCGGAACAGGATTCCGTCGCGTCCAGAGAGCTCACCGCCCTTGACGGTCGGGTGCGTGCCGTCGGCGCCGACTGGCTCGTCGGCAAGCACGATCTTCGACCCGGCGGTCACATACAGCCCTGCCTCGACGACGCAATCGTCTCCCAACGAAATGCCGATGCCGGCGTTCGCGCCCAGGAGCGTCCGCTCACCGATCGACACACGGTGGGCGCCACCGCCCGACAGTGTGCCCATGATCGAGGCCCCACCGCCGATGTCGCTGCCGTCACCGACGATCACGCCCTGCGAAATGCGCCCCTCGACCATGCTCTGACCGAGCGTCCCGGCGTTGAAGTTCACGAAGCCTTCGTGCATCACAGTGGTGCCCGGCGACAGATAGGCGCCCAGCCGCACGCGTGATGCGTCGGCGATGCGGACCCCGGCGGGCACGACGTAATCGGTCAGGCGCGGAAACTTGTCGAGACCCTGCACCTGGATGCCGGCGCGCTGCAGTCGCGGACGGCGCTGGTCGAGCCCCCGAGGGTCGACGGGGCCGGCATTGGTCCAGGCAACGTTCGGGAGCGCGCCGAAGATACCGTCGAGATTCAGATCGTTCGGAGCGACGAGTCGGTATGACAGCGCGTGGAGGCGGAGGTAGGCATCCGGAGTACCCGAGGGTGCCGCGTCGAGATCGATCTCGATCTCGACCTGCGCGATGCTGACGCCGCGCGTGTCATCCGCACCCACAGCCTCGGCCACAAGAGCTCGCGCAGCATCGTGAGCGTCCTGGTTGTCGGACAGCGCACCGGACTGGGGGGAGGGGTACCAGGTGTCCAAGACCATGCCGTCTGCCGCGACAGTCGCCGCCCCGATACCGCTGATCATCCGCTGTGCCGTCATCGTTCCAGGGTATCGACTCGCGCCCACTCGGGCGGTTCCTGTGACGCCTCGCCCATCGCACTATGGAGGGCCCTGGCTAGACTCGAGGGGTGCTGGACCTGACCTCGAATTCTGTCGATCTCACCCGCGCGATCTGCGACATCCCCAGCGTCTCTGGCGACGAAGGACATCTCGCAGACCTGATCGAGGAGGCAGTGCGTGCTCTGCCCCACCTCGAGGTCATCCGGGATGGCGACACGATCATCGCTCGTACGAACCTCGGAAGAGCTCGTAGGGTCGCGATCGCCGGACATATCGACACGGTGCCGATCAACCGAAACGTTCCCACCCGAACTGTCGACATCGACGGCGAAGAGTTCATCTGGGGGCGCGGCACCGTCGACATGAAGGCCGGCGTTGCTGTTCAGCTCAAGCTCGCCGCCGACCTCGTCGCCCCCAAGGCTGACATCACGTGGATCTGGTACGACCACGAGGAGGTCGCTGCAGCCCTCAACGCCCTCACTCGCATCGCCGCGACCCGTACTGACCTGCTCGCCGCAGACTTCGCCATTCTCGGAGAACCCTCCAACGGGCAGGTCGAGGGAGGCTGCAACGGCCACATGCGCGCGATTATCCGAACGCACGGTGTGCGCTCGCACAGTGCACGTTCGTGGATCGGGGAGAACGCCATCCACAAGGCGGCGCCGATTCTCGAGCGCCTGGCCTCCTACACGGCGCGTGAGGTTCCCGTGGATGGGCTCGTCTACCGTGAAGGCCTCAACGCCGTGCGGATCACCGGCGGTGTGGCAGGAAACGTCATTCCCGACCTCTGCGAGGTTGAGGTCAACTATCGCTTTGCTCCCTCGCGCAGCGGCGCCGAGGCTGAGGCTCACGTCCGAGAGGTCTTCGAGGGCTTCGAGGTCGAGGTCATCGATATGGCCGAAGGTGCCCGGCCGGGGCTAGACGATCCGCTGGCGCAAGAATTCGTGGCTGCTGTGGGCGGCACAGCTCAACCCAAGTACGGCTGGACCGATGTTGCCCGCTTCTCGGCCCTCGGCATCCCCGCCGTCAACTACGGTCCGGGGGACCCGCAGCTGGCCCACCACGACGAAGAGCGCGTTGCCGTCGCCCAGATCCGGGATGTCGAGCGCGGGCTGCGTGCGTGGCTGACCTGACGACATCGGCGCCGGCGCCGCTCTCCCGGCGGTCGATCCCGCCGGCGCTGACGATTGCGCTCATCTATCTCGCTGCGCGGGCCGTCACGTTCGGTTTCCTCATCCTGGCTGCCGCGCTCTCGGCCGAGGGAACGCGGTTCGGCGCTGGAGCAACCGTCCAAGACCTCGTGGTGGGCTGGGACGCCCAGTGGTACTGGTATCTGGCCGTCAACGGGTATCCGGCTGAGCTGCCGCTCACTGACGCCGGTGCAGTGGCCGAGAACCAGTGGGCATTCATGCCGATCTACGCCTACCTCGCTGCCGCGATGGCGCCGCTCGTGGGCGGGTGGTGGGGTGTCGCTGCCGTGGTGATCTCCCTGGTAGCCGGGTACGGGGCAACCTACGTGCTTTACCGGATGCTGCGGGGTCGGATCGGAGGAACGGCTGCTATCTGGGCCGCCGCCTTCTTTGCAGCCGGACCCTTGGCGGCGCTGTTCCAGGTGGGCTACGCGGAAGCTCTCTTTCTCTTGTGGCTCTTCTTGGCGCTGTGGGCAGTCACAGCACGGCGCTTCGTGTGGGTGTACCCGCTGGTGATCCTCATGGGCTACACGCGGCCCGGCGTTCTCGCCTTCGCCCTGTTCATGGGGCTCTTCGGCATCTGGCGCTTCTTCTCACGCCGGGCGGAGCCCCTTCGCACACGTGAGGTCGTACACATCGTCGCGCTGGGGTCGCTCGCCACCGTTGTCGGATTCTCGTGGCAGATCATCGCTGCGGTGGTCACCGGGAATCCGGGCGCATACCTTGCGACAGAACTCGCGTGGCGGCGCAACTGGCTCCCGGGCGATGAGGGACGCTTCCTCCCCTTCGATGCTTTCGTTCGCGGTGCAGCCTTCTGGGGAGAGGTCTGGGGCTGGGGGGCAGCAGGGGGCGTCATCCTGCTCGTGCTGATTCTGGCCGGGGTGACGGCGGCGCTCCTGTGGGCACCTCAGGTTCGGGCCATGGGACCCGAGATTCGCCTGTGGGCTGTCAGCTACCTCGTCTACTTGCTGGCGGTGTTTTTCCCCCAGTCC
Organism: Microbacterium sp. NPDC076895; assembly: GCF_040687115.1. Taxonomy (NCBI): domain Bacteria; kingdom Bacillati; phylum Actinomycetota; class Actinomycetes; order Micrococcales; family Microbacteriaceae; genus Microbacterium; species Microbacterium sp. NPDC076895. Next base: position 5,595 of record NZ_JBFBMQ010000015.1, read on the forward strand.
AGCATCTTCCGACTGCTGGTGCCGCTCTCGCCCCTGTGGGGTGCGTTCGCGGTACCGCGGTCCCTCGTCTGGCGCGTCGGCGTGCTCATCGCGTGCCTTGCCGGACAGTGGTGGTGGATTTACAACATGTATGCCCTCGGCAACCGCTTCTGGCAGATCCCCTAAGCTTGGTTGGTAGACCACGACGAAAGGGAGCCGCCATGGCAGCCATGAAGCCGCGAACCGGAGACGGACCGATGGAGGCCGTGAAGGAAGGCCGTCTCATCATCGTGCGAGTACCTCTTGAAGGCGGTGGCCGCCTTGTCGTCTCGGTGAACGACGCCGAGGCCAAGGAACTGTACGACGTGCTCGGCGGAGTTGTCGGAGCCGCGTAACGCGCGATCATCTCACGAACGAAGCGGCCGGTCAGGTGACCGGCCGCTTTCGTGTTTCCGCGTCTCCTAAACCGATGCGAGAGTCGTCAGCTGAAGGAGTCCTTCGCGCGCGGTGTTGAGTGCGCCGAGGACGGCGGGGGACTGCGCCACCTCTTGAATGAGCGAGCGGTAGGCGGTCGTGACCTCATCGCGCTTGACCGGATCGGCGACCGCGCCCCCCGCGAGGACCCGCGGGACCAGGACCGTGCCCCCCGGGCGCACGAGGCGCAGCCCGTGCTCCACATACTCGATGACGCCCTCGGGCTCGGCATCGACCAGAACGATGTCGTACGAGGCCTCGTTCATGCGAGGAAGTACTTCGGCCGCGCGGCCCGTGATGAATCGGGCGCGTGCCGGCGGGACCTTGGCCTGAGCGAACGCGTGACGTGCTGCCCCCAGATGCTCAGGCTCGACGTCGATGGTGGTGAGAGTCGCCTGCGGCGCTCCGCGCAGCAGCCAGAGCCCGGAGACTCCGCCGCCCGTGCCGATCTCAACGATGTTCAGCGCGCGTCCGACGGCGGCGATCGTGGCACACTGCACGCCGACCGCGGCGCTGATCGGTTCGGCGCCGAGTTCGAGTGCGGCCTCGCGAGCGCGGGCGATCGCATCGGGTTCGACCGTGACCTCTTCGACGAATCGATTGACCGCGTGATCTCCCATGCACTGCCCTTTCTCTGAGGGGCAAGCCTACGGGCGCGCGCCCGGAATCTCGCTGAGGCGCGAGGGGTAATCTTGACCCATGTTCAACGGGATCACGATCGAGAAGCTTTTGCTGATCGCTCTGATTGCCGGAATGATCATCGGCCCGCAGCGGCTGCCCCGCTACGCAGCGGCTCTCGGACAGTTCGTGCGCCGAGCTCGTGACTTCGCCCGCTCCGCCGGCTCCCGCGTCAAAGAAGAGATGGGTGAGGACTTCGACGACGTGGATTGGCGCACGCTCGATCCGCGCCAGTACGACCCGCGTCGCATCATCCGGGAGGCACTGCTGGATGACCCTCCGACGCCGCCCGTCAAGCCGCAGTCCGCGACGATGGCCGCGGCCGGAGCCGCTGCTGCTGCTGGAGCGACCACGACGTCGACGAAGGCACCGCCGCTGGCGGTGGGGGAGATTCCGCCGTTCGACGCGGAAGCTACCTGACCCGCATCGGGAGGGGGCGGCCCGACAGTCCGCGCCCGGAGGCCAAAACCGCCTCCGCAACAGCCTCGATCGCCACTGCGGCGGGGTCAGCGGCATCCGTCACGAGGTGCACGTCGCCGGCGTCGCCGGATGCCCGCACGCCCTGACTCAGCGGTATCGAGCCGAGGAGCGGGACGGGTTCAGCATCCGTCTGCAGGGCCTGGGCGACAAGCTCTCCGCCGCCGGAGCCGAACAGATCGAGCACCGTGCCGTCGGGAAGAGTGAGCGGCGCCATGTTCTCGACGACTCCCAGCACGCGCTGACCCGTCTGCCGGGCCACGAGACCCGAGCGGATCGCGACGTCGGCGGCGGCGCGCTGGGGCGTGGTCACCACGATGACCTCGGCGTGGGGCAGGAGCTGCCCGACAGAGATCGCGACATCGCCCGTTCCCGGTGGCATGTCCAGCAGCAGGATGTCGAGATCACCGAAGTGGACGTCGGTAAGGAACTGCTGCACGGTGCGGTGCAGCATCGGACCACGCCACGCCACGGCGCCAAGCGGCTCTTCCCCCGAACCGCGCCGCAGGAACATCCCGATCGAGATCACCTTCACCCCGTGCGCGACGGGAGGAAGCATGAGGTCATCGATCCGGGTCGGTTGCGGGGGTGCCCCGTCGGGTCCGACAAGACCCAGGATGCCGGGAATCGAGAATCCGTGGACGTCGGCGTCGATGAGCCCGACGCGAAGACCGCGCGCTGCCAGGGTCGTCGCCAGGAGCGCGGTCAGCGTCGACTTGCCGACACCGCCCTTACCGCTCGTAACCGCGATCACGCGGGTCAGGGAGTCAGGCCCGAACGGCATCGACCGGGCCGGGCGTCCGCCGCGCAGCATCTCGGTGAGGCGAGCCCGCTCGTCGGCATCCATGACCCCGACCGCGATCTCCGCTGACGCCACCCCGGGCACTGACAGGGCCGCGGCGCGAACATCGGATTCGATGCGCGCGGCGGCGGGGCATCCGGCGACGGTGAGGGCGATGTCGACCCACGCCGTGCCATCGTCAACGCGCGTGCCGCGTACCATCCCGAGCTCACCGATAGGGCGGCGCAACTCCGGATCGATCACGGCTCCGACGGCGCGCGTGACCTCGTCTGCGGCAGTCACCGCACGTCTCCGCTGGTCACACCGAACCACCTTCGCGAGGGAGAGTTGCGCCTGCGGAGGGCTCACCCTCGGTGTGGTGCGGCTCCGCGCGTTCGTCGAGCTTTCTCAGCAGCGACTTCAGCTCGGCGCGCAGCGTGTCACGGGTTACGACCTCGGAGGTGACCTCGGTGAGGGCAATGCGCAGGGCCACGATCTCGCGCGCGAGGTACTCGGTGTCGGCGAGGTTTCGTTCTGCGCGCTGACGGTCCTGCTCGATCTGCACGCGGTCGCGGTCATCCTGCCGGTTCTGGGCGAGCAGGATGAGGGGAGCGGCGTAGGAGGCCTGCAGCGAGAGCATGAGCGTCAGGGCCGTGAAGCCGTTGGCGGCGGAATCGAACCGCAGGTTCTCGGGAGCTGCGGTGTTCCACGCGATCCAGGCGACGCAGAACAGGGTGAGAGCCACCAGGAACCAGGGGGTGCCCATGTTGCGGGCGATCCACTCGGTTGCTCGTCCGAACCGATCCCGCGAGGGCTGGGGTGTGCGACTGCGAATCGGCATGCTCGACCGACCGCGGGGGGCGTCCAGCCCCCGGGGCGAGCGCGCCATCACAGCTTCACCGGCCCTGTCCAGGGAAACGACACCGGTCGCTGGTCGCTCGAGTGCGAGCGCCAGTCTTCAGGGAGCAGGTAGTCGAGCACATCGTCGACGCTGACGACACCGACCAGGCGGTGGACTTGGTCGACGACCGGCACAGATACCAGGTTGTACGAGGCGAGGATGCGGGCGACCTCGGCCGCCGTTGCGGTGGCTGCCAGCGGCTCGATGGTGTCATCGATGAGGGAGCCGAGCCGCTCGTGGGGCGGGTAGCGCAGCATCCGTTGGAAGTGCACGGTGCCAAGGAACCGGCCCGTCGGCGTTTCGTACGGGGGCAGGGTGATGAACACCGACGCCGCGAGCGCCGGATGCAGCTCGTGACGGCGGATGAGCGCGAGTGCCTCGGCGACCGTCGCTTCGGCCGAGAGCACGATCGGCTCGCTCGTCATGAGACCACCGGCGGTGTCGGGGCCGTACTTCAGGAGTTCCCGGACGTCCTCGGCTTCCTCGGGCTCCATGAGATCGAGCAGCGCCTCGCTGCGGCCTGCCGGGAGCTGTCCGAGCAGGTCGGCTGCGTCATCCGGTTCCATCGCGTCGAGGATGTCGGCGGCACGCTCATCACCCAGCTGCTCGAGAATGTGCGCCTGGTCGTCCTCGGGCATCTCCTCGAGTGCGTCGGCAAGACGGTCGTCGGGAAGTTCTTCGGCGACCTCGAGCAGGCGAGCGTCGGGAAGATCGAGCAGCGTGTTGGCGAGGTCGGCAGGCTTCAGCTCGCTCAGGGTCGCAACGAGCTGTTCGGCCGACGGCTCCTGCGTGGAATCGAGCTGCTCGGTGACCTCTTCCCAGCTGGCTAGCGTGGTCGGGCCCTTCGTGAACGGAGATGCGCTGGTGCGAGGACGACGCAGGAACAGCTGGCCGATGTCCCAGGCGCCGAGCCGGTCGCGCTCGATGGCGGCATCCTCGATGACTGCCTCGCCTGACCCGTCGCGGAAGTACACGCGGCGACCGAGGAGTTCAGCGAGGACCCGCACCTCGCCACCGCGCTGCTGGAACCTGCGGACGTTGATGAGGCCGGTGGTGATGACCTGCCCCGGGGCGATCGAGGTGACGCGCCCGATCGAGACGAACACGTTTCGCCGGCCGGGAATCTCGACCACGAGCCCGACGACGCGCGGCGGGTCATCGGCGCGGTAGACGACCACGACATCGCGGACCCGTCCGAGCCGGTCGCCGGCAGGGTCGAAGACGGCGCAGCCCGAGAGGCGCGCGACAAAGACCCGCTGCGTGTTCACCCGTCCAGCGTAGCCCCGCACCCGGGCATGCCCTCCTCTGGTTACGAGCGACGATTCGTGGCGACTCAGCGGATGGCAAGACCCGGCATGGGAGGATGGACGAATGAGCATGATGGGGGGCCAGTTCGCCCGCAACCTCGAGGACGTCGGACAGACCGTCGCGACCTTCGACAAGTACGAAGCCGCCCAGAAGGCGGTGTCCAAGCTCATCGCCGAAGACATTCCCGCGCGTGAGATCACGATCGTCGGTCAGGGCTTGCGTTCGATGGAGCGGGTCACCGGTCGCCTCGGCTACGCGACGGCTGCTCGCTCGGGCGCGATCAACGGACTTCTCCTGGGCATGCTGTTTTCTGCCGTCTTCGTGCTCGGGATGCCGAACGTGCCGATCCAGGCTTTCGTCGGTGTGCTGTTCGTCGGTATCGCGATCGGCATGCTGGCGAGCCTGCTGACCTTCGCCATCGTCCGCCGCCGTCGCGACTTCGCGTCGGTCATGCAGTTCGTCGCCGACCACTACGACATCGCCGTTGCCGGCAGCAGTGCAGGTCGGGCACGCCAGGTCTTGGGCCCGCAGGCTGCAGCGCAGGCAGCGCCGCGCACGCAGGTGGTAGCCCCGCCGCCCGAGCGGCCGGCTGCCCCTCAGGAACCGCCGCGCTACGGTCAGCGGATCGAGGACGTGACACCTCCAGGCGCCGCGGCCGAACCGGCGACTGACGCCTCACCTAATCCGGGCGCCCCCGACACTGAAGCCGACGAGGACGCGGCGACTCAGGGCGACGACAAGGCCTAGTCGCCCGCTCTCTGCGCTAGCGCGCGAGGCGCGCGATCCAGGCTTCGACCTCGTCGGCGGTGCGGGGGATCCCCGCAGACAGGTTCACCGGTCCGTCGGCGGTCATCAGGACGTCATCCTCGATCCGCACACCGATGCCGCGCAGTTCTTCGGGCACCGTGAGGTCGTCGATCTGGAAGTACAGCCCCGGCTCGATCGTGAACACCATTCCGGGCTGCAGGATGCCGTCGTAGTACATCTCGCGGCGAGCCTGAGCGCAGTCGTGAACGTCGATGCCGAGGTGGTGACTGGTTCCGTGCACCATGTACCGGCGGTGCTGGCCACCGGTGTCGACAGCGAGGGCCTCGTCAGCGGTCACGGGAAGAAGGCCCCACTCCGCGGTGCGGGCAGCGATGACCCCCATCGCGGCTTCGTGGATGGATCGGAACGTGACCCCGGGGCGGGCTGCAGCGAACGCGGCATCCGCGGCCTCCCGCACGGTCTCATAGACGCGCCGCTGCACCTCCGTGAACGTCCCGCTGACCGGCAGGGTTCGGGTGATGTCTGCGGTGTAGAGGCTGTCGAGCTCGACGCCCGCGTCGATCAGAATCAGATCTCCCGGCAGCACGGCGCCGTCGTTGCGGGTCCAATGCAGGTAGCAGGCGTGGGGTCCGGAGGCCGCGATCGTGTCGTATCCCTCTCCGTTGCCGTCGCTGCGCGCACGGAGGTGGAAGACGCCCTCGACAATCCGCTCTCCGCGAGGGTGCTCGATGATCCGGGGGAGGTCGGCGACGATGTCGTCGAACCCTGCCGCGGTCACGGCGACGGCTTCGCGCATCTGGGCGATCTCATCCTCATCTTTGATCAGCCGCATCTCCGAGACCGCGCGGGTGAGGTCGGCGTCGGTGTCCACGACGCGCTCCCCGTCGGCGGGGGCGAACGCGGCGATGTGGTCGGTGCGGATGCCGAGGTCTGCCGCAACACCCGCAAGCGCTGGACGGGGTCCGATCCAGAACTCCCCGATGGATGCGTCGGCGTAGAACTCCGCAGTCGTACGGTCGGCACGCTCGCGGAAGTACAGGACCGCCTCGTGTCCGCCCTCAGGAAGCGGATCCATCACAAGGATCGCGCCGGGTTCGGCATCCGAGCCCCACCCGGTCAGATGTGAGAAAGCCGAGTGCGCCCGGAACCGGTAGTCGGTGTCGTTCGAGCGCTGCTTGAGTTCACCGGCGGGAAAGACCAGCCGCTCGCCGGGGAAGGCGGCGGACAGCGCGGCGCGGCGTCGTGCCGCGAACACGGCCCGCGACCGGGCAGGGGGGAGTGTCTCGGGGCGCTCAGCCCAGCCCGTGGAGATCGTGTCGAGGAATCCCTGCGGGAACGGCTGCTTGCGGTTCGTCGTGCTGTTTTCGGTCGCCGCAGTCGTCGTCGTGGCTTCGCTGTCGCCGGTCGTGCTCATTCATCCAGTCTCGCACGAGTGCATCGCGCGGGTCAGGGGGCGGCGGGCTCCAGTTGCACCACGAGCGGCCGGTGATCGCTTCCGCTGCTGTCCACCGACGAGAGGACGAGCGATCCGGTCACCGTCCACGCGTCCGTTGTCATGACGTGGTCGATGGCGGTGCCGAATAGCGGCGGCCAGGCCGTGCTCCAGGTGCCCACGGCTCCTGTGCCGCTGGCTGCCGCGGCATCCCGGCAGCGTCCGAGTTCGCCGCCATCGACGCCGAGTCCACCGAAGTGGTCGAGCGTCGCGTTGAAGTCTCCGGCCATGATGACGTTGTCGGCGGCGCACTGGTCGCCGAGCCAGCGGAGGTCGGCGCGCCAGTCCTCCATGTAGTCCGCGCGGGGCGCGACGGCGTGTGCTGCCACGACGATCGGGCCGACCCCGGAGACGGGCATCGCGACGGCGCTTGGCACCGTGGATGTCGTGCTCGTGCCCTCCACCGACGACTCGATCACGGCGTAATCGCCGAGGTCGGGGGTGATGAGGAGGGTCGTCGATCCGGCATCCCACGGGGTCGACGGGTCCTTCGCGTGGTGTGCCCACATTGGATGCCCGAGCTCACGCATCTCGATAGCCACCTGCTCGCCCGTCTCGATGGTCGTCTCGGGAAGAGCGACGATGTCGGCATCCATCGCGACCGCGAGCCGCGCGATCTCATCGGCCGAAGTCGCTGGTCCCGCGGTGTTCCACGTCATGACGCGGATCGCCGTGTCGGTCTTCGCGGGAAGGCCCTCGGTGCCGATGCCGCGACCCAGCACGACTGCCCCGTTCGCGACGACACCGACCAGCGCGACGATCAGGACGGTGACCGCGAGCGGACGGATCGACCGAGCGAAGGACGCGAGCAGGGCGATGATGCCGACCGCCGCGAGAGCGAGCACGATCACGCCGCGGAAGGCGATGATCTGCGCGATCGGTGCGAGGCGCTCGACCCGGAAGAAGTCGGGTGCGGTGAGCACCGCGACCACGGCGATCCAGATCACCGCAACGAGGATCCCCAGAGCCCGACGCACGTCCGCGAGCCTATGACAGCGGTCTGGGAGATAGGTACGAGCCGCGCCGCGGTGAGCTGTGCGTGCGGCGCTAGGCTCAAACGGTGGACGACGAGCGGCTCTTCGAGGGACCCGCCGACCTGCATCTCCACTCGACGCAGTCGGATGGGACTGACGCGCCGGCTGACGTCATGCGCGCGGCGCATCGTCACGGCCTGCGCATTGCCGCCCTGACCGACCACGACACCGCCGCGGGCTGGGCGGAGGCCGCGGAGGCTGCGGCATCGCTCGGCATGATGTTCGTTCCGGGTATGGAAATGTCGGCGCGTGATGACTGGCGCAGCGTTCATGTGCTCGCGTACCTCTTCGACCCCGACGACGAGCAACTGCGGGCGATGACCGAGCGGGTGCGGACGTCCCGGCTTGAGCGTGCCCGGATGATCTCCGATCGCATCGCCCGCGACTTCGACCTCGAGTGGGAAGACATCCTCGCGCAGACCTCCGACGGTGCCACCGTGGGTCGCCCGCACATCGCGGACGCGCTCGTCGCTCGCGGACACGTGCAGGATCGCGACGAGGCTTTCCGCGGCATCCTCAGCCCCCGGAGCCCCTACTACGTCGCTCTGTTCGCCCCCGACCCGGTCACCGCGGTCCGGCTCATCGTCGCAGCCGGGGGAGTGCCGATCCTCGCCCACCCCGCCGGGCGCGCGGGCCCCTTCCCCACGCCGCTCGTGAACCGGATGCTGGATGCGGGGCTTGCCGGCTTCGAACTCGGCCACCGCGACAACACCGCTGCCGGCATCCGTCAGCTGGAGTCGCTGGTCGCCGAGCGCGACCTCATCGTGACCGGCTCGAGCGACTATCACGGCCTGGGCAAGCCGAATATGCCGGGCGAACACACGACAGCCCCCGCCATGGTCGAGCGCATCCTCGCCGCCGGGCACGGTAGTGCGCCGGTGTACCCGTAGGTCAGGGCCCCTGCTCCGGGCATAGACCTCACCGAGCTTCGCAGGATCGCGCGAAATCCGCAGTCACGGGCCGCAATCCTGCGAGGTTCGCGCGATTCTGCGAGGTTCGGATGCCGAACCTCTCGCGCACAGCGAAGCGCCCCCGCCTCGAGAAGAGACGGGGGCGCTTCGCGTGAGCGTCGGATCAGCCGAGGGCCTTGGCCTTCAGCTGGTCGTACTCGGCCTGCGAGATGGTGCCGGCGTCCAGGAGCGCCTTGGCGCGGGCGATCTCCTCGGCCGGGCTGTGCTTGGCCCCGCCACCGGCGACCGACTGGATGTAGGCATCCTGGGCCTGCTTGATCTGCTCGGCCTCTTTCATGGAGCGCTCGCTCATGCCGCGGCCGCGCGCGATGAGGTAGACCAGCGCCGTGATGAAGGGGAGGAAGAGCAGGAAGATGATCCAGACGGCCTTCCACCAACCGTTGAGCTTGTGGTCACGGAAGAGGTCGCCGATGATCGCGAACAGCACGAACAGGTACGCAACGAAGACGAAGATCCACAGGAACCACCAGATGATGTCCCAGAACGAGCCCCAGAATCCCTGGTACTCGTATCCCGTCGTCACAGCTTCAAGAAATCGCATGACAGCCTTTCGGGGTTTTCGCGGCGCCATGCCGCAGCCATCACCTTAGCGCTGTCGGGTGTCTCGTTTCGAGAGCAACGCCCGCGTCGTTGCGCGCGGATCAGGCTGCGTCGGGGCGAGGCCCCCGGCGCCGGCGGCGGCGACGTGGTGTCGTGGTGCCGTCGCGGTGCTCGGCGCCACCACCGTCGTGCGTGCCTGCGCCGTCGGCGGTGCGCGTCGGCGTTTCCGCTGAACCCTGCGACGCGCTCGAGCCCGACGCGCCTGACGATCCGCCGCGCGAGCGACGACGACGCGATCCGGACCGTCCGTTCGATGACGCGCCCTCCACCGTCGAGACGGTTTCGGTGCGCGGCGCGGTCACGATGCGACCCTTCGTGCCCTCGGGGATGGCGAGATCGGTGTAGAGGTGCGGGCTCGACGAGTACGTCTCGATCGGCTCGGGCTGACCGAACTCCAGCGCGCGATTGATGAGGGCCCATTTGTGCAGGTCGTCCCAGTCGACGAAGGTCACGGCGATACCGGTGCGCCCGGCGCGGCCAGTGCGGCCTGCCCGGTGCAGATAGGTCTTTTCGTCGTCGGGGATGGTGTGGTTGATCACGTGCGTCACGTCGTCGACGTCGATGCCGCGGGCTGCGACATCCGTGGCGATCAGCACATCCTTCTTGCCGGCCTTGAACGCTGCCATGGAGCGCTCGCGGGCCTCCTGGCTCATGTCGCCATGCACCGCCACCGCCGAGAATCCGCGGTCCTGCAGCTCGTCGACGAGCTTCTGCGCTGCCCGCTTGGTGCGGGTGAAGATGACAGTCTTGCCGCGGCCCTCTGCCTGGAGGATGCGGGCGATGACCTCGTCCTTGTCGAGCGAGTGCGCCCGGTAGACGAGGTGCCGGATGTTCGCCTGGGTGAGGCCCTCATCCGGGTCGGTTGCCCGGATGTGGATCGGGTTGCTCATGAACCGGCGCGCGAGAGTCACGATCTGGCCGGGCATCGTCGCCGAGAACAGCTGCGTGTGGCGGACGGCGGGCACGCGCTGGAAGATCTTCTCGATGTCGGGAAGGAACCCGAGATCCAGCATCTTGTCGGCCTCATCGAGCACGACTTCAGTCGCGTTCGAGAGATCCAGGAGGCGCTGGCCGGCGAGGTCGATGAGTCGACCCGGAGTGCCGACGACGATCTGCGCGCCGGCCTTCAGCTGCTCGATCTGACCCTCGTAGGCCTTGCCGCCGTAGATAGCGACGACCGAGGTCGACCGGTTCTTGGTCAGCATGTCGATGTCTTCGTAGACCTGGACGGCGAGTTCCCGGGTGGGGACCACGATGAGCGCCTTCACGCCGTGTTCGGGGTCGAGTCCGAGTCGCTGTACGACCGGGATGCCGAAACCGAAGGTCTTGCCGGTGCCGGTCTTTGCCTGGCCGATGATGTCCTGGCCGGGAAGACCCAAGGGAATGGTCTGTTCCTGGATGGGAAATGCATCCACGATGCCGCGCTCGGCGAGCGCATCGACGATGTCTTGATCTACGCCGAGGTCGGCGAAAGTCGTCACGATAAAAGCCTGTCTGGCAGCCTGCGCTGCCGCTGGTGTCGGATCCACGCCCTTCACTCAGCCGCAGGCGCGGGGCTCCGGGCCTACGCCGGAGACTGCCTCAGTCTACCGGCGAGCGCTGGATGACCCCTCGGAGCGGCCTCGCCCGGCGGGTCGCCCCGTGCTGGCCCTAGGCTGTGTGCGTGGTCGACTGGAAGTTTTGGCGAAAGAGCCGTCCGCTGGCCGCGACGCTGTCGTTGCGGTCTCGGGGCGACTTCGGCGACGCGCATCGCGTCGATTTCGAAGAGCTCGCTCCCGACATTGACGTCTTCCTCGGCCAGGCCGCCTATCTGCAGCTCGGGTTCTTCGAGACTCTGAGTGAGCTCATCGCTATGACGCCGTCGCTCGAGAAGAAGGAAGCGCTGTCGCGAGCTGCGGGGGCGGCACTGACCAAGCACGAGGCTCTCGTCGACGTCATCCGTGATCGAGGAGATGATCCCACCGCGCTGATGCTGCCCTTCCGGGAACCGCTCGATCAGTTCCGCCGCGCCACCCACGGCGTGCGCCCGCAGGAGACCATGCTGTCGGTCCACATCATCGCCGGCATGCTCGACGACTTCTACCTTGCGCTCGCTGCCAGCTACGGAGACACCGGGCGTCGCGTCGCGCGCATTCTCGGTGCGGATGCCGACCGTCAGGCGGTCGTCGAGATTCTCACCGAAACGATCGACAGCGACGACGAGTGGCGCTCACTGCTGGCTATGTGGGGACGTCGCCTAGTGGGGGACACGCTGTTGGTCGCGCGCTCGGCCCTGCGACCCAAGCAGCTTCAGGTGCAAGACGAGCAGAAGGTCGAGCCGGTGTTCACGCAGCTCATGGCAGCGCACTCCCGACGGATGGACGACCTCGGGCTTGCCGCGTAGTCCGCTCGGATCTGATCAGGCGACGAAGCCGACCCGGCGAGCCTCTTCGGTGCCGACCTCGACGTAGGCAAGTCCTGCGGTGGGAACGATATAGGCGTTGCCTCGCACGTCGGTGAAGGTGACGTGCGTCGCGCCGGAGTCCAGGGCCTGGGCAACGGACTGGCGCACGTCAGCGGCAGAATCGTTCGTCTCGAAGTTCAGCTCGCGACCCGAATTCGTGATGCCGATGCGAATCTCCACGTTCCTGCCTTTCTCATGCGCCCGTGCGACCGGTGCCGTAGGTGCATGGCAACTCTACGACACCGTGATGTCGTCGGGGCTGGGTAGCGTCGTCGTTATGGATCGCTCGCAGGCACAGGTCGTCGCGCTGCCGGCAGATGCGAGCGGACTGGTGATTGGCGCAGCGGGCACGGGCAAGACATCCGCGATTCTCGAGCGGGCGGCCCGGCTCCTTCGGGTCGGCGAGGTGCTCCCCGACGATCTGCTGATCCTGACGCCCACGCGCCAGAGCGCAACCGACCTGCGTGATCGGGTCACCGCCGACCTCGACATCGCAACGCCCGGCCCCTTGGCACGTTCGATCGCGTCGTTCGCCTTCCAGCTCGTGCGCTCGCGCGCCGTGGCGGCCGGCGATCCGCTTCCGCAGCTTCTCACCGCTCCTGATCAGGATGCCGTCATCGCCGATCTTCTCGAGGGCGATGAGGCTGACGCCGAGGAGGGGCCATCCCGGTGGCCGGAGTCGCTGGGCACAGCGGTGCGACGTTCTCGGGCTTTCCGTTCAGAACTGCGTGCTCTGTTCGCGCTCGCGACCGAACTGGGCCTTGCACCCGACGACCTCGAGCGGCTGGGGGCGGACCGTGCCAACGCGGTGTGGTCCGCGGCAGGCTCGTTCTGGCGCGAGTACCGGTACGTGCTCTCCCGCCTGCGCCCCGCCCATCGCGACCCCGCCGAGGTGCTTCGCGAAGCAACCGATGCGTTGTTGCTCGGCAGCGTCACCGCGGTGCCGCGCGTTCTCATGGTCGATGATGCGCAAGAACTTAGCTGGGGTGCGGTGGCGCTCGTAGAGGCGGCACGGGTTCGGGGCATTTCCGTTCTCGCTTTCGGGGATCCCGATGTCGGCTCCGGCGCATTCCGGGGCGCAGGCCCGGAAACCTTCGCGCGGCTGGCATCGATGTTTACCGACAGGTTCGTGCTGCGGCATCCGTACCGCGCCCGTCCCACCCTCGTGCGGGTTGCCCGCGCAGTCGCAGGATCGATCGGCGCCGCCGGCGCGGTCGAGCACCGCCTTGCTCCGGATGCCGAACTTCCTGCTGCGGAGGACGCAGCCGTGGGCGCCGCCGGTGAGATCACGGCGATGTGGGCGGCATCGCCGCACGAAGAGCTTGACGGGATCGCGCGGACACTTCGCTCCTGGCATGTCGCGGAGGGCCTACCGTGGGGCGAGCTCGCCGTCATTGCGCACGACACGCGCCAGGTCGCGAGGCTGACGGCTGAGCTGGCGGCACGCGAGGTTCCGACGCGCGCAGCCAGCGCGGCACGACCGCTCGGAGAAGAACCCGCGGTGCGGGGACTGCTGCACCTGGTGCGTCTCGGGATGATGGCCCCCGCCGAGCGACCTGCCGACGAGGTGGCTGCGGCGTTGACCTCGCCCTTTGGTGGCCTCGACGCCATCGGATTGCGGCGCTTGCGTGCTGTGCTGCGGGCACACGAATTCGAGGGGGAGAGCAGACGCGCGGCCTCCGAGCTGCTCGCCGAGGCGATGGCTGAGCCCGCCGCCCTGGTTCTGATCGACACGCCGCAGGCACGCACTGCTCATCGCCTCGCACAGACACTTGCGCAGATCCATGCCGGCGCCGCCCGTGGCGACTCGGCGCATGAGCTGCTCTGGATGGCGTGGGACAGGTCGCAGCTGGCGGGGCCGTGGCGGGAGCGGGCGCGCCTGGGCGGGGCGGAGGGAGCTGACGCTACCCGGTCATTGGATGCCTTGGTCGCACTGTTCGCGGCGGCCAAGCGATCCGCCGAGCGTGAGGACGAAGACCCCGCCAGGTTCTTTGCCGACATCCTCGGCAGCGAGGTGCCGGAGGACTCTCTCGCAGCCGCGCAGCGCCGGGGTGTCGTCGAGATTCTGACCCCGGCGGGCTCGTTGGGTCGGGAGTTCGAGGCGGTCGTGATCGCCGGCGTCCAGGATGGCATCTGGCCGAATACCCGGCTGCGCGGGAGCCTTCTCGATGGCTGGCGCCTCGCCGACGAGTCCGAAGTCTGGCGTCACGGCGGGACGACGCTAGCTCTTGACGTTCTCGACCGCCGGCGCAGCGTGCTGCATGAGGAGCTGCGATTGTTCGAGCGCGCACTCACGCGTGCTCGCTCGCGCCTCCTCGTGACCGCCGTGAACGACGAGGACCAGGCACCCAGCGCCCTGTTCTCGTACCTGCCGGAACCGCCGCCGCGCCGCTCGGATCGGCATCCGCTGACCCTCCGCGGTGCCGTTGCCAGCTTCCGCCGAACGCTCGTCGAGACGACAGACCCCGCTGTCGCGGAGCACGCCGCAACGCAGCTGGCCGCGCTGGCTCTGGCAGGGGTGCCCGGTGCCGACCCCGCGTCGTGGTATGGCGTGACCGCGCGCACGGGGGAGGGTGGCATCCATGATTTGCATCGCGCGCCTGTCTCTATCTCGCCGTCGCGCGTGGAGGCGTTCGAGGAGTGCGGGCTGGACTGGGCGATTCGGGAGCTCGGCGGTGACTCGCGAACCTTCTCGGCGGGCCTCGGTACGATCTTGCATGCTGCGATGGAGACCGCTCCCGACGGGACCTTCGAACTCCTCGATGCCATCGTTGAAGAGCGGTGGGGCGAGCTCGATTTCGAAGCCGACTGGCTTTCCAAACAAGAACGCCAGTGGGCTACGACTCTTACGCGCCGACTGGCGAGCTACCTGCGGGAATTCGCCGCGCGCGGGGGAGAAGTGGCCGGTGCTGAAGCGCGTTTTCGTATCGCGGTCGTCGCAGGCAGCGACGGGCCGTACGTTGAGGCGATCAGCGCACCGGGGTCGCCTCGCGAGGGAACCATCGCGATCATCAGCGGGTCGATCGATCGCGTCGAGCGGTGGCTCGAGGATGCCGACCCTCGCGTTGCCGTGATCGACCTCAAGACAGGGCGATCCGAGGCGCGCGTTTCGGATGACAAGGTGGCGACCGACGCGCAGTTGGCGGCCTATCAACTCGCCGTGGGAGCCGGGGCGGTGCCTGGGGCTGAGCAGAGCCAGCTCGTGGGAGCTCGACTGCTGGTGCTCTCGAAGACGCTCAAGGGCTCCGACTACCGGATGGCGCAACAACTGCCGCTGGACGCTGACACCCGGTCCGCACTGCTTCACCGCATCGTCGCGGATGCCGAGGCGATGGCTGCCGACAGCTTCACCGCGTACCCCGACGCGCATTGCAACGACGATCATTTCGCGGTGTGCCGCCTTCATACCGTCAAGCCGGTGAGTGCCCCGTGACCGCGCTCACATCAGGCGGCGCGCACCCTGCGGCCCGCCTGTCGTCACTGCAGATCGCTGAGCTTCTCGAGCTGCCCCCGCCCACCCAGCCGCAGCAGCGTGTGATCGAGGCGCCGCTGTCTCCCGTCCTCGTGGTGGCGGGCGCCGGAAGCGGCAAGACCGAAACGATGGCGGCGCGGGTCGTGTGGCTCGTGGTCAACGGCATCGTCCGCCGCGACGAGATCCTCGGCCTGACCTTCACACGCAAGGCCGCGGGCGAGCTTGCCGAGCGGATCGAGCGGCGGCTCGCCCGCATTGATGCTCTGACCCGCGCGGGCAGGATCGAGTCGGCGACCCAGATGGATGCCGAACACCTGCTTCTTCGCCCACGCGTGTCGACCTACAACGCGTTCGCAGACTCGCTCGTGCGCGAGCACAGCGCCAGGATCGGACGCGACCCCGATGCTGCGCTGCTGAGCCCCTCGGCATCCTGGCTGCTCGCGCGGCGCATTGTGATCTCCTCGCGCGATCCACGGCTCGCCGACCGTGAGGACCGGTTCGGCACTGTCGTCGACAGCCTGCAGCGGCTCTCCGGCGAGGTTCTGGATCACGGCGTCGACCTCGACGAGCTGGCGGCGTTCGGTGACCGTGTCGCTCGCACCATCGAGCCAGCCTGCAACCCGGCCTTGGCATCCCCCGGCGACATCGAGAAGTTCCACACGGCGATGAGCGCGCTTCCCCTCCTCGCCGGGCTTGTCCGTGACTACACGCGGGCAAAGGCTGCCCAGGGAACCGTCGACTACGCAGACCAGGTCTCGGGTGCCCTCCAGATCGTGACAGCTGCACCATCGGTTGCGGACGAGGTGCGAGGTCAGTACCGCGTTGTGCTGCTCGATGAGTATCAAGACACCTCGGTTCAGCAGACCCAACTGCTCGCCGAGTTGTTCGCCGACGGTGCGGTCATGGCGGTCGGCGACCCGCATCAGTCGATTTATGGCTGGCGGGGCGCCAGCGCAGACAACCTCGCGTCCTTCCCCGCAGCGTTCGCCCGCACCACCGCCTGCACGAACGTGGCCCTCATGACCAGCTGGCGCAACGACGCGCTCATTCTGGACGCCGCCAACGCGCTCATTGCCGACCACGGCGCTCGCGGCATCCAGATCCCGCCCCTTGAGCCTCGGCCGGGGGCGCCCGCCGGTCACGTGGGGCACGTGTATGCGAACACGATCGATGACGAAGCTGCAGAGGTCGCGGCTTTCTTCGCGCGGTTGCGCGCTGAGCATGAGGCAACACGCGGAGGTCGGGGCGGCGATGCTCATTCGGGTGCCATCCTCTTCCGCACCAAGCGCCACATGACGGTGTTCGCCGACGCGCTTGCAGAGCGGGGGATCCCACACCGCATCCTGGGTCTCGGTGGGCTGCTCTCCACGCCCGAGGTCGTTGACGTCGTCGCCGTGCTGCGCGTGTTGGATGATCCGCGTCAGGGGTCCGCGCTCATCCGCATCCTGTCGGGTCCGCGCTTCGGGGTCGGGCTGTCGGACCTGGCAGCCCTCCGCCGGCTCGCAGACACCCTTGCACGGCGCGGAGCCGATCTCACTCCGCTGGCACCGGAGGTACTCGCACGGATGCGGGACTCGGTCGGGCCCGACGAACAGGCATCAATTGTCGACGCGCTCGACAGGATCCGATCGCTGCGGCCCGGCAGCGCACTGCTCTCAGACTTTAGCCCCGAAGGCGTCGAGCGACTTCGGGGTGCATCTGGCATGTTCCACCGGCTGCGCGGTGTGCTCGGTGGTCCGATCCCCGAAGTGATCCGAGCGATAGAACGCGAGCTGCTGCTCGATATTGAACTCGCGGCGAACGAGACTCGCGGCCCGGCAGGTCTTGCCACAGCGCAGCTGCGATCGTTCCTCGACGAGATCCAAGGGTTCCTGGCCGTCGATGAGCGAGGGTCGCTCTCGAGCCTGCTCGCGTGGCTTGACCATGCCGAAGAGACCGACGAACTCATGCCGCGCACGGAGCCGCCCGAGCCGGGCGTCGTTCAGCTGCTCACCATCCACGGTGCAAAGGGATTGGAATGGGACGCCGTCGCGGTCGTGCGGATGGTGCAGGACGAACTGCCGGCGCGGCCCCGGTCGACGCAGGGATGGATGGGGTACGGCACGCTGCCCTATCGGTTCCGCGGTGATCGTGCCGCACTTCCGGCGCTCGCGTGGGAGGAGGCGACGGACCGAAAGGCGCTACGGACCGAGATCACGCAGTTCAAGGCATCCGTCAAAGATCACCTCGCCGCTGAGGAGCGACGGCTGGCCTACGTCGCAGTCACCCGGGCGCGCAGTGATCTGCTGTTGACTGGCTCGCGGTGGGGAGGGCAGCGTGACCAGCGCGCTCCCAGCGTCTTCCTCGATGAGATCGGCGCTGCCCTGGGGTGGGAATCCACCGGCTCGACTGACGACAGCGCGAATCCCTACGAGGACCGTCGTGGGCCCGCGGTGACCTGGCCCATGGACCCGCTCGGGACACGCGCCGACCGGGTCCATCGCGCGGCGCAGCGAGTGCGACACATTCTGGATCGGTGGCAGACAGAGCCCTCCGTCGAGCCGGACATCGATCCTGAGATCGTGCAGTTGCTGGCAGAACGCGACGAGCGTGCCGCGCTGCATCGTGCCGCCAGCGAGGGACCCCGCCGGGTCGCTGCCTCACGCTTCAAGGACTTCGTCGTCGATGCCGGCGCTGCGCTTGACGACTTCGTCCGCCCCATGCCGGAACGGCCGTACCGCGCGACGACCCTCGGGACGCGCTTCCATGCCTGGGTCGAGTCCCGATCGGGCAAGACGGGCCGCGGATCGTCCCTGGACGATGCGCTGTGGGAGCTCGACCTCGACGACGAGGGCATCGACCTCGGTGTGGCTTCCGGTGCGGCGGTGGCGGAATCGGAGGACGCGGCGTTGACCAGGCTCCAGGAGATATTCCTGCGCTCCGAATGGGCGGGGCTCGCTCCGATCGAGGTGGAGACAGAGATCGACATGTCGCTGCGCGGTGCCACGGGGGTGGAGCAGGTCATCTGCAAGCTCGATGCGGTCTACCGGCGTGAGGATCGCGGCGGAAGGATCGAAATCGTCGACTGGAAGACCGGTGCCCCGCCGCGATCGGAAGCCGACCGGAGCAACCGGATGCTGCAGCTCGCGCTGTATCGCCTCGCCTATCACAAGCGAACGGGCGTGCCCCTGGACGAGATCGATGTCGTGCTGTACTACGTCGCCGACGATCTCACGATCCGCTCCGACCGGGTCTACTCGGAACCGGAGCTTGCCCACCTCTGGAACGCCGCGCGCGCGGCGCGGGCCGGCTCGTCGGCGTCAGAACCATCCTCGGACCCGAACAGTGCCGACGAGGCAGTCGCCGGAAGGATGATGGGAGCCGTCACGAGATCGGACGTCACAGCACTCTCACGCTCGCTTTCGAGCACGGGCACGGCCTCGTCATCCGCTGCGGGCAAGTCACCATCGGGGTCGGGCGTGTCGGACGACTCGTTGAGTTGAGCGTCGTCCTCGGCGGGGAGCCACATCGCGAGTTCTTCGGGATCGTACGCGTCGGTGTGCATCGACGTGTCTGCGGGCTGCGCCTCGGTATCAGCGAGCGCTGCCGACGTGTCGGGAACGCTACCCAGCACCGCCATGGCATCGTCCATACCCGACGTCGTCCGAACAACCAGATCGTCGCCACCCACGGTGTCGGCCAGTGACGAGAGCAGTGCTTCGGCGTCGGCCACGATCGCGCGATCGTCAGCGTCGTGGCCGTGCACGAGCCACGCCGCGAACTCGAGCTCTGCGTGCAGGCGAGCACGAGAGCGCAGCAGGCCGTCTGGGGCTCGGCTGCTTGCGGCGATGTAGGCGTCCAGGACATCGCCGGCCGCGGCGGGTGCCGAAGCCAGCCACTGCAGGTCTACTGCCGGATCGCCGACCGCGACGGCGTGCCAATCGGCGACGCCGACCACGGTGGGAACCCCGCCAGGATCAGCGAGGAAGAAGCTGGAGGATGACGCGCCGCCGAGGACCACGGTCGGTTCGAAGCGCCAGAGGTCATCGTCGGCGATTGCTCGACGCCACCTCGACACCAGGGCGCGCGGCATCCTCTTGGTGTGCTCGGCCCGGTCGACGAGGCGCGATGCTTCGTCTCTGACCTGCTCCGCCGAACGAATGACCAAGCCCGCCTCGCGAGCCCACGACACGGGGAGGGCGTGTGTGGCGGCGAGAGCGTCGGCCAGTGCTGGGGCGACGCCGGGGCCGGCGGGGACCTCGCCGGGGTCGACGCGGTAGCCGGCGATGAAGCTTGTGATCACGGCGGTTTCGTCGGCAAGCGGAACTTCGCCCAGGAGTTCGGGTGCAGCGTATGGCAGCAAGGCGCGTACGCCGGGCGTGAGCGCGCGCAGAGCCCGTGCGTCGGCGCGGAGGTCGTCGGCAGCCTCGGGGTCCGTTGCAACACGGATGACGACCTGGGCGCCGGTGTCGAGGGTTGCTTGCACGGCATCCATCCGGCCCGCCGAGTGCTCGGTCAGCGGGGCGACGGCGACGATGTCGGCATCCGGCGCGACGGCCGAGACCGCCGCGGCTAGAGTGAACAGGGTGCGCGCCATGTGCCCAGGGTAGGTCTGGCAAGCGCCGCAGCCGTCGCGCCACGCCCTTGAGGGAGGTCCTCGTTCTCATGCGCTCCTTCGCCGTCCCGCCACTGGCCCGCGGCGGGTTCGACCGTGCTGAGCACCGCAGAACGGCGATCGGATCCGCGCCGGATGACGCAGCTCTCGTGCTTCCGGTGCACCGCGACAACGCTCCGGTGATCGCTCGCGATGGAGATGCGCCGGCCTTGCAGTGGTGGCCGAGCACCGACCCAGCGCTGGCAGGAGCCGATGGCGAGTACGCCTTCCTGGGCACCGGGTCCGATGGCACCGACCGCTGGGTTCTCGCGTTCCGCGAGATTCCGCGTGGCTTCGGTGACCGAGTTACGTGGGCGTCGCTGCGCGTCATCGGGGGAGAGCTCGTCGATGCCGACGGCGGGGCATTTGTAGCGGCGGTGAGCCTCGGGCGCTGGTTACTGGATTCGGCCTACTGCCCCCGCTGCGGATCCCTGAGCGCGCTGCAGTCCGGTGGGTGGTCGCGGCGCTGCTCCTCGTGCGAGCAGGACATCTTTCCCCGGACCGATCCCGCCGTCATCGTCGCTGTCACCGATCCCACCGGGGCCAGGCTGCTGCTGGGATCCCATGTCGCCTGGGGGATGGGCAGGTTCTCGTGTTTTGCCGGGTTCGTTGAGGCCGGCGAATCCCTCGAGGCCGCGGTCACGCGAGAGATTCTCGAGGAGGCCGGTGTCCACGTCGAGGACATGACGTACGTCGCATCGCAAGCATGGCCCTATCCGCGCTCGCTCATGGTCGGCTTCCACGCGGTGACGAGCACCGAGATCCCCGTCGCCGATGGCGAGGAGATCATCGAGGTCCGCTGGTTCGATCGCGCTGAGATCGGGGCAGCGCTGGGCGGCGATTCGGATGTCCAGCTTCCCGGGCTCAGCTCCATCGCGCGCACCCTCATTGAGCAGTGGTACCGGTCGGCGCAGCAGTGAACGCGCTCGAGGGTCTTGACGAGCAGCAGCGTGAGGCGGTGACGGCTCTGCGCGGGCCGGTGTGCGTGCTTGCCGGCGCCGGCACCGGCAAGACACGCGTGATCACCCGGCGGATCGCGCACGGCGTCGACACCGGCGCATACTCGCCGGGTCGTGTCATGGCGCTCACCTTCACCAGTAAGGCCGCTGGTGAGCTGCGGGGGAGGCTCCGGATGCTGGGCGTCGACGGCGTGGCAGCCCGTACCTTCCACAGCGCGGCGCTCGCCCAGCTCAACTACTTCTGGCCCACCCTCGCCGGTGATCGCCCGCCCGCGATCATCGACAACAAGGTGCGGGTTCTCGCGCACGCTGCCGATGGCATCGGACTGCAGCTCGATACACCGACTCTGCGCGACGTCGCCGCCGACATTGAGTGGCGCAAGGTCACGATGCGCACGATCGACGAGTACGCGCGCGTCCGCGCGGGCGCCACCGTTGGGAGACTGCCGGCCTCGAGCGCAGTTGAGCTTCACCGCGCCTACGAGGCGCTCAAGGACCAGCGCCGACAGATGGATTTCGAGGACGTGCTCCTGGCGTGCGCCGGGATGCTCGAGACTGAGACCCACGTGCTCGCGGCCGTCCGCGAGCAGTACCGGCACTTCACCGTCGATGAGTATCAGGACGTCTCGCCTCTGCAGCAGCACCTGCTCGAACTGTGGGTGGGGGATCGGCGCGACCTCTGCGTGGTCGGCGACGCGAGCCAGACCATCTATTCGTTCGCAGGCGCAGACCCGCGGTTTCTCATCGAGTTTCCACTGCGGTGGGACGATGCCCGAGTCGTCGAACTGCACCGCAACTATCGTTCGGATGCAGCGGTGCTGGCCGTGGCCAACGACCTCATGCGAGAACGCCCCGGGGCCGTGCACCTGACGGCCGCGGCGGCGAAGACAGCACCTGATTCCACGCCGACCGTGTCGACCTATCGCGACGAGGCTGACGAAGCCCGCGGCGTGGCTGTGCGCATCGCTGAGCAGCTCCGGGCGGGAGCAGATCCGGCATCCATCGCCGTCCTCTACCGCACCGGAGCGCAGTCTGCGGAGATCGCGGCAGCGCTGGCAGACGCCGGGATCGCCACGACAGTGCTGGGAGGCCGGCGGTTCTTCGACCTTCCCGAGGTTCGTCAGGCGGTGCTGGCGCTGCGCGGCGCGTCAGTCGCACCGCTTGAGCGAGGATTCGTCGACGCCGTTCGCGACATCCTGCGCTCTTTGGGCATGACCGACGAAGCGCCCCCCGCGGGAGGAGCCGTGCGTGAATCGTGGGAGGCGCGCGCGGCGATCCTGCGGCTTGCCGAAGAGGCACCGGCCGGAACGACCATGCGTTCGTTCACCGACGAGCTCATGTCCCGCGCACGGGCCCAGGATGAACCGACCCTTCGTGCCATCACGCTCGCGACCCTGCACGCAGCCAAGGGTCTGGAGTGGGACCACGTGTACCTGGTCGGTCTTGCCGAAGGGCTGCTGCCGATCGCATACGCCACGCACTTCGACCAGATCGACGAAGAGCGGCGCCTCGCCTACGTCGGCATCACGCGGGCACGGCGATCCCTGTCGCTGTCGTGGTCCGCGGGATCGCGGGGGCGCTCGCCGTCGCGTTTTCTGCAGGAGATCCGCACGAGCACTCGGGATGCTGCTCCCACCGCCGGCTCTCGGCGCCGTCAGTGAGCGTCAGACGCAGACTGAGCCCGCTACGTCCCGCCAGCAGCAGCCTTCCCGTGTGAAGTGCTGCCTCGGCGGCGAGGGATGCCGGACCCGCCGGATCGCCGCGTCCGACCAATTGCGCCGCCACCAGCGGCCATGCCGGATCCCGGTCGCGTTCGTGAGCTGCCACGCAGACCAAGCACGCGCTCTGGCCCGGCAGGACGAGCGGGCCGACATCTGCCTCACCAGCTCCCAGGACGATTCCGATGTGCGGGATGTCCTCGCCCATCCAGGTCGCAGCTCGCCGCGGATGCAGCCCGTGCGCGGCGACCATCACGACGGCATCCTGCTCCCGCGACGTGTCCAGCGATGCGTCGATCCCGAGGTCGTGCAGTCCGTCGCGGATGCGCGTTCCATACGGGGCCGCGGGATCGTTGACAACCTCCACTCCGACGCGCAAGGCGGTCCCGCTGCTGACGATGACGGGTCCCAGTCGGCCGAGCAGCGCGTCGATGTCGGCTGTAGAAACCCCGAGGGATCGGGCGAGCGCGCTCACGCCGACCTCCGGGATGCCTTTGACCAGCTCGCGGATCACCTGAAGTTGCCAGAGCGCCGGCTCGTCGAGCCGCACGCGATCACTCCTGCCGAACTGAAGCATCGTCGGGGTTCGCCACAGGGGCGGGTAGGCGGGGTCGATGCGTAGCATGTCCCGATTGTCCGGGGCGGGTGGGCCGCGGCGGTGGCGCTGTCCACAGAAATCTCCTGGCGCGGCAATGAGCGCTCCTGGGGAGGAGCGGTTGACGCGCGGGCGCAGAACGCGCCCCTCTTGCGGGCCTAGACGGGTTGCTCGTCGGGGCCGTCTTCGGCAGGACCGCCGTCTTCGCCTGAGAGCAGTCGGGCCAGCGCGTCGTCGAACTCGTCCGGTGCCGGTTCCTCACCACGGGCGCGCGCTTCGAGCCGCGCAATCAGTGCGCTCGGGTCGTCGATGTCGGCAGCCGTGGGGACCAGGTCGGGAGAGTCCCAGAGTTCGTCTCGCGCCTCGATGCCGACGGCATCCGTGATCGCGCGCCACATGCTCGCGGCTTCACGGATGCGGCGGGGACGAAGCTCGAGTCCGACCAATGTTCCGAGCGCCTGTTCAGCCGGTCCGCCGACGGCGCGGCGCCGGCGGACGGTCTCGGCGATTCGGTCGGCCGCAGGAAGGCGGGTTGTGGCTTGCGCCGTCACGACGTCAACCCAGCCCTCGATCGTCGCCAGCATCGTCTCCAGGCGGGCGAGGGCTGCCTGCTGCGACTCAGACCGTTCCGGCAACAGCGCTCCGCTCTCCAGTGCCTCGCGCAGTTCCTCGGGGTGCTGCGGATCGAACCGGCCCGCGAGCTCTTCGAGCGCTCCGGTATCGACACGGACTCCGCGTGCGAAGTCCGACACCTGCGAGAGCACGTGCAGTCGCAGCCATCGTGCGTGACGGAACAGCCGCGCGTGCGCGAGTTCACGGGTAGCGATGTAGAGCGCGAACTGGTCGTCGGGGATCTCGAGATCCCTCGCGAGCTGCGCATAGTTCTGCGGCACAACGGCGGCCTGGCCGTCGGGCAGCAACGGGATGCCGACATCGCCGCCGCTGACGACCTCCGTCGAGAGGTTTCCGACGACTGTTCCCAACTGTGCCGCGAACAGGGAACCGCCGATCGTGCGCATCACCCGCCCGGCCCCAGCGATCATCTGCTGCATCTCGGGAGGCGACTGCTCTTGGAGCGCTGCCGTGAAGGCATCCGCGATGCTCGTCGCCACCGGCTCAGCCAGCTCTTGCCACACCGGCAGGGTGGCTTCCACCCATCCGCCGCGGGTCATGGTCACTCCCGGACCCGGGAGGTCCGAGATCGTCGTGGCTTCACCGAGCCACAGGGATGCAAGGGTGAAGGCGTCGTCGGCTGCCGAGCGGTCGGCAGCGGTGATCCCCGCGCCGTCTTTGTTCGCGATGTGCAGCGCCTGCGTCGTGGCGGCATCCCAGGAGATCCCGCCCTCACCGGCGGAGGCCATTGCACCCTGGAGTTGTTGCATGGCCCGCTGGATCATCGCGGGGTCGAACCCCATCTTCTGCAGTTCGGCGAGCTGGTCGCCGTCCATGCCGGCCTGGCCGAACAGCTGCCGGAACAGCTCGGGTAGGTCGTCGTCGGGGTTCCGGTCGTCGTCAGCCACGGGTGCCGCCTTTCAGCCGGTTCTTGAGCTTGGCCTCTACGCTAGTCGCACGAATGATCGCACCCGCGGGCCCCACCTGAATCGCCTTACGCCGGTCGCGAACGACGGCCGAGAGGATGACGTGGCGCTGTTCGACGAGAACGTAACGGTGACGCCTGCGCGGCGGACGCCCATCAGTCGCCGCACGCGCGTGGGACTGTGGGCGCTGGTGGTCGCGCTGCTGGCTTTGCTGGCGATGTCGTTCCTGCCCACCGCGTACGTCATCGAGCTTCCCGGCCCGGTCTACAACACGCTCGGCAGCGTCACCACGAGCGACGGTGAGGAGGTTCCGCTCATCGAGGTTTCGGGTGCCGAGACCTATCCGACCTCCGGCGCCTTGGACCTGCTGACCGTGCAGATCGCGGGAAGCCCCGAGCGTCGGCCGTCGTGGTTCGATCTCGCTGTCGCGTGGTTCGACCCCTCCCGCGCTGTCGTGCCGATCGAGTCGGTCTTCCCTGAGGGGCAAACCAGCGAACAGCGCAGCGAGCAATCAGCCGCTCTCATGGTCGACTCCCAAGAGGAGGCCACGGCGGCAGCGCTGACCGAGCTGGGCTACGACGTCGGCAGGCAGGTGTCGGTCGTCTCTGTCGGTGAGGATGCCGCAGCAAACGGCATCCTGGAAGAAGGCGATGTCGTGCTGCGCGCCGACGGCGAGCCGGTGACTGATGCTTCGGCCCTGCGCGAGCAGGTGCAGCAGGGCGGTGGGGCTCCGCTGAGCCTCGACATCCTGCGCGATGGAGAGCCCCTGACGGTCGAGGTCACGCCGGCTGCCACCACCGTGGACGGCCAAACGATGTGGCTCATCGGAATCACCCTCATCACCGACTATGACTTTCCGATCGACGTCACGATCCAGCTGAACAACGTCGGTGGGCCGAGTGCGGGGATGATGTTCGCGCTGGGAATCATGGACACGCTGACCCCTGGCAACCTCAACGGCGGCCAGAACGTCGCGGGAACCGGCACGATCACTGCTGACGGGACAGTCGGGCCGATCGGCGGTATCCAGCAGAAGATGTGGGGTGCCTACCGAGCGGATGCCGACTACTTCCTCGCGCCCGTCGCCAACTGCTCGGAGGTCGTGGGAGAGATTCCCGGCGACCTGCAGGTGTTTTCGGTTCAGACCCTCGATGACGCGCTGACCGTTCTCGACACGATCAGTTCGGGCGGAGACCTGTCGCAGCTTCCGACCTGCGAGTGAGTGCCGGGCCGAACAGGCAGGGTCGCTCAGAGCGAACAGGATCAGGGCATCTGTACGGCGATCGCTCAGAAGCGGCCGCCTAGGATGAAACGGTGACCACGACCTCAGCGCCGAACAGGGCCACGCCTTCGCCGTCCCGCCGCATCCTCGCCATCTCCCTTGCGATCATCGCCGCGCTCGTTGTCGGCTTCTTCATCTTCGCGAGCCTCTACGCGGATTGGCTCTGGTACGACCAGCTCGGATTCCAGGAGGTTCTGGTCACGCAGTGGGTAGCCCGCGTGATCATGTTCGTCATCGGCTTCCTCGGGATGGCGGTTCCAGTCTGGGTCACGATTCAGCTCGCCTACCGGTTGCGACCGGTCTACGTGCGGCTGAGTTCGCAGCTGGATCGCTACCAAGAAGTCGTCGAGCCGCTGCGTCGCCTGGCGATGTGGGGGATTCCCGTCTTCTTCGGCTTCTTCGCGGGATTCGCGGCATCCACGCAATGGCAGACGACATGGATGTGGCTCAACGGCGTTGCCACCGATGTAACGGATCCGATCTTCAACCTCGACACCGGCTTCTACATGTTCGCGATGCCGTTCTACAGCGCGCTGCTCGGCTTCGTCTCGGCGGTCCTGCTGGTGAGCCTGCTGGTGACCGTGGTCGTGTCCTACCTCTACGGCTCGGTCCGGGTGGGCCAGCGCGAACTGCGCATCTCCAAGTCCGCTCGTATTCAGATTGCCGTGATCGCGGGACTCTACGTTCTGGTGCAGGGTGTGAGCCTGTGGCTCGATCGCTACCTGCTGATGGTCCAAAACGATGACCGCATCACCGGGCCTGCCTACACGAGCGTCAACGCTGTCATCCCGGGTCTGTCGATCCTGGCCATCAGTGCGATCGTCGTTGCGATCCTCTTCTTCGTCACCGCCATCATCGGCCGCTGGCGATACCCACTGGTTGCCACCGCGGTGCTCATTGTCGCGACCGTGGTGGTCGGTGTCGGCTACCCGTGGGTGGTCAACACGTTCCAGGTGACCCCGAACAAGATCAACTACGAGGCGCAGTACTACCAGTACAACATCGACGCCACGAAGGCCGCCTATGGTGTCAGCGGTCTCGAGCAGATGGAGTTCTCGGCAGCAACCGATGCCGAGGCCGGGCAGTTGCGTGAGGATGCTGCAACGACGGCTCAGATCCGCATCATGGACCCGACGATCATCCCTCCGACTGTGCGGCAGCTTGAGCAGTACCGTGCGTACTACCAGTTCCACAATCCGCTCGACGTCGACCGCTATGAGATCGACGGCCAGTCGCAGGACACTGTCGTCTCGGTGCGCGAACTCGACGTGAACCAGCTCGATACCGCCGCACAGACCTGGCAGAACACCAGCCTCATCTACACCCACGGTTACGGGCTCGTGGTCGCCAAGGGCAACGACCGCACCACCGAGGGTGAGCCGGTCTTCCTGGAGCGCGGCATCCCTGCCTCGGGGTTCCTCTCCGATCAGGAGGACTTCGAGCCCCGCGTCTACTTCGGTGAGATGTCGCCGCAGTACTCGATCGTCGGGGCCCCCGAGGGGACGGCGCCCATTGAGCTTGACTACCCGACCGGCTCCTCGGAGGGTTCCGGCGACGTCAAGACGACGTTCGAAGGAAACGGCGGCCCGAGCGTCGGGAGCGTCTTCAACCGTCTGATCTACGCGCTGAAGTTCCAGTCCGAGCAGATCCTCTTCTCTGACGACATCAACGAGGACTCGCAGATCCTGTACGACCGGGATCCGGCGACGCGTGTGCAGAAGGTCGCGCCGTACCTACAGCTGGACTCCGATCCGTACCCGAGCGTCGTCGACGGTCGCATCGTGTGGATCATCGACGGGTACACCCGCAGCGCAAACTACCCCTACTCGTCGACGGTGAGTCTGCAGGAAGCAATCTCGGACTCGAACACCGCTCAGCAGCGGTTCGGCCTCGACAACATCAACTACATCCGCAACTCGGTGAAGGCCACTGTCGACGCCTACGACGGTTCAGTGACCCTCTACGCGTGGGATGAGACAGACCCTGTGCTGCAGACCTGGCAGAAGGTCTACCCGTCGACGCTCAAGCCGATCTCTGACATGTCGGCAGACCTCATGAGCCACGTGCGGTACCCGACCGATCTGTTCAAGGTGCAGCGCGCGATCCTGGGTGTCTACCACGTGAACGATGCACAGTCGTTCTACCAGCGCGACAACGCGTGGGAGACCCCGAACGACCCGCAGAACGACTCCGAGCTCCAGCCGCCGTACTACCTGAGCATGCAGATGCCGGGGCAGACCGCGCCGTCGTACTCGATGTTCACGACGTTCATCCCGTCGTCCGAGGCAGGGAACGCCCGAAACGTGCTCATGGGCTATCTCGCGGTCGACTCCAACGCCGGGGATGAAGCGGGCACGACGCGAGATGATTACGGCAAGCTGCGCATGCTCGTGATCTCTGCTGACACGACGGTGCCCGGCCCCGGACAGGTTCAGAACACCTTCAACGCCGACCCGCTGATTTCGTCGCAGATCAACCTGCTGAAGCAGGGACAGTCCGACGTGCTGAACGGCAACCTGCTCACCCTTCCGGTGGGTGGTGGTTTGCTCTACGTCCAGCCGGTCTTCGTGCAGTCCTCGGGGGCGACGAAGCTCCCGACCCTGCAGAAGGTGCTCGTGTCGTTCGGTAACGACATCGCGTTCGAAGACACCCTGTCTGAGGCTCTCGATGCCCTGTTCGGTGGCGACGCCGGTGCCGCCGGTGGTGACAGCGATGTGACGCCCACACCGGGCGCCACGACGCAGCCGACGCCTGCGCCGACCCCGTCGGAAACGTCGACGCCGACCGAGCCCACAGACGCGTACCAGGCAGCGCTGCAGGATGCACAGCAGGCCATGTTGGATCGGGATGCGGCCCTGAAGGCCGGCGATCTGACGGCTTTCGCCGAGGCTGACGCGAGGCTCACGGCGGCGGTGGAGCAGCTCATCGCCCTGGGCGCGCAGTAGGCGCGCTCAGGCGGTGAGGATCCACCACCAGATCAGCAGCAGCGTCACGACGAAGCCGGCGAACTGGTTGATCCAGAGAAATCGGCGCCATCCGATGGTGGCACGTTCGGCGTCCGCGTCACGGATCGATCGGTACGGCCATACCGCGACGAGGTACGGGATGGCGGCGATCGCGGCCAGCGGTCCCGGCCACGCCGTGCCGAGCATGACGAGCCCAGAAAGGGCGTAGCAGACGAGGGCGAACCTGACCGTCCACCGCGCCCCTCGAGCCGTGGCGATCGACGAGATTCCCGCTTCCCGGTCTGCAACGACATCCTGAACCGCGCCGAAGGCGTGCGAGGCGACACCCCACAGGCCGAAGGCCAGGATGATGAGTCCGAGCTGCCAGGTCCAGGTCGCGCCGGCCAGGATCAGGCCGTAGACGGCGGGGGAGAAGAAGTGGATGCTGCTGGTGACGGAGTCGGCGAAGGGCCGCTCCTTCAAGCGCAGCGGCGGGGCGCTGTAGAACACCACGAAGAACAGGCTGAGGGCGAGGACCAGCCAAGACAGCGGTGAGCCGACAAGAGCCAGATAGACCACGAACGGGGTGCACGAGAGGCCGGCAGCCCACAGGGTGATGGGGTGCATCCGTCGATCGAGGACCGCGCCGTGCGCGCCGCCCTTGCGGGGATTGCGGAGGTCTGACTCGTAGTCGAACACATCATTGATCCCGTACATCGCGAGGTTGTACGGGATGAGGAAGAACAGGGTGCCGATGACGAGAGTCGCGTCGACGTGCCGCGTCGTCAGGAGGTAGGCGGCAGCAAACGGGTAGGCGGTGTTGATCCAGCTCACCGGCCGCGACGAGACGAACAGTTCGCGGATCACACGCCCGGGCCCGAGAGTCGACTCAGCGCTGCTCACGTGTGACCCCCGTGCGAGCTTTGGGTAGCAGGACATAAACGGCAGGCACGAGGTAGGCGGCGCAGATCGCGTACGAGAAGTCCTCGATTGGTGCGACCCCGATGCGGATGCCACTCGAGGTGCCCTCGGGATAGGCGACGAGCCCCGCGGAAATGATCACGTTGTCGAAGATCGCGGTGAGGATGACCAGAACGGCGGCGCTGATCGTCGATGCCAGCATCCGCCGTCTCATGCCCGGCTGTGTCGCCGACAGCAGCGTCACGACAAGAGTGAACAGCGCGAACGGAATGATGATGAGCGCGTACGTCATTGCTCACTCACCGCCCCGCCCGCGCTCGACCGCGCGGCGCGGGAGTCGATGTAGCGGAGCGCACCGGCGTAGATCACGAGCCCGAGATAGCACAGGAACGCGAGGAAGAAGGGCTCTTCCAGGGGAAGCTCGGGTGCGAGATCGATCCCGATGAACAGGCCGCTGTCGCCCTTGATGAACGCGCGGGTGAGGATGCCGACGGCATCCCACGCGAGAAAGAACATCACTCCGATCCCGACGGCAGCCAGCGTCCGGACGGGTGCCGCGAAGGCTGCCAAGCGCCAGCGCGCGTCGATCACCGCGATCCCTGCCGCAGACACCAGGATCGCCAGGAGATACAGACCCGGCATCTCAGACGGCCGCCGGCTCGGCAATCGGACCGGGGGAGCGGTCGCCGCGCAGGCGCTTGACGACGAGCTCGGCCGAGATCAGGCACATCGGCAGGCCGATTCCCGGCAGGGCTGAGGCCCCCGCGTAGGCGAGGGAGTCGACCTTCTTGGATGCATTCCGAGGGCGGAACACGGCACTCTGGCGCAACGTGTGGGCAAGGCCCAGTGCGTTGCCGCGCCAGGCGTGGAAGTCGTGTTCGAAATCTCCGGGTGCGATCGTGCGGCGAACGGTGATCCGTTCGGCAAGGTCCGGGATGTTGCACCACTGAGAGATCTGTGCGATCACGCGATCGGCGGCGGCTTCGATGCGTGGCGAGCCGCTGCGCTCGATACCGCCGTGTCCGAGGCTCGGGTCTGCGGGAATGGGAACCAGGACGAAGAGGTTCTCGCTGCCTTCGGGAGCCACTGTCGGGTCAGTCGCGGAGGGCTTGCAGACATAGATCGATGCCGGGTCGGGTATACGGGTGTGCTCCCCGAAGATGTCATCGAAGTTCGAGCGCCAGTCCTCGGTGAACAGCAGGGTGTGGTGGGCGAGTTGGGGTAGTTCGCCCTCGACTCCCAGGAGCAGGAGCAGCGCACCGGGGCTCGGCGTGCGCTTGTCCCACCACTTCTCGGGGTAGGTGCGTAGCGGCTCGGGAAGCAGCTGGGTTTCTGTGAAGTGCAGATCTGCCGACGAGACGACGAGGTCGGCATCCACACGGCGCCCGTCGGCGAGCGTGATTCCTGTCGCCTGTGCGCGCCCGCCGGCCGTGGGGGTTGTGACGATCGAGGTGACCTCGGCTCCGGTCTCGATGGACACGCCTGCGCCCCGCGCGACGCGCTCGACGGCACGGATGACTTCGTAGAGTCCGCCCTGCGGGTAGAGCACGCCGTCTGCAAGGTCGAGGTGGCTCATGAGGTGGTAGAGGCTCGGCACGCCGTAGGGGGACCCGCCGAGGAACACTGCCGGGTAGCCGAGGACCTGCTGGAGCCGCTTATCGCTGAAGCGGCGTTCGACGTGACGCGAGAGTGTCGTGGTCAGGAGCGGAGCGAGCTGCGGCACGCGGCGCAGCAGCGCCGGGTCGCGAAGACCCGCCGTCGTCTCGTACGTGTCGTACAGGAACCGGGTGACCGCAAGATCGTAGGCGTCCTTTGCCGAGTCGAGGTACTCGGCAAGCACAGCTCCCGCGCCCGGTTCGATGCTCTCGAACAGCTGCGTGGAGAGCTCTCGGCCCGAGCGGATGTCGATCGGATCGTTCGCGGTGCCCGCTGGCGGCTGGCTGTAGACGCGGTAGGCGGGGTCAAGGCGCACGAGGTTCAGCTGTTCGGCGGTACTCGTCCCCATCAGCCGGAAGAAGTGGTCGAACACCTCGGGCATCAGGTACCAGCTAGGTCCGGTGTCAAAGCGGAAACCGCCGGCCTCCCACACGCCGGCGCGGCCTCCGACCTGCTCGCGAGCCTCGAACAGGCTCACCGACCACCCTTCGCGGGCGAGGAGGGCTGCTGTTGCCAGGCCCGCGATGCCGCCCCCAATGACCACCGCGCTGCCTGCGTCGGTCGGTACCCCCTGGGTGTGGGCGCTAGCCGTCTCGCTCATGCTGACTCCTCATTCCTGGGCGGGTGGATAACGGGCGCGTGATTGATGCTCGCGGCCCTCACGCGCCGGTTCGGCGTGGCGAGGCCCCCACCAGGGCGCGGGCGATGAGCCCTGCCTTGACGATATCGGGCACGCGCACCCTCACGGCCGGTGTCGGGTCGGCCCGCAACCGGCGCGAGAGCTCGGCGAACAGGTCGTGTGCCGCGGTCACGGCGCGCCGACAGTCAGCCGGTAGTTGGGGGATCACCGCTGCTGCAGCGGCGAGGTCGGCATCGATCCTGTCGAGGATCGCCTCCCGGTCATGATCGCCCGTGGCGATGCCGAGGTAGTCGCGTCCGAGCGTCTCCTCGTCGTGGTCGAGGTCGCGCAGGAAATTGACGTCCTGGAAGGCTGCGCCCAGGCGTCGAGCGCCGTCGACGAGCTCGGGGCTCGGACCGGATGGCGAGGGCTGGCCCGCATTGACGAACACCTGCAGACACATGAGCCCGACCACCTCGGCCGATCCGTACACATAGGAGTCGTGGGAGGCGTCGTCGTGCGCGGCGACGGTCAGGTCGGTTCGCATCGACGCGAAGAAGGGGTCGATGAGGTCGGCGCCGATGACGCACTCGCGAGCAGTCCGCGCGAAGGCGTGCACGACAAGGTTGCTGCTGAAACGCCGGTCGATCGCTGCCATCGTCTCTTCTTGCAGTGCATCGAGGAGGCTAGCGGCTTGCGTGGCATCGAGGCCGGCCTCAATGGCGGGGCCGTCGACGATCTCATCGGCGACGCGCACGAGGGCGTAGATGTTGCGCACGTGTGTGCGGGCTCGCGACCCGAGGAGGCGCGTGGCCATGCCGAACGAGGTCGAGTATGCCGCGATCACGGCTGCCGCAGCGTCGTCGGCTGCAGTGTCGTACAGTGCGATGCCCGTCGGCTGATGACTCACGGAATGCGCTCCTCCACTGCCGCAGCGAGCGTATCGGCCAAGGTCACCGCGCGGGGCGGGAGCGTCGAACGGGCGGCGCGTCGGCGCACATCCGACAGGTTCTCGGCGATGAGCTGATGAAGCCGCTCACGGGCGCCGCTGGCTTCGAGCGCGGACTGGGCGTGACGGACCGCGATCGGACCGGTATGGGCGACAGCAAGGGTGCTGGTGACCAATGGCCACTGCGCGCTCTCGCGAGCGAGCGCAATGAGTGGTGTTCGCTTGGACTCGCGCAGGTCGCTACCGGCATCCTTACCCGCTTGCTCTGCCGTGCCGAACGCGCCGATGAGGTCGTCCACGAGCTGGAATGCGAGGCCCAGGGAGCCGCCGATACGTTCGAGGTCAGCGATCCAGGTCGAGGGTGCACCGGCGAGGATCGCCCCAGCGCACAAGGGGGCGGTGAACGAGTAGACGGCGGTCTTGTTATAGGTGGCTGCGAGGATCTCTGCCTGTTCGGCGAGGTCGGGGGTGACGCTGTTCTCGACGTCGGCGAGTTCTCCGGCGGCCGAGACGAAGACTGCATCATCGAGGAGGTCAAGCAGTCGGGTGCGTTGCCCATCGGGGACATCCGCCAGGGCCACCATCCGGGTAGCCTCGTGCAGCAGCAGGTCGCCGGCGAGGATCGCGGCAGCGTCCCCGAGCAGTGCCGCTCCTTTCGCGTCAGCTCCCTGCGCCTTCGCACGGATGCGGAATCGACCGGCGACGTTGGGCACGCCCCGCCGGGTCACGTCGTGATCGATGACATCGTCATGGATGACGAAGGCGCTGTGCAGTAGCTCGAAGGCCGCCGCAACCGACGACAGGGCGGGTGCGCGCTCAAGGTCGCCGCCGACCGCGAGGAAGGATGCCACGACGAGCTGGGGCCGCAGGCGCTTGCCGCCGGCGGTCGCGCTGCTCACGGCTGCCGTGAGCGCCGACATCGACTCTCCCTGTTTCGTCGCCCGTGCGGCAAGTCGCGC
This sequence comes from Microbacterium sp. NPDC076895, assembly GCF_040687115.1. NCBI lineage: Bacteria > Bacillati > Actinomycetota > Actinomycetes > Micrococcales > Microbacteriaceae > Microbacterium > Microbacterium sp. NPDC076895. Next base: position 39,747 of record NZ_JBFBMQ010000015.1, read on the forward strand.
GAGGGCGTCGTCGATAGCGGTGTCGACGGCGATGCGGGCGGCGTCGGGAATCATGACGCTCTTCGCTGCAATTGCGGCGATTCGAAGAGGCGGAGTTGCTGTGACTGCAAGACGAGCCACGGGCTGAAGGCCCACGGAGTGGTGATCAGCGACGCGCCGAGCTCGTCAGGATCGACCCAGCGCGCCTCGGCGACCTCGAGCGGGTTCGGTGCCACCTCGTCCTCGGTGCGTGCGATGTATACGGGGCAAATCTCGTTCTCGACGATTCCGCCCGCATCGACCGCGCGGTAGCGGAAGAGGGGGAGCGCGAGCTCGATGTCTGTCAGACGGATGCCGAGCTCGAACTCGCCGCGACGCTGAACTGCCGACAGCAGCGGCTCTGCAGGTCGGGGATGGCCGCAGAACGAGTTGGTCCACACGCCCGGCCAGGTCTTCTTGTCGAGTGCTCGGCGAGTGACGAGCACCTGGCCATCGGCGTTGAGGACATGGCACGAAAAAGCAAGATGGAGGGCGGTTTCGGTGCCATGCACACTGCTCTTCGGGGCGGTGCCTACCGGGTTGCCGTCGTCGTCCAGCAAGACCACATGGTCGCCATCCGTCATTGTTCCTCCTCCTATATCGCTAGTTTAGCTAGCGATATCTCCCGTCTGATGATAACAAGGAGTGGAAAGGGGTGTCCATCATGACCACGCCGTGGAATCCTCAGACTCCGCACCAGCGGGCTGTGCTGGAGGTTTTGCTGAGCATCCGTGCGCTCAATGATGCCATGGACCGCATGAATGGCGGCATGAAAGACGACATGGACATGAACGCGACGGATCTCGCGGCCTTGCGCATGATGATCGTGCGAGAGCAGCGGGGCGACTCCGTGAGCCCGCATGAGGTCGCGAAGCACCTGCGGATATCGACGGCTTCGACGACCAAGCTGCTGGACCGGCTGGAGAGCGCTGGCTATATCGAGCGACACCCGCATCCCCGTGATCGCCGGGCGCGCATCCTGACGTTGACGGCGCACTCACGGGCGACCTTCTTCAAGCACTTCTCCGAGCACCTCGAGCAGATGCGTCGCGTGACGGAGCCGTATACGGAGGATGAGCTGAAGCTCATCGGGCGGTACTTGAGCGACGTGAGCCAGGCGATCGACCCGAGCTGAGCCCACCTCGGTGCGCTCCCGGAGTAATGCAGAAGGCCCCGGATCTTGTGGATCCGGGGCCTTCTCTTGGTTGCGGGGGCAGGATTTGAACCTACGACCTCTGGGTTATGAGCCCAGCGAGCTACCGAACTGCTCCACCCCGCGGCACAAGGATCGACTTTAGCACGGTTCCCGCAGCCTCGCACCTCGGGCGACCGAGCCGGGGTTGCCGGTTGCCTCGACTCGTCCACGCCGGGGAGGATGGCCGCATGATGGCAACCCCGGGCGAGATTTCGGCGGCATCATCCGGCGACGCCGCGTTCGACGGACGATCCGAGACGCCGAGCCAGCGCGCCGATCGCAACTGGGATGACGTGCTGCAGGAGTTGCGCGTGCTCCAGACCGGCACGCAGATCCTCACGGGATTTCTGCTGGCTGTCGCGTTCCAACCAGCGTTCGGCGATCTGACGGACCCACAGCGTGCCTTCTACCTCGTTCTCCTGGTGCTCGCGGCTCTCAGCGCGATCATCGCCTTGGCGCCGGTGGCGATGCACCGCAGCCTGTTCCGTAGGCTCGCCAAACCCGACGTCGTGATCTTCGGGCACCGCGCGCTCATTGGTGCTCTGGCGACGGTGGGTATCCTTCTGGTCGGGGTTGTCGCTTTCGTCTTCGACGTCGTTCTGGGGTTCGACCCAGCCTGGATCGCGGCAGCTGCCCTCGGCGCCACCGTTGTGATCCTGTGGCTCGTCGTGCCGGGGTATTTGCGCAGGCACCATTCGCGAAAGGCAGACCGCTCATGACCCGGATGCCGGCACCGGCCGTCGCCGTGGCGATCGCGCAGTTCGCGCCGTCTGCAGACAGCGATGCCAACGCGCGCCAGATTGATCGAATGGTCGACGTGGCAGCTGATCGGGGCGCGAAGCTCGTGGTGTTCCCCGAGTACTCCAGCTACTTCGTCGACCCGTTCGACCAGACGCTCGCTCGTCACGCGCAGGACGTGGATGGGCCGTTTGTTGCGGCATTGCATCAGGCAGCGCAGCGCACCGGCGCGGTGATCGTCGCTGGCCTGATCGAGACAGCCAGCAACCCCGGGAAGGTGCGCAACGCAGTCGTCGCCGTCGGTCCGGGCGGCCTCCTGGCTGTATACCGCAAGCTCCATCTCTACGATGCATTCGGGCAGCGGGAGTCTGATTGGGTCGAAGCGGGCGAGATCGCGCCGCCGCAGACCTTTGAGGTTGGCGGGCTGCGCTGGGGGCTCATGACGTGTTACGACCTGCGCTTCCCGGAGGTCGCACGAACTCTCGCGGATGCCGGAGTGGAAGGCATGGTGGTGCCCGCAGCCTGGGTCCGGGGACCGCTCAAAGAGTTTCAGTGGCAGACGCTGCTCGCGGCCCGCGCGATCGAGAACACGGTGTTCGTCGCGGCAGCCGACCACCCGCCGCCGCTGGGTGTTGGGGCCTCGGTGGTGCTCGACCCTCAGGGCGTGGCGATCGCAGGGGTTGGGACCGGTACCGACGTTGCGGTCGGCTACGTGGACCCGGATGCCGTGGATCGCGTCCGGCGTGTCAACCCGGCCCTCCGGCTGCGTCGGTTCGACGTGATCCCGCGCCCGTAAACGGTGTCGTCGGTGCGGCACCGAACGAGAGCATGACGACTGCATAGTCCGCTCCCGACTCAGCCATAGGATTCACACAGCATCCGGCGGCACCGTTGATGGTGCTTGGAAGGAGCATCCATGAGCACCGAGAACACCGCAGACCCCACCGACTCGCAGCGTCCCGCTGACGCCGCGGGAACAGACCTCCCCGAACAGGGCACCGACGCCTCCGCTTCGACCGCCGACGCCGCGGCGCCGACCGCCGACGCGACCGAGCAGGTCGCCGATGCGGTGGCGGCTCATGCTCCTGCACCGGCAGGGTCGACGCAGCCGACCGAACCGCTGCCGCCTGCCCCCGGGGCATCCTCTGCCGCAGGCGCGTCACCGGTGTGGGCTCCTCCCGCGGCTGGTACCCACCACCCGCAGTCCCCCTACGCGCAGGCGCCGTTCACCTCTCCGGGTACTGCCCCGCAGTACGCCTTCGCTCCCACCACGACGGCGGCGCCCCGCGCCAAGGTCGGCGCAGGCGCGGTTGCCGGGATCATCATTGCCGCAGCACTCGTGGGCGGTGCCGCAGGCCTTGGCGGTGCCTACGCCGGGGCCGCGTTGTTCGCCCCCGACACCGTGACGACGGCATCCGGACCCGCGAGTGTCACAGTCAATGACACGTCGTCTGTGACGCAGACGACGGGGATCGCGACCAAGGTTCTCCCGAGCGTTGTGACCATCGAGGCAACCTCCTCCAGCGGCGGTGGAACCGGGTCCGGCGTCGTGCTGACCTCTGACGGTTACGTCGTCACCAACACGCACGTCGTCACCCTCGACGGTGCGACCGGAGACGCGACGGTCCGGGTCACCACGTCAGACGGGCGCGTCTATGACGCTGATGTCGTCGGCACCGACCCCACCTACGACCTCGCCGTGATCAAGCTCGTGGGCGCCGAAGACCTGACGCCGATCGAGTTCGCGGACTCCTCGGATCTGAACGTCGGCGACCAGGCTGTCGCCATCGGCGCGCCGCTCGGGCTGTCGAACACGGTGACCACGGGTATCGTGAGCGCACTCAACCGGTCGATCCAGATCTCCTCGTCCGCTGCGCCCGACACCGAACAGAGCGACCCCAACTCCGAGGGCAACGGGACGCAAGGGCCGTTCTACTTCGACTTCGGTCAGGGTAACCAGGGCAGCACAGGGTCGAGCGAAACGATCTCGATCGCGGTAATCCAGACGGATGCCGCCATCAACCCCGGAAACTCGGGTGGTGCCCTGGTGGACTCCGACGGCAAGCTCATCGGCATCAACGTCGCCATCGCTTCCGCGGGCGGATCTTCGGGTCAGTCGGGCTCCATCGGCGTGGGCTTCTCGATCCCCTCGAACGTTGTCGAGCGCGTGACGCAAGAGATCATCGACACCGGTTCGGCGACGCATGGATTGCTCGGCGCGAGCGTGCAGAACGCGGCAGCCATCGCTGACTCGACGATCACGGGCGCGTACATCGCCGAGGTGACCGACGGTGGCGCGGCTCAGCGCGGTGGCCTGCAGGCAGGCGACATCGTGACGGGCTTCAACGGTGTGCCGATCTCGGACGCGACGGACCTCACCGCCCAGGTGCGTGCCGCGGCGGCTGGAAGCGATGCAACGGTGACCTTCGTTCGCGATGGTCAGACCCGCACGGTCGACGTGACGCTCGGCCAGCTCGGCTCGTGATCGCAGCCTGAGGTTCGATCTCCACAGACCCGACCGACGCCGCCCCGGACTATTCCGGGGCGGCGTCGGTCGCTTGCGTGTCGGAGTCTGTGTGGGGACGACGCGTGATGCTTCGAGCCGCACCACCGATCGCCGTCGTGCCTTTGGAGACACCGCTGCCGATCACTGACGCACCTCGGCTCACGCCGCTACCCACGGCAGAACCTGCTCTCCGCACGGCCGAAACCGCCGAGTGCTCCAGCCGCCGGGCGCCGGGAAGCGGCGCGGTCTCTGGGGGCAGAGCTTGCGGAGGAATGCCGAAGGCTCGGCGCGAGCCCGCGAGCACCCGGCGGCCGAGGATGTGATTGCCGGTGCCGCCGATAGCCGCACCGATACCGAACGGGAGGGCCTTTCCGATCCAGGAGGCTCCGCCCTTGGCGGCGAACTGGCGGACGAAGGTGGTCTTCAGGCGATCGACGAGAGGCCCCATCGCTGCCTTCGGGATCGTCTTGGTGACCATTTCGCCCCAGTAGGTCGAGCGCGTCGGCCCCCGCCCGGTCGCCTGGTTCGCCAGCTGGGAGACGAGGTCAATGCCTTCTTGTCCGAGCAACAGCATCAGCACGAGCGCGCGGGCGCGGTCGGGATCCGAGACGGGAATGCCGTGCACTTCGGCGACGGACTGCGCGAACAGTGTGGTCGCTTCCAAGAACCCGATGGTTTCGACGCCGCTCAGCGCAAGGGTGACGCCGGTGCCGATGCCGGGAATGACGGCCGTGGCGCCTACCGCCGCGCCGCCGGTGGTCACCGCGGCGAGGTATCGCCGCTCGAGGGTGCGGATGATCTCGGTGGAGGTTGCGTTCGGTTGGCGAAGACGGATGCTGCGCACATGAGCCAGCACGACCGGTCGCTGGATTGCCAGCACGCGATCAAGCGCTCGGATGAACATCGGGTGCTCGTCCGATCCTTCCGGAGGGAGCCCACCCGACCAGGGGGCGTCATCCGGCAGCGAATGGATCTGATGGACCTTGTCGGCCATGGCGTGATCCTAAGCGCTCCGGCTGGGCATCCGCCTGGCATGGAGTGTCATCGGGGGGTTGAAGCAGAGGTCGATTGATAGTTTGGAGCGGTGACTGAGGCGACGGATCTTCCCGACGAGTCCTCCGGCGAGTCCGGCAAGACACCGGGGGAGGGATCCGCTAAGAAGCCGGCGTCGCCCCGCACGCCGCGCGCACCGCGCAAAACGTCAACTTCTCGGACGCCCGCCTCGAAGGCGTCGGGCTCCAGCCCCCGCACGCCACGCAAGCCCGCAGCGACGCGACCTGCGACCCCGCGCAAGAGACCTGTTTCGGCAGCGAAGCCGCCGGAGCAACAGGATGCGGCATCCGCTGAGCCTGAGGTGACCGCGGTCGATGGCGTGCCGGTTGATCCCGCACTCGAGTCCGCGCTGGAGTCCATCGCAGCGAGCGAGACCCGCGATGAGGTCGACGAAGCCGTAGCGCCGGAGGTTGACGAAGCCGTGGCGCCGGAGGTCGACGAGGCCGTAGCCCCGGTGGTCGACGAGACCGAACCGGTGGAGGTCGCCGCGCCAGATGACTCAGCGACAGCTGAGGACCCGGCGCCCGCGCCAGCGCTGGTGCTGCGCGGCATCCGTAAGTCGTTCGGAGATCTGCAGGCGCTGGACGGGATCAGCCTCGAGGTTCCCGTCGGCACCTTCTACGGGATCGTGGGGCCGAACGGGGCGGGTAAGACGACGACCCTGTCGATCATCGCGGGTCTGCTTCGCGCCGACTCCGGCGAGATCACCATCGCTGGCGTGGATGCCGCGGCCAAGCCCCTGGCTGCGAAGCGGCTCATGGGCGTGCTTCCCGACCGATTCCGTACATTCGACCGGCTGACCGGTCGTCAGCTGCTCTACTACTACGGCGCACTGCGGGGCCTGCCACCAGCTGAGGTCGAGCGACGCACGATCGACCTTGCCCGCGCCTTCGACCTCACGGAATCACTCGGCCGAGTCGTTTCCGATTACTCCGCCGGTATGTCCAAGAAGATCATGCTCGCCGGCGCTCTCATCCATTCGCCCCGCGTGCTGGTGCTCGACGAGCCCTTTGAAGCCGTCGATCCGGTCTCGAGTGCGGCCATTCTCGACATTCTGCACGCCTACGTTGCGCACGGTGGAACCGTCATCCTCTCCAGCCACGGCATGGAGTTGGTCGAGCGGGTGTGCTCTCGCGTCGCGGTGATCGTCGCCGGCTCTCTGGTGGCCGAAGGAACGATCGATGAGGTGCGGGGCGAGTCCAGCCTCGAAGAGCGATTCGTCGAACTCGTCGGCGGGGCGGGCGAGTTGGAGGGCCTCGAGTGGTTGCACACGTTCTCCGACTGAGACTCGCGCTGCTGCTCGGTGCTTTCCGCGGAGATCCGCAGAAGGTCACTCGGGGTGTGGTCGGGGGGCTCCTGCTACTGGCGGCGACCGTTGCTGCCTGCTGGGCGCTCCTGGGTGTGCAGGAGTCATCGACCGCCGCTGTCGCGGCAATCACCGTTTTCTGCGGAGCAACGCTGACGCTGGCCTTCGCGTTGGCGCCCATCGTCGCCGCGGTCACCGATCCGCTCGATCCGCGCCGGTTCCGGGTCTTCGCGCTTGCTCCTGATCCTCTGGCGGGAGCGCTCGCGCTCGCCGGGCTGTTCAGCGTCCCCGTCCTCGGCCTGGTCGCGCTCGCCGTGTGCGCTGCTGTTGTCTGGGTAGCTGCGGGGGCTACCGTCATCTCGGCGATCATCGCCGCCATCTTCGGGGTGGCGACCTGCGTCCTGTTCGCCCGTGTCGCGCTCGGGGTTGCCGGCATCATCTTCGGTGATCGCCGGTCGAGAGAGCTCTCCGGGCTTCTGCTGGTCGCGGTTCTGGTGATCGTCGTGCCCGTGGGCGTCTTTCTCGCATCGCTCGACTGGCGTGGCACGGTTCCGGGCCCGTTGCAGCAGGTGGTCGACATCCTGAGTTTCACACCCATCGGCGCCGCGTGGGCCTTCCCCTTGCTGTTCACGCGGGGCGACGCATCCGGCCTTCTCGCCCTGATCATCGCCCTGGCAACTGTCGTCGCGCTGGGGTTTGCGTGGCTCGCGCTGGTGCGTCACTTCCTCTCGAGCATCGAGAAGCCGTTGACCACGCGCGAACGGGGGGGACTCGGGTGGTTCAGCGTCGTTCCCGGCACCCCCGGGGGAGCTGTCGCCGCCCGAAGCCTGGTGTACTGGCTGCGCGACCGGCGGTACCTCGTGAACACCCTCGTGATTCCTGTCGCCGCCGTGGCGACCGTGGTGCCCCTGTTGATCGCCGGCGTTCCCGCCAACGTCGCGGCGCTCGTTCCGATCCTGTTCGTCGCGCTCTTTTTCGGATGGCTGCCGCACAACGATCTCGCGTATGACTCGACGGCGATCTGGATGCACGTCGCGAGCGGCCTGCGAGGCCTTCCCGACCGCGTCGGGCGGCTTGTTCCGATCCTCGTCATCGCTATACCGGTTCTGGCCATCGGTATTCCGGTGTCTGTCGCCCTTCACGGACGGTGGGCGATCGCACCGGCCATCGTCGGCGTGTGCGCGTCACTGTTTTTCTCAGGCCTCGGCTTGTCGAGTATCGCCTCGGCTGCCTCGCCCTATCCCGTCACACCGCCGGGCGAGAGCCCGTTCCAGCAGCCGCAGCGCACCGGATCCAGTGGGGCGGTGTCGCAGGCCCTCGTCATGCTCGGGGCCCTGGCCGTGTCGGCGCCGAGCCTGTGGTGGACCTGGCTCGCCCTCACGCGCACGATCGAAGCGGCCTCGCTCGCGCTATGGGTCGGTGTTGCGACAGGGCTCGGAGTGCTCGTGCTCGGCGTGGCCATCGGGGCTGCCGTGTTCTCACGCCGCACCGGGCGGATCATGGAGTTCGCCGAGGCATCCTGACGGCGCTTCTCCGCCGCCGCTCGTGCAGGATGCGGGCAGGTGAGCCCGAGCCGGGGCCGGATGCCGGGACTACACTGACTGACCATGAGCACTCCGCTGGACAGCCCCGACCAGGGCGGACTTGCGACCCTCGATCGCGAGCTCGAAGAGCTCCTTCGCGAAGAGACCGTCGAACCCGGGGACCACGAGCGGTTCTCGCACTATGTCAAGAAGGACAAGATCCTCGAGTCGGCTCTCACTGGCAAGCCCGTGAAGGCGCTGTGCGGCAAGAAGTGGACGCCCGGCCGCGACCCCGAGAAGTTCCCGGTGTGCCCGACCTGCAAAGAGATCTACGAGCGGATGCAGCACTGATCCACCGCGCTCCAGCAGTCAGCCTGCGTGGTAGGTGGTCTCGAGGGCAGGCTCCGAGCGGCTGAGTGCCAGTGCCGCGAGCGGAAGCTCGGCGCGGACGCGTGCGTGGTGATCCCGAGCGACGCTGACCCCATGAGGGCCCTCGGCCGAGGCATCGATCTCGCCGTGAACCACGAGCGGAACCTGCAGGGCACGGGCATCCGCATGCGGCGCCGGCGTCTCGCGGTGCTCGAAACCTTCGGCGACGACGATGAGCTCTTCGCGGGCAATCCCGTCCTCAAGGATGCGAAAAGCCGTCTTTCGCCCGCCCTGCGAGGCTTTGGCTGTTGAGGTCTTCGCCACCGGAATCCACGCTCCGCCGGCATCCTGGCGTGCCACGAGCTTGTAGACCAGGCCCGCGGTCGGCGAGCCGGAGCCCGTCGCGAGCGCCGTGCCGACGCCGTAAGCATCCACCGGGGATGCCGCCAGTGCCGCGATCGCGAACTCGTCGAGGTCGCTCGTGACAGTGATGCGCGTACCCCGAGCACCGAGGGCATCGAGTTGTCGTCGAACCTGCGCAGCGACGATGGGGAGATCACCCGAGTCGATCCGCACCCCGCCGAGCCCGCTGCCGGCAACCTCGATGGCGGTAGCTACGCCCGTCTCGATGTCGTAGGTGTCAATGAGAAGCGTGGTCTGGTCGCCGAGGGCCCGCAGCTGTGCTGCGAATGCGTCGGCTTCGGTGTCGTGGAGCAGCGTCCAGCTGTGCGCTGCCGTGCCCATCGTGGGGATGCCCCACTGGCGCCCCGCCTCCAGGTTGCTCGTCGCGCTGAAGCCCGCGATGAAGGCGGCCCGCGCCGCAGCGACAGCTGACCATTCGCCGGTGCGTCGCGAGCCCATCTCGGCGAGGGGGCGGTCGCCGGCGGCAATGCTCATGCGTGCCGCGGCGGCAGCTACTGCGGAGTCGTAGTTCAGCACGCTGAGGGCAAGGGTTTCGAGGATGACGGCCTCGGCAAAGGTCCCTTCGATCGTCAGCAGCGGCGACCCCGGAAAGTAGAGCTCTCCTTCGCGGTAACCGTGAATCGACCCCGTGAAGCGGTACTCCTCGAGAAAACGCAGCGTCTGGGCATCCACGACTCGCTCGTCACGCAGGAAGCGCAGCTCGTCATCGCCGAACCGGAAGTCGCGCAGGAGGCTCAGGAGCCGCCCGGTGCCTGCCACGACACCGAACCGTCGGCCACCGGGCAGCCGTCGCGCGAAGACGTCGAACACGCACCGGCGCGAAGCGGTGCCGTCGTGCAGCGCCGCATCCAGCATCGTCAGTTCGTACCGGTCGGTGAGCAGTGCCGTGCTGACGGATGCTGTCATGCGCGCCAGCCTAGTGATCTGGCTGCCGCGACATCCATCTCGTGCAGCCGCGCGCGGGCGGGTGACGAGCGCTGGCGTAGGCTGGTGCACCGTGAACAACGCGCCGATCGGGATCTTCGACTCCGGTGTCGGCGGGCTCACTGTAGCGCGTGCCATTTCGGACCAGCTGCCCCGCGAGTCGTTGCTCTACATCGGCGATACCGCCCACTCGCCGTACGGCCCGAAGCCCATCGCCGATGTGCGCCGCTACTCGCTCGAGGTGCTCGACACGCTCGTCGCGCAGGGCGTGAAGATGCTCGTGATCGCCTGCAATACGGCATCCGCTGCGGTGCTGCGCGACGCTCGCGAACGCTACGACGTCCCCGTCGTCGAGGTGATCGGACCGGCAGTCCGGACGGCGATGTCGACGACCCGGTCGGGACGGATCGGCGTCATCGGCACCACCGGCACGATCGGCTCGCGCGCCTACCAGGACATGCTTGAGGTGAACGACCGGCTCGCGGTGTTCGCGCAGGCGTGCCCGCGTTTCGTCGACTTCGTCGAGGCTGGCGAGACCGATACTCCCGACGTGCTGGCTGTGGCCGAGGAGTACCTCGCGCCGCTTCGGCACGCCGCCGTGGACACTCTCGTGCTCGGCTGCACGCACTACCCGTTCCTCAAGGGTGCGATCAGCTACGTCATGGGACCGGATGTCTCGCTCGTCTCCAGCGACACCGAGACGGCGAACGATGTCTATCGGCAGCTCGTGAGCCGGGATCTGCTGGCGGGACCGGATGCCACGGCGACCCACACTTACGAAGCGACCGGCGACTCCGCTGACGAGTTCGTGCGACTTGCCCACCGGCTCATGGGTCGCGAGGTGCGAGACGTGCGCCTCGTGCAGACCGGAGCCATCGACCTGCGGCACTGACCTGCCGCACAGACCGACGCTCCGCCGAGGCGGAGCATCCGACCCGAAAGAGAACCCGCATGAGCGAGATCACCCGCGCCGATGGCCGCGCCGTCGACCAGTTGCGCCCCATCACGATCGAACGAGGCTGGTCGGCCCAGGCAGAAGGATCAGCGCTGATCAGCTTCGGTGGAACCCGCGTGCTGTGCACGGCATCCTTCACCAACGGTGTGCCGCGCTGGCTCACCGGCAAGGGCAAGGGCTGGGTCACCGCTGAATACGCGATGCTGCCGCGCGCGACCAACGATCGCAACGACCGCGAAAGCGTCAAGGGCAAGATCGGCGGGCGCACGCACGAGATTTCGCGCCTTATCGGCCGGGCTCTGCGGGCCGTCGTCGACACGAAGGCACTCGGCGAGAACACGATCGTGATCGACTGCGACGTGTTGCAGGCCGACGGGGGAACCCGAACCGCGGCAATCACCGGAGCCTACGTGGCGCTCGCCGATGCGATCGAGTGGGGCCGGCGTAAGAAGTTCATTGGCCAGAAGTCGCAGGTCCTGCTCGACTCGGTGGCTGCCGTCTCGGTTGGCATCATCGATGGTGAGCCGATGCTCGACCTCGCCTACGTCGAGGACGTTCGTGCCGAAACCGACATGAACGTCGTCGTGACCGGGCGCGGGCTGTTCGTGGAGGTGCAGGGCACCGCCGAGGGTGCGCCCTTCGACAAGCGGGAGCTCGATGCCCTCCTGGAACTGGGGCTGTCGGGATGCGCGACGCTGCGCGACATCCAGACCGAGACACTCGGTTCGGGTGAGTGACCGGATGCCGCAGCAGATCGTCCTGGCAACCCACAATCCCCACAAGGTAGCCGAGTTCGGCCGGATCGTCGCGGCGACCCGTCCCGATCTGCACGTCATCGGCTACGACGGGCCCGAGCCCGTCGAGGACGGCGTCAACTTCGCCGAGAACGCCCTGATCAAGGCCCGCGCCGCTGCCCGTCATACAGGGCTTGCGGCGCTCGCCGATGACTCCGGCATCGCTGTCAGCGTGATGGGCGGGGCGCCGGGGATCTTCTCGGCGTACTGGGCAGGACACAAGAAGGATGCCGCCGCGAACATGCATCTGTTGCTGGACCAGCTGTCCGACATCGCGGACCCTCATCGCAAGGCATCCTTCGTGTCGACCATCGCGCTTGTCGTCCCCGAACCGGGGTCGACGGCCTTCGCGATGGAGCACGTGGTCGAAGGTCGCTGGCACGGTCGCCTCGCCACCGAGCCTCGTGGCGACGGGGGGTTCGGCTACGACCCGATCTTTATTCCTGACGGCCAGGAACCGGGCGCAGAGCGCACTGTCGGACAGTGGAGCCCGGAGGAAAAGACCGCCGCATCGCACCGGGCCCAAGCGTTCATCGCCCTCGCGCCCCTGCTGTCGGCACTCTGACAGCCGGTACGGAAGCGAGAATCAGACTCGTTCCCGATTGGGCGTTAAGCCCCGCCTCGGTCCGCTCTCGCCCCTACGCTGGTTGGCGTGCATGATCACGCTCCCGGCATCCGTGGCGCGAGCAACCGTCGACTCCTGACGGCATCGCTCACGATCACCTCGGTCGTTCTCGTCGTCCAGGTCGTCGGGGCAATCCTGAGCGGATCGCTTGCGCTGCTCGCCGACTCGGTCCACATGCTCACGGACACGGCGGCCCTCGTGATCGCGCTGATTGCGAGTATCGTCGCGGCCCGGCCGGCCACCGACCGGCAGACCTACGGCTACCAGCGCGCCGAGGTGTTCGGCGCCCTGATCAACGCCGTCCTGCTGATCGGTCTGTCAGCGTGGATCGTCGTGGAGGCGATCCAGCGCCTGCTCGATCCGGGAGAGGCCGAGGTGCGCGGCGGCATCATGCTGATCGTCGCGGTCGTCGGGCTTCTTGCCAACGCCGCGGCGATGTGGCTGCTCTCTGCCGCGCAGCGTACGAGCATCAATGTCCGCGGCGCCTACCTCGAGGTGCTCGGCGACCTTCTCGGGTCGGCTTTGGTCATCGTCGCAGCGATCGTCGTGCTGCTGACCGGCTGGCAGGCAGCGGATGCCGTCGCGTCGCTGCTGATCGCGGCACTGATCGTGCCGCGCGCGGTGGGTCTGCTGCGCGAGGTCTTTCACGTCCTGTCGGAATCAGCACCGAAAGGAACCCATGTCGCCGAGATTCGCGAGCACATCCTCTCGGCTGAGGACGTCGTCGCGGTGCACGACATCCACGTATGGCAGCTGACACGCGGAGCTCCCGTCTTCACCGCTCACGTCGTCATCGACCCGGAGGCCATTGCCGCTGGGCGGTCGGGCGAGATCCTCTCGCGCCTGCAGACGTGTCTTGCCTCGCACTTCGACGTCGAGCACTCGACCTTTCAGCTCGAGCCCGCCGGCCACGTCGATTCGGGCGACGCGACGCACGCCTAGGGAGGCCTCTGCGTCCGGATCGCGTGCCGAACGCAGGAGTAACCCCCGTTCCGGCGGACCTACGGGGTCTGAGACGGAGTTGATCCTGCAATCGGTCCGGTCTTGTCGTGCAACAGCGCCTAGGGCGTGTCCTCCCGGACGACGGAGTCGGGGGAGCGGTCGGAGCGCAGCCCGCGCCAGCGAGCGTGGCGCAGGATGCCGCCGGGGGTGAACTCGGCAAACTCGACCTCGCCGACAAGGTCCGGGCTGACCCAGATCGCATCTCGCGCGTCGGCCGCCGGCACTCCGACGAACGGGTTCTCGTGCGTGCCCAGCGGCGCAAGAAGTCTTCCGAGGGTGGAGAGCGCGACATCCGAGAAGCCCGTCCCGACGCGCCCCGCGTACCGTAGGCCGTCCGGCCCCGGGATGCCGACCAGGAGCGATCCGATCGCCCCCGACCTGCCACCGTGCCCGGGCCGGATGCCGCCGATGACGACATCCTGGGTGCGGGTGAACTTGATCTTGAGCCAATCGGGCGAGCGTTCACCCGGCCGGTAGCGCGACCCGGGGTTCTTGACGACCACCCCCTCGAGGGCGGCCTCGTGTGCCGCGTCGAGCGTTGCTTCCAGATCGTCGAAGACGGGCGGGACCGCAACGCGTTCGCCCGCGCCGTCGGCAAGACGCTCCAGCAGGGCACGGCGATCACGCAGCGACAACGTCGTCGCATCCCGCCCGTCGATCTGGAGCAGATCGAACAGGTAGTACCTCACCGGCGTGCGCGCGGCCTCGCGGACGATCTCGGCCGGATTCGCGAGGTTCATACGCTTCTGCAGCAGCGGAAAGCTCGGTCTGCCTTTTTCATCCAGCGCGACGATCTCGCCGTCGACCACGCACGGCGCCTCGCCCAGCGCGGCATCCTGCAGGTCCGGATAGGTCGCTGTCAGATCGTTGCCGCTGCGGGCGCGGAGGGTGAGGGAGGTTCCATCCCAGGTTCCGACAGCACGGATGCCGTCCCACTTCATTTCCACCCAGGGCTCGCCGCCCCAGCGGGCGATCGCCCCTGCGGCAAGCCCCGACGTCGACAGGGTTGCAAGCATCGGGGCAACCCTGTCGTCACGCTTGGGGGACTCACGTGGTTCGGGAACCGCACGTGCCGCGGGCTTCTTCGCAGTGGGCGCGTCCTTCATCCGGTGGAGGAGCCACTGCGACTTCTCGCCCTCGCCGGCGGTACGGATGAGCGCGAACCGCGCGTCATCCATGGCTTCGCCGGGCGTGCCGTGGGTACGGAAGATGACCTCGTCGGCGCGCCACTTCTCGGTCTCGTAGGTGCCCGTGTCCCACACCGTCATGGTTCCGGCGCCGTACTCGCCCTTCGGGATCGTGCCGTGAAAGGTCAGGTACTCGATCGGGTGATCCTCGGTCATCACCGCGAGGTTGTTGCGGTCAGCAGTTTCGGGGATGCCGCGCGGAACCGCCCAGCTGACCAACACACCGTCTCGCTCCAGTCGCAGGTCGAAGTGCAGACGCGACGCATGATGTTCCTGCACGACAAAGCGCGGCAGATCACCGTCGCCGCGCACTGTCGGCCGGGCTCCGGCATCCGGAACCGGCTCCGGGGTTCGCGCCGCATCGCGCTTCTCGCGGTAGCGGTCCAACGAAGCGGCGCTCGACGCACCGAAGAACGGTGCGATCCCCGCTGCCGCGCGCTCGAGCACCTCCGAGAACAGCAGCTGGCGAAGGTCCGGATCCGCCAGTTCGTCCCACGTGCGGGGAGCTGCCACGGTCGGATGCTCGCGCCCTCGCAGGGAATACGGGCTGATCGTGGTCTTCTTGCCATTGTTCTGGCTCCAGTCCAAGAAGACCTTTCCGGCACGCACCGCCTTGGACATGGAGCTGACGACCAGATCCGGATGATCCGCCTCGAGCGCACGAGCCAACTCCCGCGCCAGGTTCGAGGCGCCGTCGCTCGTGAGGGTTCCAGGAAGCGGTGCGTACAGATGGATGCCTTTGCTGCCGCTGGTGACAGGGATGCTCTCCAGCGACATCCCGCGCAGAATCTCGCGCACGAGCCGAGCAACCTCGGCGCACTCGGCCAGACCCATACCGGGTCCCGGATCGAGGTCGAGGACCAGCCGATCCGGATTCGCCGGTGATCCGTCTGCGGCGAAGCGCCATTGGGGCACGTGGAGTTCGAGGCTCGCTACCTGCCCGAGCCAGACGAGCGCCGCCTGCGAATCGATGAGCGGGTACGTCTTCGTTCCGGAGGAGTGCTCGATGGGCATTCGGGGGAGCCACTCGGGAGCGCCGCGCTCGAGGTCTTTCGTGAAGAACGACATTCCCGGATGCTCTGCGTCGCCGACACCGTCGGGCCATCGCTTTCGCGTGACGGGGCGTCCCGCGAGAAGCGGCAGGATCGTGGGGGCGATGCGGCTGTAGTAATCGATGACCTCGCCTTTGGTGGTGCCCGTTGCCGGATACAGCACCTTGTCGAGGTTGGTGAGACGCAACCGGTGCCCCTGCACCTGCACAGTCTGCTCCCGACCAGCCATGGGCCCAGGCTAGCCCGCGGTCCCCGAGACGGGCCGGATGCTGGCACTGGGCGCCGCGAACGTGTGTACTGGGGTGATGAGGTCCATCTGGAAGGGCGCGTTGACGTTCGGACTGGTCAACGTTCCGGTGAAGGTCTATGCCGCCACCGAGGACCACGACGTGTCGTTGCATCAGGTCCATGCCGCCGACGGGGGCCGCATCCGTTATCAGCGCGTGTGCGAACTCGACGGCGAGGTCGTGCCGTACAGCGAGATCGACCGGGCCTACGACGACGGCGAGAAGACCGTGATCCTCACGAAGGACGACCTCGCGGCGCTTCCCTCCGAACGCAGTCGCGAGATCGAGGTCGTTGAGTTCGTCCCGAGCGAGCAGGTTGATGTCATTACGCTCGACAAGGCGTACTACCTCGAACCGGACTCGAAGTCTCCCAAGGCCTACGTACTGCTGCGCAAGACGCTGGAGCAGACCGACCGCACCGCGATCGTGCGGTTCTCGCTGCGGCAGAAGACACGGCTGGCGGCGCTCCGGGTGCGCGGCGACGTCCTCGTTCTGCAGACCCTGTTGTGGGCAGATGAGGTGCGGGAGGCAGCGTTCCCGTCGCTGAGCGAGTCAGTGAAGATCTCTGACAAAGAGCTCGAGCTGTCGGCATCCCTCGTCGAGAGCTTTTCGGGCGATTTCGACCCCGCCGACTTCGTCGACGAGTACCAGCAGGAGTTGCGGACCCTCATCGAGGCCAAGCTCGAGAAGGGGGATGCGCTCGATACGTCCGAGACGTTCGGCGAGCAGCCCGAAGAGCAGGGCGGCGAAGTCATCGACCTCATGGAGGCGCTACGTGCCAGCGTCGAACGCTCACGGGCCGCCCGCGAGAAGAAGTCCGGCTGATCAGGACGAACCGGGAAAGGCCGCGGCGAACAGCGCGTTCGCATCGGCCGTGAGGGCTTCCGTCTGGGAGCGTAGCTCGGCCGCTTGGGCTTCTTGCTCCGAGATGCCAGGCTCCCGTGCGGCCAGGTCGGCCGCCAATCCGTCGAGTTCGTCGGCGCGATAGCGCAGGTACTCTTCCCACGACGTCTGACGGCGCTCACCGCCGAAGGTCGTGAAGGTCACGACGTACGACCCGCGCTCGGCCTCCGGTGTCGCCTCGAACTGGGCGAGATCGCTGGTGTACCGGGCCAGAGCTTGGTCGTACCAGCTCTGGTCGGCGTTCCACTGCGCGCGTGCCTGCCCGGCCGCGGTCTCGGCCTCGGCCACCCGAGACCACGCGGCATCGACGTCGGCGCGAACGCCGTCGAGCACGGCGATCGACGCCGCATGCACCGCGACGAGAGCCGAGCGATCGGCAAAGGTCTCGGCATAGAGCGCCTCAAGCTCAGGTGTGAATCCGCCCTCGAGCTCGACCTGTGAGCCGAGGTAGGCGAAGAGCTCGTTTCCCCGACGTGATTCGTCTCCGCCCACGGATGCCTCGATCTGGGCGAGCACCGGATCGCCCTCGGGGATTCTCGCCGCTTCGGCGTTGACGAGCGCATCGACCTCGCGCTGCTGTTCCGGGCTCATGCGGCCATAGACCGCGTGCAGCAGTTCGTGCGCGGCGAATGTCACCGTGAAGCCCGTGAGGCGCTCGTCATCCGGCTCGAAGAGGTACATGCGGTCTGTGCTCGGCCGGTAGCAGCCGAGGGTCACCGCGCCGCCTTCGCCCTCGCCGCCCAGCGATGGCGAGGGGGACGGATCGGGCTCACCGCCGTGACCTCGTTCGCACAGCGTCAGGATCTCGTCGCCGACCAGCTCTGGTTCGGTGCGAAAAAACACCTCACGTCCGGACTCCGTCAGTGACATCTGATCGGCGAGTGCCGCGACCGCGGCTGACGGTTCGGGCACAGGCCCCCAGTCACCGGGCAGGTCGAGCGTCTGCGCAACCCACCCCTGCGCTGGCAGCAACCAGCTACGCAGAGGTTCGGGCAACGATTGAGCGAACATCACACTCGCGCCGAGCGCGATCGCAATGACGAGCGCGCCAAGCGCAACCCACCACCCGGTGGCGCTGCGCCGCCGGGTCGGCGTCAACGGGTGTTCGTCGCCCGCCGGCTCCGGTTCGTCAAAGAGGGTCATCGGGTCTCCGTACGTGTGCGCTACGAACAGTAGCGGGCAGAGGATGGAGATCGCTGATGCCGGAGGTGTCGGCATCCGTTCGTCTCGCATCGTTATCATCTGCGCGACTCGACATGACCGAACCGATGAACCACTCACCCGACCCGCCCGTGCGCTCTGGCATCGGTGGCACGCTCGGCCTGCTCGCAGCAATTCTCGTGATCGCAGGGACGCTCGTCTGGGTGTTGCTGAATGTCTCTGCGGCGGTGTCAGCTCCCGCGGGGGAGCGCGGGTCGGAGGCGCCGCCTGCCGTGGCGCCGGAACCGCCCGTCGCAGACACGGATGCTGCGGCAGACACGGTGCACGATGCAGCGACCTCGAGCCCGGCACCCATGAGCTCAGGGCCTGATCCGGCCTGGGTGGCGCGTGTAGCCGCCGCGACCGGCATCCCGGAGCGGGCCATGACCGCGTACGCGTCAGCAGCGCTGGCGATCTCGACGATGCAACCCGGCTGCGGATTGGGGTGGAACACGATCGCCGCGATCGGATCGGTGGAGTCGGATCACGGGCGCCACGGGGGAGCGGTGCTTGGCGCAGACGGATACTCCGAGCCCGCCATTCGCGGTGCCGCGCTCGACGGAAACGGGGTTCAGGCGATCCCCGATACCGATGGTGGGCGGTGGGATGCCGACACCGTGTGGGATCGGGCGGTGGGACCCATGCAGTTCATTCCCTCGACGTGGTCGCGCTGGGGCTCAGACGGCAACGGTGACGGTGATTCCAACCCGAACCAGATCGACGATGCCGCGCTCGCCGCCGCTCGCTACCTGTGCGCCTCCGGGTCAGTTGCAGCCGCTGACGCCTGGCGGGCGGCGGTGTTCAGCTACAACAACCTGGACAGCTACGTCGACGAAGTGGCGCGGCGCGCGAACGAATACGCGGCGCGCGCCGGTTGAGCCTGGCCCTTACTGGGAGTCCTCGGGGCGCTTATCGAACACCTCGGGCTCCAGAGCCAGATCGCGCGCTTCTGCAGCATCCGTCTCGAGCTTCTCGCCGGATGCCGCCTCTTTGCGGGACTTCCACTTCTCGCTGAAGTAGTGGTAAGCGACGACCAGCGCCGTGCCGCCGACCGCAATCAACAGGATGATGTCGATGTACTCGGTGACGAGGTCACGAACCCACGGGATGTAGGCGATGAGGTAGCCGACCATGGTGAGACCGAATCCCCACAGCAGCGCGCCGATCAGGTTGTAGAGCGTGTACCTGCGCCAGGGCATGTGTCCAACGCCCGCAGCGACGGGGGCGAAGGTGCGCACGATCGGAACGAATCGGGCGAGGATGACGGTGATTCCGCCGAAACGTTCGAAGAAGGCGTTGGTGCGCTCGACGTTGCGCTTGCTGAAGATCCCGGATTCCTTGCGTTCGAACACGGCAGGTCCGCCCTTGTGTCCGATGTAGTAGCCGACCTCCCCACCGAGGAAAGCGGCGAGCGCGATCAGCGAGCACACGACCCAGATGTTCACGCCGAAGACGTCATTGGTGTGGGTCAGCAGCCCAGAGATGATCAGCAGAGTGTCGCCGGGGAAGAGGAACCCGATCAGCAAGCCCGTTTCGGCGAAGATGATCAGGCACACCACCAGCAGAGCCCACGGGCCTGCCGCGGAAATGATCGTCTCGGGGTCGAGCCAGGGAATGAGAGCCAGTGAGTGCACGTGGGTTCCGTCGGTGTCGGCGGTCAAGGGCGCGGCGGGATGCCTTGCGTGCGGAAGGTGGGACTTGAACCCACACGCCCGAAGGCACAGGAACCTAAATCCTGCGTGTCTGCCAATTTCACCACTCCCGCGGGTGCGATCAGTCTACTGACGCTCATTTGACGATCTCGACGTTTGCTCTCAGCGCCGAGCTCGTGGTCCGGATTCAGAGAGCCGCCGCCACGACCTCGACCCCTTGCGCTGGCCGCTCCACCGCGACAGGGTGTGCAGTAAGACTGCACCAAGCAGTGTCGATTGGCGAGAGGAAACGATGGTGACGACCGAACAGGTACAGCAGTGGCTCGATGACTATCGGAAGGCGTGGGAGACGCGAGACGCGGATGCCGCGGCCGCGCTGTTCACGGATGATGCGACGTATCGCGAGCAGCCGTACGAGGAGCCGTATCGCGGGCGCGAGGGCGTCCATGCCTATTGGACGCGCGTGACAGCGACCCAGTCGGACATCCGCTTCCGCACGGGGAAAGTAGTGACCGCCGGTTCTCATGCGGCTGTCGAGTGGTGGGTCACGTTGCGCAACGACGGAGCCGAGGTGACGCTCGCGGGGGAGTTCTTCCTGGTGTTCGACGAGGGTGGCCTGGTTCGTCACCTGCGCGAGTACTGGCACTTCGCTCCCGGACTCATCGAGCCTCCGGCGGGTTGGGGGCAGTAGGTCGCGGGGCCGGCAACGGATTGGTCACGGTCGCGTACCCGTCGTTCGGAACCCTTGCGTTAAGTGTGGCGACACGGCAGAGTGTACGCCAGCGCTGAACACTGTCCAGGCCGGCTTTCGGGAGAGAGCCGCAGGGGCCGCCCACCGTGTACCCGATTTCAAAGGAGAAGTCATGCCACTCAGCACAGCTATTCCACGGCGAAGAGGGGTGCTCGCCGGTGCGGGGATCGCCGTCGCCGCACTCGCCCTCGCAGCGTGTTCGTCGGGCACCACCGACGCATCGGGCTCGGGAGAGACGTCGGCGCCCAGTGACGAGCCGTTGCAGATCGCCTACATCTCGTTCGCGGTCGCGAACACCTACGACGAGCCGATGCTGGCTGCCGCGCAGGAGGTCGCCGCGGCCAACAACGCCGAGATCACCGTGTTCGACGGAAACCTCGATCCGGCTACCCAGGCCACGCTCATCGAAGACGTCATCGCATCGGGCGACTACGACGGCATGATCGTGCAGCCCATCTACGGCCCCGCGATCATGGATGTCGTGGCCGAGGCAATGGATGCCGGGCTCACCGTGGTCAACATCGACCAGATCCTGGGTGAGGACTTCACCTCCGGGGCCACTCAGTTGCCGGGCCTCGCATCGAACATCGTGTTCGTTCCGACGGTTCTCGGCCAGAAGCTCGGGGAGCAGACCGTCGAGGCCTGCGCGTCGATGAACCTCGACCCCTGCAACGTCGCGTATCTGCACGACCTGAAGACCTCCAGTGTGAGCATTGCGCTGTGGGATGCCTTCAGCGAGGCGATCGCGGGAACACCCGTGACTGTCGTCGCCGAGGGGGAGACGTTCTGGAACCCGGCAGCCGCGCAGACCGCGGTGGCCGACATCCTGACCGCGAACCCCGACATCGATGCGATCGTCACCTCGGACCAGGGGCTGCAGGGTGCCGTTCTGGCGATTGGTGACTCGGGCGCGGACGTTGGTGACTACCTGCTCGTCGGGTACGGCGGCTCGCAGTGGGCCCTCGACGCGATTTCGGAAGGCATCGTTTACTCGGACGTCATCATGGCGCCTGCCACGACCGGTCGCCTGGGGATGGAAGCGATGATCGCGGCGCTGCGCGACGGCACCGACATGGGAGATGTCGACCCGTTCGCAGACTCCCCGAACAACGGGGTCATGACCCCCGACACCGTCACCCAGTTCACCGGCGAGTGGCCCGGTTGATCCATGCCGCACCAACCGGCTGACGCCGGCGTCCCGCAGCTCACCGTCGAGCTGCGGGACGTCGGCAAGTCCTTCGGCGGTCTGCCCGTCCTCCGCAATATCGACCTGACGATTCGTCCCGGAACCGTCCACGCCCTGGTCGGCGAGAACGGCGCGGGCAAGTCGACGCTCGCGAAGATCATCGCCGGCCTGTACAGCGCCGACGAGGGGGAGGTGCTCGTCAACGGCGAGCGCGTGAGCTTCGGGTCGCCCCGGGAGGCGCTCGATCGCGGCATCGCGACGATTGCTCAGGAGTTGGCTCTCGTTCCTGCCCTGTCGGTCGCTGAGAACGTCTTCCTCGGACGCGAGCCGCGGCGGATCGGGTTCATCGGTCGCAAACGGCTCGGCGCGCAGTACCGGGCACTGAGCGAACGCACCGGGTTCGACTTGCCCGCGGATGTCCCGGTGGGCGCATTGCGTACGGCCGATCAGCAGAAGGTCGAGATCATGCGCGCCCTCGCCCGGGGTGCGTCGGTCATCATCATGGATGAGCCGACGGCGGCGCTGTCGGGGGCGGATGCCGACCTGCTGCACGCCGTCGTGCGTCAACTCGCGGCATCCGGGCACACCGTCGTTCTCATCTCGCACTTCCTCAGCGAGGTGCTCGAACTTGCCGACGACATCACCGTGCTTCGCGACGGTCGCCTCATCCGCACCGGCGCCGCGGCCGACGAGACCGAGGCAAGCCTCATCGAGGCGATGCTCGGCCGGACGCTCGGCGCCGTGTTCCCGGAACAGCCTCCCGTTCCCACGACAGGCGACCCGGTGCTGACCGTGACAGATCTCGTGGCACCCGGGGTGCGCGGAGTGTCGTTCTCGGTGCGACCTGGCGAGATCGTGGGGCTCGCCGGACTCGTCGGTGCCGGTCGCAGCGAGATCGTGCACGCCATCTTCGGAGCCGCGGGCCGCCACGGCGGTTCCGTCGAGCTGATGGAGCCGGGGCGTGGTGATGGTGAGAAGCGAACTCCGGTGGGCGCGTCGGTTCCAGCCGCGCTCAACGCTGGTCTGTTCCTCATTCCCGAGTCCCGTAAAGACCAGGGGCTGGTGCTCGGGCGGTCGATCCGCGACAACGTGACGCTGTCGAACCTCGCCGCATTCGCCCGTGCAGGATGGGTGCGCACACGTGCCGAACGCGTCGACGCGAAAGCAATGCTCGATCGTGTCACCGTCGCCGGAGACGATCGCCGCAGCGTCTCGAGTCTCTCGGGCGGCAACCAACAGAAGGTGCTGTTCGCGCGAGCTCTGCAGCGCCCCCGCGCCGTGCTCATCGCCGACGAACCGACTCGTGGCGTCGATGTCGGGTCGCGTCGGGCGATCTACGACCTGATCGTCGCCGAAGCCTCACGGGGCATCGGGGTGATCGTCGTCTCATCCGATGTGGAAGAGGTGCTCGGGCTCGCGCACCGCATTCTCGTCATTCGCAGCGGCCGCATCGTCGCGGAGCTCGCGGGCGACGACAGAACTGAAGAAAACGTCCTCACCGCAGCCTTTGCGGATCCGATCATGAGTGGAAAATCATGACCCTGACCACCGGCACCGTGCCCACCCAAGCGCAGCAGAGCGTTCTCTCGCGCATACCGTGGCGATCGGTCGCGATCGTCGTTCCGTTCCTTGCCGTTTTCATCGCCCTCTCGATCGGAAGCCCCGCGTTCCTGTCGTTCCAGAACATCGGCAACGTGCTCGATCGCCAGTCCGGCATCCTGATCATCGCGGCAGCGAGCACCCTGGTGCTGATCGCGGGCGGGATCGACCTGTCGGTCGGTGCCACCTATATGTTCACGGCTGTCGTCTGCGGCACCGTGATCATCAAGGTCGGCGGCACCGAGGGTGCTGTGCTCGGCATCCTCGCGGGGGTGCTGTCGGGCCTTGCCGTCGGCATCATCAACGGCGTCATCAGCACATATCTGCGGATCAACCCGCTGATCGCGACCCTGGCGATGAGCTTCATCATCTTGGGCGCGACGAAGCTTGTCTCCCAGGCGGGCAAAGAGGGAATCGGGCAGATCCGCGTCGACGTGCCCGAGTTCACCTGGATCGCCAAGACCGAGCCGCTCGGTATGTCGCTGCCGATCTGGATCGCTCTGGTGGTGGTGGTGGCCCTCGGGATCGTGCTGTGGCGCACGACCTTCGGGCGCTACGTCTATGCGGCGGGCGGCAACGCCGAAGCCGCGCGACTTGCCGGCATCCGAGTCAACGTCGTCCGCATCGCGACCTTCGCGCTGACCGGTCTCGGCGCGGGCCTTGCCGGTGTGATCGACCTCGCGCGCACGCCCTCGGTGCCCGAGAACGATGCGATCGCGACGACGCTGACGTTCACGGTGCTGGCGGGCATCGTCGTCGGCGGTACCTCGATCCTCGGTGGTGAAGGTGCGGTGTGGCGGACGGTGCTCGGCATCCTGTTCATCGCGATGCTCTATAACGGATTCACGCTGCTGAAGATCGATCCGCTGTTCCAGGGCATCGCGCTGGGCGCCATCATCCTGCTCGCCGTCGGCTTCGACGCCTGGTCGCGGATCAAGCGCCGTTGATCTGGACGCTCAGCGCTTGGGCGCGAAGAAGAAGTAGATCAGCGGGCCGATACCGCCGAGCACGATCACGAAGGCCCACAACGGTTTCTTGCCGTTGAGCTTGTTCTCGGGACGGATATAGAGGTCCCAGAACGCCAGGCCCGCCCACGCGGCCCGGATGACGCCTCCGACCAGTCCGCCGACGATTCCCGTACCGGTCTTCCGTGCCACGTGGCTCGGCGTCTTGATGGTCATGGTTTCCGCCTCTCGGGCCTCATCCGAATGCTCCGGTGCCATTGTGCAACGCGGATGCCGCGAACCGACAGGGGGCTCGCGGGCCGTGGGACCAGTCGCCCTGGTGTGTGCGGGTGCGCCTGCCTAGGCTCGGGGGTGTCGCCATGGTTGCGGCGCTGGAGGTCCGAATGAGGTATCTGCGCTGGATCTGGGCGTACCCGCTCGTGACGGCTACCGCGCTGGTGCTCCTCGCCGTCGGGGTGCTCGCGGCATCCGGAATGCCTGGCGTTGCACGGTGGGTCGCGACGATCTGGGTTGCGGGGATCATCGTCTGGACTCTTGTGGGCATGGTGCGCGACGTGTTGCGCGGGCACGTCGGGCTCGATGTTCTCGCCGTCACCGCGATGATCGCGACCCTCGCGGTCGGGGAGTATCTGGCGGCGCTGGTGATCGTCTTGATGCTCGCCGGCGGTGCGGCGCTCGAGGATATCGCAGGCCGGCGTGCGCGCCGGGACCTTCGTGCGCTGCTGGACAGATCACCGCGCACGGCGCACGTCGTGACCGGCGGCGGGTCGGGGGCTGTCGAGAGTGTGAAGGATGTCCCCGTCGATGAGGTTGCCGTTGGCGACATCCTGCTGGTGCGTCCGGCAGAGATCGTGCCCGTGGATGCCCTGCTGCTGAGCGCAGACGCGGAGTTCGACGAATCGTCGCTGACGGGGGAGAGCCTTCCCGTGCAGCGCAGCGAAGGCGACGAGGTGTTCTCGGGGGCCATCAACGGATCTCGGGCCGTCCGGGTTCGAGCGACGCGACGCAGCGCCGACAGCCAGTACCAGCAGATCGTCGCGCTCGTCCACGCAGCCGAGAGTTCTCGGGCGCCCGTCGTTCGCCTGGCAGACAGGTTTGCCGTGCCTTTCACCGCAGTCTCTCTCGTGCTCGCGGGAACGGCCTGGGCGATCTCGGGAGACCCGGTGCGTTTTGCTGAAGTGCTGGTGCTGGCGACCCCCTGCCCGCTGCTGATTGCCGCGCCGGTCGCGTTCCTCGCAGGCCTGTCGCGAGCGGCGAAGGCGGGGGTCATCGTCAAGAGCGGCGCGGTCATCGAGCAGCTCGCGCGCGTGAGCTCCGCGGCCTTCGACAAGACGGGAACGCTGACGTGGGGTCGCCCCGCTCTCGTCGCCGTGCGGCCCGCGGACGGGTTCACTGCCGACGACGTGTTGCAGTTCGCTGCCTCTGCTGAGCAGTACTCCACGCACGTGCTGGCAGAGAGCGTGCGCCGCGCCGCCCTCGACCGCGGGCTCGATCTGCTCCCGGCGACTGACGCCTCGGAAGAGGCCACCAACGGCGTCACCGCATCGGTACAGGGCCGTCCGGTCACCGTCGGCAAGCCCGCCTATGTCGCGGCACTCACCGGCACGGCGGCGCGCGAGACCCTGGATGCCGGACAGGCCGCGGCCTACGTCGCGATCGATGGACGGTTCGCGGGAACGATCATCCTGGCCGATGATCCCCGGCCCGATGCGCCCGGTGTCGTTGCCTGGCTCCGAGAGACCGGTGTGAGCCGGGTCGCGATGTTCACCGGTGACGTCGGCGCTACCGCGCAGTCGGTCGCGACGGCGGTGGGGATTGACGAGGTGCACGCGGAGCTTCTGCCCGGCGACAAGGTCGAGCTTGCCGCCGGTCTGCAGCCTCGGCCGATGATGATGGTCGGGGACGGGGTGAATGACGCGCCTGTGCTCGCGGCATCCGACATCGGCGTCGCGATGGGCGCGCGCGGCGCGACAGCCGCGGGGGATGCGGCGGATGTCGTCATCCTGCTGGATGCTCTCGCCCCGGTTGCCGACGTCGTTGCTATCGCCCGCCACACCCTGCGCGTGGCCCTGACCGCGATCGGCGTGGGGATCGGGCTGAGCATTGCACTCATGATCGTCGCGATGACGGGGGTGATCCCCGCCGTGGCGGGCGCCCTCATTCAGGAACTCGTCGATGTCGCGACGATCCTCTACGCGCTGCGGGCGCTAGGGGCGCCCCGCAGAGCCCAGCGACCTGTGGTTTCGCCGGCGGGCTGACAGAGCCCGGCGCGGCGTCGTTGTGGATAACTCCCGCGGCGCGGCGCGCGGCCTTGTCAGGATGCACGGGTGACCCTCACCTCGCCCGCCGACCCGACAGTTTCGGTCGTCGCACGCGTGCGCGAGTCGTTGCGAGCGGCACAAATCGACCCGCAGCGTGACCCCGATCGGGCGAGCCAGATCGCAAGATCCGAGGTGCGGCGGCACAACGATTTCGCGCTGGCTCGTGGTGAGCGGACTCTCGATGACGAGGCGCACCACGTGCGCGACATCCTGGCCCAGCTCTCGGGATTCGGTCCGTTGCAGGCCTACCTTGACGACCCCGAGGTCGAGGAACTCTGGATCAACGCTCCCGACCGGATCTTCGTGGCGCGCGCCGGAGTCGCGTCCCGGGTCCCGCTCGCGCTAACCGACACGGCGGTACGAGATCTTGTCGAACGGATGCTGCACGCGACCGGCCGCCGGGTCGATCTCAGCCAGCCATTCGTCGATGCATCGCTTCCAGATGGCAGTCGCTTGCACGTCGTGATCCCCGACATCACGCGGCGGCACTGGGTCGTGAACATCCGCAAGTTCCTCCCGCGCTACCGGTCGCTGGATGACCTCGTCGCGGTGGGCAGCGTGACGGCGGCGGATGCTGACCTGTTGGCGATCGCGATGCGGGAGGGGCGCAGCATCCTCGTTTCGGGTGCTACGCACGCCGGCAAGACGACGCTGCTTGCGGCGCTCATTGCCGCGTGTGCGCCGTCGCAGCGCATTGTCACGGTGGAGGAGACGTTCGAACTCGCCGTAGAAGCCGCCGATCTGGTCGCGCTGCAGGGGCGTCAGCCGAGCCTCGAAGGGGGAGGGGAGGTGACGCTGCGCCGCCTCGTGAAAGAGGCGCTGCGGATGCGGCCAGATCGGCTGGTCATCGGCGAGGTGCGAGACGCCGAAGCGCTCGATCTCGTCCTCGCACTCAACACCGGTGTACCGGGCGCCGCGACAATCCACGCCAACTCCGCAGCCGATGCACTCCGCAAGCTCTGCTCACTTCCGCTGCTGGCGGGCCGCAACATCGACAGCGGCTTCGTGGTTCCGGCGGTCGCGGAATCCGTCGATCTTGTCGTCCACTGCCAGCGGGACGCGACCGGCCGGCGACGGGTGACCGAGATCGTCGAGCCCAGGGGAATCGAGGATGGCGTCATCCAGACCCGCCCTGCGGCCCGACGGGAACGGCAGCCACTGATGCGGAGCAGGGACCGATGATTCTGCTCGTGGGAGTGATGCTCGGCACAGGAGTCCTGCTCATCGTGTCGCCATGGCTGTGGCCGGCGGGACGCGGCTCCGCATCACCGGCGGCCCCCTCGGCGCTGACCCGGCTGATCGGTGAGGCAGGCTTCGCGGAGCGGGCGAGCTCTCGCAACGTTCTTGCCTCTTCTGCCCTTGTCGGTGTGATCGCCGCCGCACTCGCGTGGCTCGTGTTTCCCACGCTGCCCCTGTGGCTTCTCGCGGGTCTCGTCGGCGCATACGCTCCCATCGCCTGGTTGCAGTCTCGGGCTCGGCGACGCGCCAAAGAGCGCCGTGGACTCTGGCCCGATGTCTGTGACCTTCTCGTGTCGTCGGTTCGGGCCGGGATGTCGCTCGCTGACGCGGTCGCGAGCCTTGCCGTTTCGGGTCCCGAGCGACTTCGACCCGACTTCGTCAGGTTCGCCCGCGACGTCTCGGCGTCTGGGCACTTGGATGCCGCGCTCGCCGGCCTGAAGACCCGCCTGGCTGATCCGATCGCGGACCGGATCGTGGAGACCTTGCGCATGGCGCGTGAGGTCGGCGGGACGGAGCTCGTGCCCACACTGCGCGCACTCGGGGCGGCGGTTCGCGCCGATGCGACCTTGCGCGCCGAGGTCGAGGCCCGCCAGTCGTGGATACGCGCCGCGGCGGTTCTCGGAGCCGTTGCTCCGTGGGTGATTCTCGGGCTTCTCGCGCTTCGTCCCGAGGCTGCTGCCGCGTACGGCTCGCCCCAGGGAGTCGCGCTGATCCTCGGCGGCGCCGTCGTGACTGTTGTCGCGTTCCGGCTCATGCTTCGTGTGGGAAGGCTCGCTGAGCCGCAGAGGTGGTTCGCGTGAACCCGACGGATGTCGCCCTTGCCGTGGTCTTCGGCGGCGCGCTCGCTGGGGGCCTTCTTCTCGTCTTCTCGGCGTCGCCACGCTGGCGCGCCCGTGGATTGACGGCGCGCCTTGCTCCGTACCTGCGCGATGTCACGGACGGGGACCCCGGCCGCGCGTTCAGCGCCATCACCGTGCCCGTTCTCGGATCGGCTGCGCCGGCGTGGGAGGCCGCCGCCCAGCGGCTGTCGAGCATCCGTTCCTCGTGGCAGCGTTCGCGCGCACTTGTCTGGGCGCTGCTCGGAGCGGGAGTGGGAGCGGCGCTGGCGACAGCTGTTGCGCTGACGCAGGGTCCGCATCCAGGCCTACTGGCGCTGCCCCTGGTCGGTGCGACCGCTGCCGCGGTCGGCGAGCAATCCGTGCGCCGCGCCGGCGAGCGCGCCCGTGCGAGGCGGCTGCACGAAGAGCTCCCCGTCGTTCTCGAATTCCTTGCGCTGTGCTTGTCTGCGGGTGAGGGGCTTCTCGACGCGCTTCGACGCGTCGGCAGCCGGGGGACCGGAGAGCTTGCGGCAGGCATCCGCGAAGTCGTCGTTGAGGTCGGGACCGGATCGGCGTTGACGGATGCCTTGCTTGCGTTCGCTCGTCGAGAAGACAGCCCGGCCCTGTCGCGCGCGATCGATCAACTCGTCGCAGCGGTCGACCGGGGAACGCCCCTCGCTGATGTGCTCCACGCCCACGCCGCCGATGCGCGCTCGGGGGAGCAGCGCGAGCTCATTGAGCAGGCCGGCCGCAAAGAGATTGCGATGCTCATCCCGCTTGTCTTCTTGATTCTGCCGGTCAGCGTGCTGTTTGCGATCTTCCCCGGCGTCGTGATGCTCGACCTCGGATGAGTGCCCACCAATAGCGATAACCGAACCGAAGGAGATGATGATGAGACGGATGCTGAACCGCCTGCGCGAAGCGATCGCGCCGCGTGCGGGAACCGATCTAGAGGACGCCGGCGTGGCAGCCGCGCTGCGTGAAGACCGCGGTGACGTACCCGGCTGGGTGTTGATCACGCTCATGACCGCAGGGCTGGTCGTGTTGATTTGGGCGCTCGCGGGTCCTGCGCTGTCGGGTTTGTTCGAACAGGCGATCTCCCGCGTATCGGGGTTCTGAGGCGGCTGGCTGTGAGTGATTGTGGCGTCTGGGATGACGATCGGGGCTCTGCGCCGGTCGAGTTCATCATGGTCGCCGCATTGCTCACGGCGCTCACACTCGGGGTGATTCAGCTGGGCGTCGCCACCTACGTGAGAAACGTCGTGCACGACGCCGCGGTCGAGGGAGCGTATTACGGCGCACTCGCCGACACCGCTACCGGCTCAGCCGTCGATCGCACGCGCGAGGTGATCTCCCGGGCGATCGGAGCCGAGTATGGAACGGATGTCGGCACCCGCGAGGTCATGATCGACGGTCAGCCTGTCGTTGAGGTCACGGTGCGGGCGAGCATCCCGCTCGTGGGCCTGTGGCCGAGCGGCCTGAAGACGGAGGTGACCGCCCATGCTCCGTTGGAGTCGTTCGATCGCTGACAGGTTGCGTTCACGACTGGCTCGGATGCTGCGCGAGGACGACGGCTCTGCATCTCTCGAGTTCCTCACCGTCGGACTCCTCATGCTCGTGCCGCTCATCTACGTCGTCGTCGCGCTCGGCCAGATTCAGCATCAGGCGCTCGGCGCCGAAGCCGCAGCCCGCCACGTCGCGCGGGCGATCTCGCTGTCGTCGGATGCGGCATCCGCCGGCTCCAGCGCCTCCGAGGTGCTGTCGGCAGTGATGGCTGAGTATGACCTGGACGCCTCCGCCACGTCCCTGTCGATTTCGTGTGTTCCGGCGTCGGCGTCCTGCCCGACAGCGGGGGCGACGGTGCGGGTTTCGGTTGCAACGCGCGTCTCGCTGCCGTTCGCGCCGCCGGTGCTGCGGCTCGATCAGATCGCGAGCGTCCCGGTCGAGGCGAGTGCGGTGCAGCGGATGTCCCGGTTCTGGAGCGGGGGATGAGGACGGTACTGAGGCGGCTTCGCGATTCGGTGCCTGCCGTGGGTGACGAGGAGGGCAGCATCCTGCCGCTGGTGCTGGGGTACGCGATGCTCGCGCTCGTGCTGATCCTCGTGACTGTCGACGCGACGAGTCTGTACCTCGCGCAGAAGCGGCTCGACAGCGTCGCCGACGCTGCTGCCCTTGCCGGCGCTGACGGATTCACGCTCACGATCGCGGGTGGCTCGCCGCGCGCCGAGCTCTCCTCGGGCGATGTGTACGCTCAGGCGAGTGCGCTGCTGGCGCAGTCGGATGCCGACGCAAGCCTGGTCTCGGCATCCACGCCCGACGGGTTGTCAGCGCGGGTGACGGTTGCTGGGCAGTGGCATCCGCCAGTCTTCAGTCTCTTCGTGCCCGACGGCGTCTCGCTCGAGGCCACTGCCACCAGCCGCAACGCCCTGCGGTAAAAGTCCTGAAACGTACGTAATGCAGCGAAACGGGAGTACCGTGTGGTCATGACTGATATCCCGATCACGGATGCGCGCGATCGGCTCGCCTCCGTGATCGATGAAGCCCGCCGCGGGACCGTCTATTTGACCCGACGTGATAGGCGAGTTGCGGCGATTGTTGACCCGGAGACCCTCGCCCAGCTCGAAGCCGACGCCGAGGAACTCAGTGACATTCGCGCCGTCGATGCGGCCTGGGCCGAGACCGAGCGACTGTCCGAGACGCCCATCCCGTGGGAGGACGTGAAGCGCGAGCTCGGGCTGTGACCTACCGCATCGAGGTCCTCCCGGCGGCGGTTCGCGAGATCCGCAAGCTTCCGCCGGAAGCGAAGCGGCGCGTACAAGCCGTCATCGAGCTGCTGAGCGAGAACCCGAGGCCGCCAGCGGCGACCAAGCTGACGGCGCGGCCCGAATGGCGGGTGCGCACTGGCGATTACCGCGTGCTCTACCGCATCGAGGACGACATCCTGACGATCGTTGTCGTGCGTGCCGGTCATCGGCGGGACGTCTACGACAGATGACTTATGCCGAGTCGTTCACCTCGATGACGATCCGGCCGTCGGCGCCGATGACCCCGGGCCCCTTGTCGGGAGTCGGCGCGGGCGCAGGGATGATCTGCTCCTGTTCCCACGCCAACCGTGCGTTGTGGGCTGACGGGTAGAAGAGTTCGTCCATCCCGAAGGTCCCTCCCGAGCTGGACGACGGCTGCAGTGCTCGGCCCTGCCGCCACGCGATTGCACCGCCGATCGCGAAGCTCACGGGCGCGAGCGCGAGGGCAGCGATCGTGAGCCACCCGAACACATCCGACATGTGCCGAGAGTACGTCCGCCCCGCGGGAAACGGATCCCCCTCAAGACGGATGCTGCGCGGTAGCGTTCGACCGTGGATGTGTCCCGCCGCTCACTGATGCTCGGCAGCATCGCTCTCGGCGTTTCCGCCGCGCTCGCGGCCTGTACTCCGCGAGGCACTGACCCGGGCATCCGTTCGCGAGTACCGGATCGGCCCACGTCGTTCCTGCGGACGTCCTGGTCGGCGGATCCGTTCGCCCTCGGTTCGTACTCGTACCTCGCCCCGAGCGACCTCGGCTCGAGCGCTCGGGAACTGCTCGCTGCTCCTGTGGGGCGCCTCTTCTTCGCCGGTGAAGCGACCTCGACGAGCGCGCCCGCGACCACGATCGGCGCCTGGCAGTCCGGTGAGCGGGCCGCCGCACAGGTGACGACCACGACGGGGCCGGTCATCGTCATCGGTGCGGGGTTTGCGGGACTCGCCGCCGCCCGGGCGCTGGTCGCCGCCGGACGAGAGGTCACGGTCGTCGAGGGTCGCGACCGGGTCGGCGGCCGGGCTCACACGGTTCCGTTCGCGGGCGGGGCCGCCGACCTCGGCGCTTCGTGGATCCACGGCACCGCCGGGAATCCAATGACCGCGCTGGCAGCGGAGGCCGGGACCGACCTCATCCCGTTCGACTACGACAACCAGATCGGCGCCGACGAGGACGCTCTCGATTGGCTGGAAGAGATCGCTTGGGAGGCATCCGACACGGACGATCCTGAGGCACGGCCGATGTCGGATCTGCTTCCCACCACTCTCACCGCGGGACAGACGTGGGCGGTAGCCGTCGAGGTCGCAGGGGAGTACGGAGCAGACCCCGATCGCCTCGCCATCGCCGCCTTGGACGAGGGCGATGAGCAGCGCGGCGGTGACGCCCTGCTGAGCGACGGTTATGGCGCTCTGGTCTCTGAGGCTGCCGGCGGTCTCGACATCCGCACCGATTGGCCGGTGACCCGCATTACACAGGATGCCGCCGGGGTCACCATCACCGGGGCCGACGGCCAGACCCTCACCGGCGCGGTCGCCATCGTGACGGTACCCCTCGGCGTGCTCCAGGCCGGGTCCATCGCCTTCGACCCACCGCTTCCCGACGAGAAGATCGCCGCGATCTCGGCGCTCGGGATGGGCCTGCTCGACAAACTGTGGCTCGCGTTCGACGAGGTCTTCTGGGACCCCGACGTCGACGTCATCAACATCGTCGACCCCGAGAACCCGGGCGCATGGCCGTTCTGGGTCAACGGCTACAAAGCGTTCGGGCTGCCCGTCCTGCTTGGCTTCGCCGGCGGCGCCGCTGCGGAGCGAAACGCGCGGCTGACCGATGACGAACTCGTCGCCAGCGCCATGACCACGCTGCGCTCAGCGATGCCGGGCTGAATCTGCCCGCGCCGCTAAGCGCTCGGCGAAGGATCTAGCCTGCGGCCCTTCGCGCCAGCGTCCGACGGATCAGCTTGTCTCCCTCGACCACGATCGGGGGAATGAGGGCAAGCCCGATCGCGAGCCACCATTGCGCGGCATCCAGCGGCGTCGTCATGAGCAGCGCGTTCATGAAGTCGAGTTCGACCGAGAGGACTGTCAGCACGATCGGGATCCACATCCACTTCAGGGCGTTGCTGATCGGGGCGGCAAGACCGGATGCGGGATCGCGGCGCATCGCAAACCCGGCGAGGACCATACCGAGGCTCAGCACGACGAAGGTCATCGTGACGGGCACCGACGGCTCGGTCTGGCTCGGGGTTCCTGGCGAGAGGAGCATCGCGGCAAGCGCGGCGCCGAAGATCGCGACGCCGTACAGCAGCCACTGGCCGATCGAGCGGGGGTTGGCCAACGGAATCTTCGTGTTCCGCGGCGGCTGCGACATGAGTCCCGCGGGGCTCGGATCCAGGGTGATGACGAGCACCGGGAAGAAGGTGATGAAAAAGCTCAGGAACAGCACCATGAGCGGCGTGATCGGGGTGCCGTTGTTGATGTCGAAGATGCTCGAGACCAGGAACAGCAGTACGAGCGAGAACAGTCCCGCCATCTGGTAGCGGATGTAGCTAACGATCTTGTCGTAGATCGTGCGGCCCAGGCGAATCGCCTCGACGAGCGTGCCGAAGTTGTCGTCGGTGAGGATCATCTTGCCGGCTTGCTTCGTCACCTCGCTTCCCGATCCCATCGCGACACCGATATCGGCCTGCTTGAGGGCTGCGGCGTCGTTGACGGCATCCCCGGTCATCGCCACGACATCGCCGCGCTCTTGCATGAGACGGGCGATCCGCAGCTTGTCTTCGGGGGTGACGCGGCCGAACACGTGGAGTTCAGGCAGGCGGGCGGTGAGCTCTTCGTCGCTGAGTGCTCGCAGCTCGGGTCCGCTGATCGCGCCTGGGCCGAGGCCCAGCTCACGTCCGATCGCAGCGGCGGTCACGGCGTGGTCGCCGGTGATCATCCGCACTTCGATGCCCGCCTCGCCCGCGACGCGGACCGCCTCGATCGCCTCGGGGCGCAGCGGATCGATGATGCCGACGAGAGCGACGAAGGTGAACTCCTCGGCGAGTGACATCGGGTCTGCCTTGGCTGCCGCCTCCTTGCCGGCGAGGTCTCGCACGGCGATCGCCAGGACCCGCAGGCCATTGCGGCTGAGCTCGGCGTTCGCTTCCAGGATGCTGTCTTTCGCGTCCGCGATAGGGACGACTCCGTCGGCGGTGACGGCGTGCGAGCACCGGTCGATGACGACATCCGGACCGCCCTTCATCGTCGCCAGGAACGTCTCGGTGCCCTGCAGCGGCGCGTGGTGGAAGGTCACCATGAACTTGTACGCCGAGTCGAAGGGAACCTCGGCCTCGCGCGGGTAGGCGCGGCGGCTCTCTTCGGCATCCACGCCGAGCTTCGCGGCCAAGACCACGAGCGCAGCCTCGGTCGGGTCGCCGACCACGACCCCGGGATCCGAAACCGTCGCGTCAGAGTTCAGGCACAGACCGTAGGCGAGGGGCGTGAAGTCGGGAACCTCTTTGCCGGCGGCGTGACGGAGGGCGCCGCTCTTGCGATAGCCCTCGCCTTCGACGGTGAACCACTGCCCGAGCGCGTAGAGCTTGGTGGCGGTCATCTGGTTGAGGGTCAGCGTTCCGGTCTTGTCGGAGTTGATCGCGGATGTCGCGCCGAGCGTCTCGACGTCGCTGAGGTTCTTCACGACCGCGCGGTGTTCGGCCAGTTGCCGGGCACCGTAAGCGAGCATCCCCTGCACGAAGGTCGGCAGGGCCGACGGGATCGCCGAGACCGCCATCGCGATGCCCACCAGCAGCACGGTCGCGATCGTCTCGCCGCGCAGGAGCCCCAGGATGATCATGATCGCGACGGCACCCCACGCGACGAACCCGAGCACCTTCGTCAGACCGTCGAGCTCGCGCTGCAGCGGCGACTTGGAGGGCGCGACGGCGGTGAGCATTGCCGCGATCTGGCCCATCTGGGTCGACATCCCGGTTCCGGTGACGACCGTCGCGGCGGTGCCGCGCGTGACAGTCGTGTTCTGCCACAGCATGTTGGCACGGTCGCCGAGGGCAACGTCGTGGCCATCGATCGTCGCGACATCCTTATCGACCGGCGCGCTTTCGCCGGTCAGCGCCGCTTCCTGGGTCTGCAGGTTCGCGGAGCGCAGGATGCGGCCATCGGCCGGCACGAGATCGCCCGCCTCGAGCTGCACGAGGTCGCCGGGCACGATCTCGGGAGCGGGCACCTCGCGCAGCGATCCGTCCCGCACCACTTTCACGTGCGGGATCTGCAGCTTCGAGAGCCCGTCGACGCTCGCGCGGGCGGCAAGCTCTTGCCGGGTGCCGAGCACGACGTTCAGCACGATGAGGGCAGCGACGATGAACGCGACGGCGAACTGGGCGATGATGAGGCTCACCACGACGACCGCGACCAGCATGAGGTTCATGGGGTCGGCGAGCAGGCGCAGGGCAATCGTCCAAGCGCTCGGCGCCGGGGGAGCGGGGATCGTGTTCGGGCCGCCCGTTGCCAGGCGTCGGGCTGCATCAGCCGAGGTCAGGCCGGACGCGGCATCCGTCCCGAGACTGCGGACGATGGCGTCCGAATCGAGGGTCCACCACGCGGTGGTATCGGATGCCCGCGCCGGTGTGGCCTGCGTGGATTGTGGTCTGGTTTGCTCGGTCATGCCGGTCCCTTCGCCGGGCCTGATCCTATCGAGGCGAGCGCAGTCGCGGACAGTCTCACCGCCGTGCGATCCCGGTGCAACGCCCAGCATTCTCACGGGTGGTCTCCGAGCCTCTTCATAACTGCCGGTCGTACCGTCGAAGAGTGCGTTTGGCAGTACACGAGTTCGGCAGCGGCGACCGTACCGCCGCCATCGTTCACGGCATCAGCGGATCGGGCCTGCTCTGGCAGGATTTCGCCGAGCGACTCTCGCGGCGACACGGGATGCGGGTGCTCGCCGTCGATCTGCGTGGTCACGGCTCCAGCCCCCGGTCGGAGCACTATCGCCTCCGGGATTTCACTGACGATCTCGTCGAGACCCTGCCGACAGACCTCGACCTTGCGATCGGGCACTCGCTCGGTGGACGAGCCCTTGCCGACGCCGCCGAGCGGCTGCAGCCGCACCGGGCGATCTACCTCGACCCGGCACTCGACGTCGACGCGGGGGTTGCTGGTCGTCGCCTGCTGACCTACCGGATGGCGGGTCCTGTTGTGGCGCGCATGCTCTCGGTCGTTGACCCGGCCGTGCCGGCGCCGCTGCGTCGCCGGCTGCGGGCGAGCACCCGCCGCTGGGATCGGTTCATGGCGCTGTCGGTCGTGCAGGAGCTGGATGCCCACCGCGTCGAACCCGCGCCGCCGCCCGTGCCGTCAACGATCGTGAAGGCGACGAAGTCGCGGCTTCTTCGTGCTCGCTACCTCGAGCGACTCAGAGGGTATGGCTGGGACGTGCGCGAGTTCCTCAGCCGCCACGAGATGCAGCTTCTGAAGCCCGAGGCTCTGCTCGACGCTCTTGAGGACGTGCTGCGCGCGCAGACACGTGCCCTCAGCGCGGTCTGAACCTACCCGGGTCAGTGGTGATGGCCGGGCGAGAGTGGGAGTTCGGCATCCGAGTCTGAGGTTCCGGTGCCCGCCCCATCTTCGTGCATCTGGCCATGAGGCACCGCGTGAGCGCCTGCTTCGGTAGCGGCGAGCGCCGGCGTCGCGAGTGCAGCAACGACGACCGCGCTCCCGACAAAACTGAGGATGGTGGCGAGGGGCGTCCCCGGTCGACGTGAACCCGCGCGAGCGCGCCGTGTGCTGTCAACAGACCGCACCGAGAACGCCGTGATCACCGCGATCGCTCCGTCGAAGCTGAGAACGACGATGAGAACGAGCCACGGCATGGCTCCGGAGATCGCCGCAACCGCGGAGATCAAGATTGCTGCGGTCGCGCCGACCAGGGTGATCAACGGTCGCGTCAGCGCTCCGCGGCGAAGCGTCAGCACGCCCCAGCCGAGCTCGACCGTGCCGATCGCAACGAGTATGGCCAGCCATGCGGGCGGGGCGCCGGCCCCGGCGGCCAGGTGCAGCAGAGCCGCCCCGACCGCCAGGATGCCCAACCATATTGCGGTGATCATGCGAGGGCGCGCCGGCTGTCAGCGGTGCGGTCCGCTCCGACTCCGACGCCGATGAGCAGCAGCGCGCTGGCGAGGTGCAGAATGTGGTCGGCGCTGTTGAGCGCGAGAACATTCGCGGCTGTCCCCACGAGGAAGAACCCGGCGATGCCGAGCAGCAGATAGGCCGCACCGACCGTTGTGTTGACGGCTTTCGCGGGACGTACGCCGGCCAGACCCGCGACCAGCAGCGCGCCGCCGATCAGGATGTGCGCGACGTTGTGGAGGGGATTGACCTCGAAGATTCCCAGGAGCATGCCGCCGGACGTCGCGATGAACCCCACCCCCGAGGTCACGATGAATCCGAGTAGGCCAACGACGACGTAGACGGCCCCGAAGATCACGCCGATCAGGCGATTGACGGACGTACGCATGATGTTCTCCTCTCTGCGAAGCTCCTCGTGAACTCCGGCATTGGGAGTTGTTCGGTGCGCTCCTGGGATCGGATCGCTCAGCGTTCAGTCGAGATCGACGCTTTGGCGTGCCTCCGGAATGCCCAATGCATTGGGTGCGGCATCCGCTGACCGAGTCGCTGGCATCCCCGGGCACCACCCGGTGATCGCCATCGCCCCGAGGATGAGCGCGCCGAAGGCCGCGGGAATGGCAAGCGCCCATACCCCGGTCGTCGCCGCGCTCCCGGCGATGGCTGCCACGAAGATCGCTGCGACCCATCGCGCGATTCGCTCAGCGCGCGAGATCGCGCAGACGCGGATCAGGCTCACGGCGTGCTGGGGGCGTCCTGGGTTGCGTTCTGCTCCGCGATCTGGCGACGCACGTGATCCATGTCGAGTCCTTCGACCGCGGTGATCACCTGCTCGAGCTGGGGTGCCGCGAGTGCGCCGGGCTGCGAGAAGACGAGGATGCCGTCGCGGAAGGCCATGAGCGTCGGGATCGAGGTGATGCGGAAGCCCGCCGCAAGCTGCTGCTGAGCCTCGGTATCGACCTTCCCGAAGACGATGTCGGGGTGGTCTTCCGACGACTTCTCGAACACGGGACCGAACATGCGGCACGGCCCGCACCACGCTGCCCAGAAGTCGAGCAGCACAATGCCGGATTCGTTGATGGTCGTCTCGATCGTCTCGAGGGTGATCTCACGGGTTGCCATGATCTGTATCATACCCTAGGGGGTATAGCCCAGGGCGTGTTGTGCGGGATGCCACCCGTGCCGCTCAGAAAGGAATCTCAATTGGCTTGTCAAGCGGCGATGGGCGTGGTGGGTGGTGATTCCTGATGGAAGGTTGTGCCGTCGCGCAGGAGTGCCCAGAT
>NZ_JBFBMQ010000016.1:0-77235 GCF_040687115.1 Microbacterium sp. NPDC076895
GACACCGCCGACCCAACGAAAGAGCACCCGGAGCTCGATCACTCCGGGTGCTCTTTCCCCTGCCACTTGACAAGGATCAGTCACATATCAGCTGTGCCGACAACCTTCTTCGACCGGCCTCCTCGCCGGCGCGCAACGATCACACGCCCCCTGCTTCCCTACATCGCAGCAACACGATGGCCCGTCGCTGCCGAAACGAATGCTGTCGTCGCGACGATCACAGCCCAGGGGCCAATCGACGTGATCCTCGCAGCGCACGACTTCATGTGGCCATTCGCACGTGTTCTCGCGAGCCGACTCGGCGACGTGCCCGTAGTCATTCGCAGCCACAACGACGAGCCACGATACTTCGCGGGTATGCGCGCTGCGTCCCCCACCCGGGCGCTGCAAGCGTTCTACATCCGCGAAACAATCCTGAGCAAGCGCCTGCGTTCCCTTGTTGGGCGTAACGCCGACCGGATCGCCGTGCTCGCTCTCGACGACGCGGCCGGATACCGCTCCCCACACACCGAGCTCGTACCCCCGCTCGTCTACGACGGATCCCTCACCCAGGATCCCCCTCGCCCATCCGTCGAAGGGAGAGACCAGCTCCTCTTCGTGGGCGCGCTGGACGCGACGCTCAGCCTCGAAGGAATTCAGTGGTTCCGGCGGTACGTACTCCCCGCCCTCGCACGACAACGTCCCGGCACGCGCCTTCGTGTTGTCGGACGCGGCGCGTCAGAAAGCGTTGCTGCTGAACTGCGGTCCGATCCGTTGG
Organism: Microbacterium sp. NPDC076895; assembly: GCF_040687115.1. Classification (NCBI taxonomy): domain Bacteria; kingdom Bacillati; phylum Actinomycetota; class Actinomycetes; order Micrococcales; family Microbacteriaceae; genus Microbacterium; species Microbacterium sp. NPDC076895. Next base: position 758 of record NZ_JBFBMQ010000016.1, read on the forward strand.
TCGAGTACGTCGGGCCGGTTGCCGATCTCGACCCTGAGTTCGCTGCAGCGCGCGTCTTCGTTAATCCCGTCCTTAACGGCAGCGGAGTCAACATGAAGATGGGCGGCCCTGCGCGGCGCGGCATCCCGATCGTGACCAATGAACTGGGAGCGCGGGGATTCGATGCCCTGCGCCCCGGCCTGTCCCTCGCGGATGATGCGGGCAGCTTCGCCCGCGCCTGCAAACAGCTGCTTGACGACGACGACACCTGGGAATCGAAGGCAACGGCCCTCTGGGCGGCGTTCAGCGATCACTATTCAGTCGCCGCTGCCGCGACCGCCTTTGACGGGCTGCTGCGTGGCGTCGCGCAGCGCTAGTTCTGACCCATCAGCTGCAGTGCGCCTTCGGGCCAGAAGTAGACACCGGCGGGAGCGCCGTTGCACGGCCCGTCGGGCTCCCCCGGCGCTTTGACCCACAGGTAAGCATCGAGCGCGGTACCCGTGAACAGTTGTGGACGCGCGCCCACCCGCGCCTCCGGCGGATTGCAGACCTCTCCCGAGGGAACATCCGCGCCGTTTCTGCTCGTGTCGATGACATAGTGTGCATCCGCCACCCCTAGCTCAGCCAGGCGCGCACGGATCGCTTCGGCGTACGCCACTTCGTCGGCTGTGCTGCGGAAGTTCGAGACATTGGTCGAGAATCCCGCGATCGTGCCGACACCTGCGTCAAAGAGCCGCTGGGCCATCAGATCGGGGCCCCACCACCCCGAATGCCCGGCATCGAGGTAGACCCGGGCACCCGTTGGCGCCAAGCTCGACACGACATCGCCGAGCTGAGCAACGCGCGCAGTCTCATCCCGACAGTCACCCGCCATCGGAAGCGCATCGGGCTCAATGATGACAATGGCGTTGCTATGGCCGTTCAGAGCTCGAGCGATCTCATCGACCCATGTCAGGTACTCCTGGTCAGTGGCAAGGCCGCCCTGCGCATACAACCCGCAGTCCCGATCCGGGATCTGATAGAGCACCAGCACGGGAACCTCGCCTGCCGCATCAGCGGCTTGCAGGTAGCGCGACGCATCGTCGTACGCGGTCTCGACCGTCGACCAGCTGCTCAGCCATTTCGCCTGCGGAATAGCCGCCAGCTCCGCAAATCGCGGGTCGTTCGCCGCAGCCTTGGCAGCGTTCGAGTCAGGGGCTGCGTATAGCGGGATGTCAAGCGGAGTGGGCGTCGCCGTGGGAGTGGCCGCCGCTTCGGATCCGGTTGTCCAAAACGATGCTCCCGTCACCGCGAGCGCCGCGAATGCAACGAGCGCGAGCGCGGCAGCGATACTCGTCACCCACAGCAGTCGCTTCTCCTTCGGTCTTAGGCGAGGGGGCGGTGGCTCTTCTGGGCCCGGGGGCGGGCTGTCGATGACTTCCATGTTTCGCCTCCAAACTGCAGATCGGTACGTCGCGCAAAGAACAGCACGACAAGGGGAACAAGCGACACGGGCCACTGGCTCGAACCGTCGACGAATCCAGTCACGACCTCCAGCGCCCCGCTGGCGGCGATTCCGACGAGGAGCATGGCGGCGATTGGCAGATAACGGCTCCACGCGGGAGTGATGTCCCAAGCAATCATCGCGTACCAGATGATGAACATCACCCCGAGAACAATGCCACCTGTCACGAGCATCTGGACCATGTCGTTGTGTCCGTGCACAGCGCCGGCGTGCAGCGGCGAGGTCTCGGTGTTCGCCATTCGCGCGTACCACCCAGGGTCGAGTCCGAACCAGAACGAGCGCTTGGTCCACTCCGACAGCGACACGCGCCAGATGATCCCTCTCGCACTGAAGGCGTCGTCATCCCAGCCCCACAGTGCGAGCGTGGCGGCGAACAAGAAGGTTATCGCTGCGGCTCCCCGAGCCGCCATCGATGCCCAGCCTCTGCGTTGAAACAACACCAACAATCCGACAACGCAGCCCGTAGCGAGCATGCCGACAGCCGTGACGATGCCCCCGCGACTGGAACTCCACACGACCGCGAAGAGCACCGCAGCGACCAAGACAAGACGCGCCCAGACCCAGCGAATCGTGAAGACCGAGGCAAGACCGACAGAGAGGAACGCGGCCATAGTGTTCTCGCTGAAGAACATCCCCTGTAAGAGACCAAGCCCGGGCAGCGTCTCCTTGTCTGTGCGCACCCGGAACTCGCCATCGCTTTCTCGGACGATGCCAGCATCGGGAAGAAACAAGCCCAGGATGATGGCAATGACCGCCGTCAGCCCAACGAGCACTCCCAGGGCCATCAGTACTCTCGGATTCGGTCGCAGTGCAGCAAACGCAAGCACCAACATCGGGAAGAGCAGACTGTCGGGAGTCGCATCGCCAGCGTAGGCGCTTCGCACCAGCAGCCACAGCCACGGCACCAGCATGACCGCGATCTTCCAAAGGCCCGGCCGCGTCACCTCATTGATGCGGAAAACGACGGCGAAGGCGCAGAGCGCAACGACGAGAAGGAAAGCACCCTGGGTGACCGCGGTGAACGCGGCAGACTCGGGCTGCTGCCCGCCGGCCGCGACGAACACTTTGGGCGTCGTGAGCGAGAACGCGATGTACGAACCGACGCCTCGAGTCCACAGGGCGACGATGATCGCCACAGCGATCGCGTCGGTCGAGATGACCGGCAGACGAAAGCCGCGGGCACTGCCGACCCGGGGATCGCTCACCTCACCTCACCTCCTCGCCATTGTCTCGCACGCCGTTCTGTGCACGCACCGAACCACCGACCTAGCCGCGCACGCTTGCAAGAACGGACCGCACGTCGCGGCGTACCGACGGGACGACCAGCGAAAGCCCGGCAATCCCCAGCCACACAGCGACGACGGCGAGCAGTTCGATGAACGGGGACACCTCCGTATACAGGGCGACGGATGCCGCCGCCGCAAAGCACAACACCGCGAGCACCAGAGGGCGCAGCGCGACGCGCACGGTTCCGATGGTGTCGACGCCCGCGCGACGCACAAGAACGGTTGATCCGACAAGAATCACGAACTGCCCGAGGCTCATGGCGGCAGCCACCGCGTCAGCACCGATCGGGGCGGCGAGAATGGCGCCTGCAATCATCACGACGCGACCGGGGAGTTCTGCGACCAGAAGCACACCTGTGCGTGCGCGCGCAAGCAGAGCCCAGTAGTAGATGAAGCCAATCGCCTGAAAGGCAGCGCCAACACAAAGGATCTGCGCGATCGAACCCATGTCAGTCCAGCTCGAGCCGAACGCTACGACGACTCCGGCGGGAGCTGCTGCCGCAAGCAGCGACACCGCCGCCAACAGCGGATACGACACGATACGTTGCGTGCGGTGAAGCACCCGATTGAACTCGGCGTCGTCGTGCGCGCGCGATAGCCGCGGAAGTATCACCCGGGTCAGGGGCGACACGATCTGAAGAATCAGCATCGACACCAGTTGCGATGCGCGGCTGTACAGCCCCAACGTGGTCGGCCCCTGTGCGCGTCCGACGAACATGACGTCGACCGTCGTGCTCGCCAAGTTCGCGACCTGAAGCGCGAGGCTGTTGCCGCCAAACACGAGGAACGATCGCATCTCGCGCAGCGGGGCAGGGCGTCCCGGCCACCATCGCGCCTGTGCAGTAGCGAGCGCCAGCAGAACCAGGGCCTGGGCCAGCGACTGCGCGGCGAGCGCCCAGTAGCCCCAGCCGGCCAGCGCGGCCAGAACAGCGGCGATCAGCCCACCGCCCGCAGAAACAACGTCTTGCATCGCGAGAGCGGAATACCGAGAGGCGCGTGTCATCTCAACGCGGAATTGGACGCTCAGACTCATGATCACTAGCGGCAGCGCGAGCACGACCGCGACCAGGACGACGCTCGGCTCGCCGTAGAACGCAGCAAGGGCGGGGCCGCTGGCTGCGACGACAGCCGCCGCGATGAGTCCTGCCCCGGCGTTCAGAAAGAAGAGTGACGACTTCTCGCCCTGAGAGAGGCTCGCCGCCTGAATTCCCGCCAGACTCAGCCCGAAGTCCGCCACGACTCCGGCAATGATGACAATCGAGCTGACCATCGCGACGATTCCGAAGTCGGCCGGCGTCAGCAGACGCGACAGGGCGACGAATCCAACGATCTGAATCAGCAGACGCGTCCACTGGCTGATGAGCGTTACGCGTGCATGCGACGCGAGGGAACTCACTCGGTCTCCGCGGTGCCCTCAGGGACTACCTCAGCCGCCTCTGCACTATCGCCTGTCATCTCGCGCGCAGCAACGTGCGTCAGCACCACACCGAGAAGTCCCGCACCCGCCTGTCGAAGCGAACCAGCCGCCCTCACCAAATCTGCCCGACGAGTCTCGCTTGCCTCCGCGACCACCACGACGTTCGGGATGTTCTGCGAGAACCGCGCTGCCTCGCTCGCATTGGTCATGGGCGGGGCGTCGACGATCACCACGTCGAAGAGCTCACCGAGCTCCTGGAGCACCTCGGCAAACTTCTCCCCCGCCAGCATCTCGGAAATATCAAGCGAACTCGCGCCACACGGGATGATCGTGAAGTCGCCCGCCTTCCAGAAGAAGATGGCATCGTCGAGTCCGACCTTGCCAGCGACAATGTCAGTGATACCGCGGCTTTGCGGCACGCCGATTTGAGCCGACAAGCGCCCGCCTCGCACGTCACTATCGATATACACCACGCGGTTGCCTGCTTCCGCGAGGGCTCCAGCAACGTTTGCAGCGACCGTCGTCTTTCCTGAACCGGGGCGCGTCGACGTGAAAAGCAGGTGCGTCGGCGTTTCGTCGGCTGCGAACAGGAGATCAATTCCGATTCGCCGGTAGAGGGCAACACGCTCGGGGGCTTGCTGGCCGTACTGGACCATCTCACGCGCTGCAACCCCTCGGATCGTCGTTACTCCACCGAGATACGCGATTCCTAGTGCGGCGACATCCTTGCCCCGACGAACGCGGGTATCGAAGTTGTCGACGATCACAGCGGCGAACACCCCCACCAGCAGCGCGATGATCGCCGCGATGACGAGGTTCAGCCTGATGTTGGGCGAGGTGCGCGATTCGGGCGGGGCCGCCTCCTCAAGAACTTCCACGCTCACCGGTGAGGTGGCCGGACTCGCCGCACCTTCCATGGTTGCGACCTCTTGAGGCATCCTCGCCGCAATGGCGTTAGCGATCTCGGCAACACCATCGGCAGTGTCGAAGGTCACCGCGATCTCCATGACCGTGGTGTCCGACGGAATGGTGACGACGATCTCGTCCGACAGGTTTGACACCGTCGTGTCGAGATCCAACGCCGTAATGACAGGTCCGAGCACGGATGTCGTCGTGACCGCCTGCGCATAAGTCTTCATCCGACTGGACACGTAGGTGGTCGCCACACTGCGCTGCTCGGGGGTGACATCGCCGGTTAGCTCCGGCGAGAACACTACTCGGGCAGCAGACTCGTACTGTGGCGGGATAAGGAAGGAGGCACCGCCGACGAGCGCACCGACAACCACCGTCACGACGACGAAGACCGGCCATCGTCGCAGCAGCAGTCGGATATAGCTACGCAGATCCATGGCCGCCCATCGGGTACTGATCCATCATCGGGGCCGATTGCCCGATCTTCTCCTTTATACCCGGCGCGAAGCCCTCCTCCCGGTCGCCGCCCTGGTCAGCGCTGCTCACGTGCCAAGATGAGCTCGTGACCCCGTCACCCTCACTGTCGCTCGTGACCTGTTCGTTCCGCGGAGACTTCGACGCTTGCGTCCTGCTGTGCGAAAGTGCCGACCGGTTCGTCCCCGACGAGATCGTTCACGAACTCGTCGTTCCTCGGCAGGATGTGGAGCTCTTCGCACCGCTGGCGTCATCGCGCCGAAGGATCACGCCGACCGACGCTTATCTCCCTCCCTCGTTTCATCTCGTGCCGATGCCACCGCCAGCATGGCGACGCCGGCTGCGACTGCCGCGACGAAATGTGTACGCGACGCCGTACAGCGCACCCGTCCGAGGCTGGATTGCTCAGCAGATCCTCAAAATCTCAGCGGTTTTGAACGGGCCCGCAGATGTCGTGATCCATCTCGACAGCGATAACGCGTTCATTCGAGACCTCGACCCGACACTCATTCTGCGAGACGGAAAAGCGCGACTCTACGAGGCAGCAAGTCCTGTCGACAGCGACTCCCACCGCCAGTGGCATGCGGCAGCCTGCCGACTCCTGGGCATTCACCCGCCGACCCCGGCGACGGCCGACTACATCGACCAAATGGTCGTGTGGACGAAGGATCAGACGCGGGCCCTGACAGAGCGGATCGAGCGTACGACGAGGCATCCCTGGTACGTGACGTTGGCTCGCACCCGTCAGTTCGCCGAGTATGAGCTGTACGGGGTCCACGCCCGCGAAGTCGTCGGAATCGACCAAGCGGGGGTTTTCGCCGATTCACAGTCACTGTGCCATGCGCGGTGGGAAGGGAATTTTGCAGGCCCAGAAGACGTCGACGCATTCGTGTCGTCCCTCGAGCCTTATCACGTCGTCTGCCTTCTTCAGTCGACCCTGGATCTCGACGTCGCGCACCGCCGCCACATTTTCGCCCGCGTAGAGGCGCAAGCGCGCAAGCAGGATGCCAGCAGATCGAGGCCCTGACGAGCCACCTACCTCGGGTGCCGACCAGCGCGACAGGCATACTGGCAGCATGGAGATCGATCCTGGCCTCGCCATCCTGATCGTCGCGGTCACAGGTGTGGTCGTTGTTCTCGGGCTACTCGTCGCCGTTATCGTCTGGATCCGCCGCTCCCCGGGCACCACCATTTCTGCAGGACACCTCGGTGAACTCATCATCATGATCGATTCGCAGACACAGGAGAACACAGCGTCGCACGTCGTGGAGGCATCCACCGCCCGGCGCCAACGGCGCACCGCTCTGCCTCTCCCATCGAGTGTGCGTTTTGGTCGTGTGCTCTGGATCGACGACAACCCGGACGGCAGTGTTCGAGAAAGCATGGCCCTCGAGACTCTGGGGATTTCGGTAACGAAGACCATGCACCCCGACATCGCCCTGAGCTATCTTTCGGGGCTGGACTATGTCGCCGTCATCGCAGGAGTGCGAGAGGACAGCAACCCCGAAGCCGTCGGCGCATTCTTCGAGGCCGTTCGCAAGATTCGACCCGCCATCATCTCGCTCGGCTACCTCGCCGCCGGCAGCTCATTCCCTCCCCAGATCGCGGGCGTCACGATCGTCGGTGACCCTGCCGATCTCGTGAGCGCCGTTGTGACCGAGCTGGCACCCGGCACCTGAACGGGAAGCGCAGTCGTCAGCGACCTCGCACTGACCGCACGGCCACGACAGAGTCCCACACGGCATCCGCCACGTCGCGTTTCGAGCCCGAAGCCTGCGCTGCCACCGCACCCGACCGATCGATGACGACGATCTCGTTGTCGGTGGCCTCAAACCCGCGCGTCCATCCGACCTCGTTCACGACGAGCAGATCGACATCTTTGCGCTCCCGCTTGCGTCGCGCCCGCTCCAGCAACTCCTCGCCGGTCGAGGTCTCAGCCGCGAACGCCACGATCGTCTGTCCCACACGCCTGACCGCCGCAAGCCCCGCGACGATGTCGGGATTCTCGACGAGCTCGAGAGTCAACCGATCGCCCTGGGTCTCCTTCGTGAGCTTCGCTTCAGCGACTTCAGCCGGTCGGTAGTCAGCCACTGCTGCAGCCATCACGACGACATCGGCCACGGATGCCGCATCCGTCACGGCATCCTGCATCTCCAGCGCCGTCCCCGCCGACACGACCCGCACGCGATCGCTCAGCCCACCGAGCACATCGCCGTCGATGTGCGCCGCAACGAGCGTCACCTCCGCGCCCCGATCGGCGGCAGCGGCAGCGAGCGCAACACCCTGCCGCCCACTCGACCGATTCCCGAGGAACCGCACCGGATCCAGCGGCTCCCGCGTCCCACCCGCCGACACGACAACCCGCAGTCCAGCAAGGTCCTGAGCGCGCCCAGGCTCAGCGGCAGTGACCACGGCGAGCGCAGCATCCGCGATCTCATCCGGCTCACTCATCCGCCCCGGCCCCGAATCGCCACCGGTCAACGGACCATCAGCCGGCCCGACGACATGTACTCCGCGAGACCGCAACACCCGCATGTTCTGTTGCGTCGCCGGATGCCGCCACATCTCCGTGTGCATCGCGGGCGCCACCACCACCGGCGCGGTCGTCGCGAGCAGCGTCGTCCCGAGCAGATCATCGGCGAGTCCGGCGGCCATCTTCGCGAGCGTGTTCGCGGTGGCCGGGGCGACGATCACCAGATCCGCCCGCTGCCCGAGCGACACGTGCCGCACCGTCGCGACATCCTCATGCACCGACGTCGTCACGGGATGGCGACTGATCGCCTCCCACGTGGGCTTCCCGACGAACCGCAGCGCATCCTCGGTCGGCACGACGTGCACCTCATGGCCCTCGCCGATCAGGCGCCTGACCAGATGTACCGTCTTGTATGCGGCGATTCCGCCCGTGACACCGACGACAACGAACACGCGCCCAGTCTTCCACGACTGACGCAGGGAACCGCCATGTGCACAGTCATCATCGACGTCCCCACCGACCCGGGAACACCCGTGCGCCTCCTCGCGATCCGCGACGAAGACCCCACCCGCCCCTGGAACCCCCTCGGACACTGGTGGCCGCAGCATCCGTCGATCCTCGGTGTGCAAGACATCCGCGCCGGCGGCGCTTGGCTTGCAGCGGATGCCGACACCCACCGCCTCGCGGTCCTCCTCAACCGCGCTGGCGGCGATGACCTGCCCGACACCGCGGTCGTCTCGCGCGGCACCCTCCCCCTCGATTCGGTCCTCGGCACCTCCCCCGGCGAGCACCCCGCGATGCGCGGCTTCAACCTGCTCGAGGTCGATGCCACCTCAGCCCGCGTCATCTCGTGGGACGGCGCCGAGCGCCGCGAGATCCAGATCGAACCCGGCATCCACATGATCGCTCACGACGACGTCGATGACCCGGCCACCGCCCGTATCTCGCACTGGCTCGAGCACTTCCGCCTCGCCGAGCCCGGATCAGACAGCGACTGGTATCGGCCGTGGCTTGAGGTCCTCGAACGCAGCACCGCCCTCGGCCCGGTCGATGAACGTGCGATCATCCGCGACAACCGCCCCCTCGGCTACCCGACGCTCTCGCTCCTGGTCTGCGCGGCATCCGTCGGAGCAGATGGCGTCGCGGTCAGCTACGCCGAACTGCCCGCACCCGGCGAATGGGGCGATATCGACCTGCACTGAGAGCAGACCGAGGCGCGAACCCGGGGGATAGCCCCCTGACGCCGCATCCGTCACCGACCTAGAGTGGGGACGGAACTCGCGAACGGGAGCACACTCATGTCGACGCCGCAACAGCCGCAAGCCGGTTGGTACCCCGACCCCCAGACCCCCGGCATCCTCCGTTTCTGGGACGGCGCCACCTGGACAGCGCACACCTCCGCACCCAACCCCGCGCCATCAGCGCCGGCGGCCCCCGCGGTGGCCGCGGTCGCCGAGCCACGCAAGAGTCCGGGCGTCGACACCAACACCGTCTGGATCTGGCTCATCGTGCTGCTGCCGCTGGCTTCATCCCTGCTGGCGCTCCTGGTGCCGTGGCGCTCCATGTTCGCGATGCAGGGCTGGATGGCGTTCAATTCCTACGCGCAGCCCGACAACATGCCCGATATGCGGATGTTCATGCAGCCGTTCGACATCTTCTTCTCGCCCTGGTGGTGGGCGATCACGCTCTTCGGCTGGGCAATTTACGGCTTCAGTGTCTGGTTCGCGTACCTCGACCAGCGTGAACTCCGTAACCGCGGCATCGACCGGCCCTTCCCGTGGCCGTGGATGTTCCTCTCGATCGTCTATCCGATCGGCCGCATCGTCGTCGCCATCCGCCGCACCGGCGCCGGGTGGGGGCCGCTCTGGGGCCTCATCGCAACCCAGGTGGTCGGCATCATCGTCGGTGTCGTGATCTCGACGCAGATCACCCTCGCGACCTTCCAGTTCCTCACCACGATCGCGCGCTACGGCGGCTACTCGGGCTGAAACGACCGCTCCGCGGCATCGTCCGGTATCGCTCCACCAGACGATGCCGCGACACTCGGGGCCGCGCGGCAAGCCGTGCAGCACACGGCGCCCATTCGCTAGGGTCGGTCGCGACCGCCGACCCGAGAGGCTCCTCCATGACCGAGAGACGACGTGACAGTTTCGCCGGCGCCATGCGCGAAGCACATCGCCCCACCGGCCCGCTCGTCGGCTCGATCGTCGGGGTCACCCTCTTTGCGTCGGTGATGGCCACCAACATCCTGCTCGCCTTCATGCCCGGCATCACTTCCCTCGGTCTGGCCATCGCGAGCTCACTCGCCTTTCTGCCGGTCTGGATCCTGCTGTGGGTCTGGCTGCGATTCAAGGAACGGCGCGCATTCGCGAGTATCGGCTTCCGGTCCCCCTCCCGCGCCCCGCTGCAGATCGCGCGCGGAGCCGCGATCGCACTCGGCGCGATGTCCCTCGCCGTCGCGACCGCAGTCCTCACCGGCAACATGGAGTTCTTCCAGACCTCTGACGGCAGCTATGCCGCCTGGACCGCGATCGGATGGGTGGTCTTTGCGTTAGTCGCCTTCTCGATCCAAGGCGGCGCCGAGGAACTCATCTCCCGCGGATACCTCCTCCAGTCCTGGATTCCACGCACCGGCATCCTGGCGGCAATGATCGCGCAGACCGTGTTCTTCACCCTTGCTCACTCGCTGAACACCGGGATGAACATCCTGTCGGTCCTCTCGCTCGTGCTCGTCTCCCTCCTCCTCGGCTTCTGGGCGCTCAGCGAAGGGGGTCTCTGGGGCGTCATCGCGTTCCATGCCACGTGGAACTGGGCACAGAACAGCCTCTTCGGCGTCCCGGTGTCGGGCATCCCGGCCGAGAACTCGCTCCTGACGGTCGGTGAGACGGCGGATGCCAATCCCCTCATCTCGGGCGGCCTGTTCGGCCTGGAGGCGAGCCTCACGACGGTGGTGATGCTCGCGATCATGACCGCGGCCACTGGCGTCTTCTGGGCCCGCGGTCGTAACAATCGCACCGTGTAACCCAGCCAAGGTACGGAGTTCGACGTAGCTTTCGCGCTCGAAACCGTTCGAAATCGTTCGGGAAGGACTCAAAAGCCGGGGATCTGTCCTGCTCCAGATGAGAGTTCGCACAGTTTGTCTTGCCGCGCCACGTAAATCGCAGACAATAGTGGTCAACCCGAGAGCGTGCAACCTAGCTCACCCTGACTCAGTTCCAGATTCGAACATGGACAGCAATTCACTCATCACCCTTATGATCGGCTTCGGCGTCGTCGCCGTGCTAGGACTCGTTGTGGGCTGGGCGATGTGGGAGAGCAACAAAGGCGAGGCGAACTCAGATCGCCACGAACCGGTCCCGCGCATGCCCCGCTACCCCGATATGAGCAGTCCCGCCGTCACGACAGCGACAGTCCGAACGGTAGCCGGGTCGCGACCCGTAACCGGAACGCCGATGACTCACCCGTACGCCATCCCGCAAGCGGCGTACCAGCAGCAGCCCCAGGCGCCCCAGTTCGCTGAGGGAACGACCGAGTATGTCTTCACACCGAACCCCGCAGCGCAACCCGTGAACGTTGCAAGCGCCGCCTTCGGTCCTGCACCAGCCGCCTACGCCCCCGAGCAGCCAGCACAACCACAACCATCCGCACCGCAGCTGCCCGCGGAACACCAGGCAGCTGCTTACCCGGCCGTCGACGAGCCGGTCCCGCCAGCTCCCACTCCAGCGCCAGCAGCACCCGTTTACGCTCCCGTGCCCCCGCGAACATCTTCGACATCGGTGTTCCGACTTGGTCGGGTGCTGTGGGTCGACGACGACCCCGACAGCCACGTTCCCGATGTCGTTGCCCTGCACCGGATGGGCCTCACGGTCACGGTGGCTCGGCACTGCGAAGCAGCCCTGGCATACCTCGCGGCCGAGAAGTATCTCCTGGTCGTGACCGACTGCGGCCGCGAGGGCGACGCGATGACTGCCGCCGACTTCATCCGTACGGTGCGCCGCAACTACCCGGGCGTCCCGACGATCGCCTACGCTCCGGGCGCCATCGTGACCGGCCCCGGCGCGCCGGAACTGCCGCACGACCAGGTGGTCACCACGCCCGGTGAGCTTCCGAGCGTGGTCGGCAGGTTGCTTGGCCGCTGAACCGGCCCGACCGGGCTGCGGATTATGGCATCCGGAGTGTGCCGTTGACAATCCCCCGGCGCGAAGTCGCAAACCGTGCCATTCTCATCGTGGCAAGACCGCGCGCTGAGTGTTTCGGGTCACTCATCCGCAGCGAAGGTACGCGACACGCGTGCAGCCCCCGGCTCGACAGCCCCCCAGATCGAGCCGGGGGCCTTGTCGTTAACGCCAGGTCAGCGCACCGCTGCCGTGACCGTCGTCAGGTGGTCGAGCACCTGGGTACTCACCGACCCCAGCAGGAACCGAGCGAACCCGGTACGCCCGTGGGTTCCGACAACGGCCAGGCGAGCGGATGCCGCCACCTCGGCGATCACGGTGGCGGGATCCCCCTCGTCCACGTGCACGACGATCTCGAGGTGCGGATGGTCCTTTCGCACCTCATCGGCCATCGACTGCGCGAAAGCCTCCGTCGTGCCCTGCAGATCCGTCAGATACATGTCGGGGTAGGGCGCGATGTCGCCGGTGTAGACGACCGGCATCCAGGTCGAAACGACAGTCAGCGGCTCGGCGAACCGCGATGCCTCAACGGCAGCGAACGCGAGCGCCGCGTGTGACACCTCCGAACCGTCAACCCCGACCACCACTCCCGTGCGTCCGGTCGTGTCGATGTCGGGCACGACGACGACAGGGCAATGAGCTCCGGCGACGATCCGCGTTCCGTGCGGCCCGCGATGCTTGTCGGCGCCGCCCGTGTGATCACTGCCGATCACCAGAAGCGCGGCATCCGTCGACGCTTCGACCAGCTCCTTCGTCGGATTTCCGTGCGTCACCCGAACCGTGACGTCGATGCCCCGGGCCGACAGATTGGCCGCCTCGTTCCGAAGAAAAGCCTCTTCGTAGTCGACGGCGCGCTGCACGACCTCCTGCTCACCGACCGCACCCACGGCGCCGCCGATCACCGAGAGCAATTCCAGGCGCGCACCCGTACTTGCGGCACGCGCGACTGCCCACTCGATGGCGCGGCGCGAGCCAGGCTTGCTTGTCGCACCCACAACGATCGTCGTGGGCGTCTCGGGGGCGGAGGGCTCGGCGTTCGCAGGGATGTCAGTCATGCCCTCACCCTATTGCCGGCGCCCACCGCTCGCGAGGCCTGATTCGCCGAGTTTCTCTGCCGCCGACCGGGCATACTGACCTCATGCAGATCGACACCGGCTTCGTGACGCTCGTCCTCGGCTTCGTGGGCGTGATCGTCATCATGGCCCTCGTCGGCGTCATCCTCTGGATCCGCCGCACCTCCACCGTCCGCGTCCCGGCCCAGCGACTGTCGACCATCGAGATCACCCTCGCGCCCGAAGACCGCGAGACTGTCGCGACCCAGCTGCGGGAAGCGCACGCTGCCCGCGGCCAAGGCGCCGGAGCCACGCCCAAGCTTCCCGAGCGCGTCCACCCGGGACGCGTGCTGTGGGTGGACGACGACCCCGACACGAGCATGTCCGAGACGATCGCCTTACAAAGGCTGGGCACCGCGGTCCTCAAAACGAGGCATGCGGATGCCGCCCTGGCCTACCTGTCAGCCGGCTCCTACACCGCGCTGGTGTTCGGCATCGCCGCAGACAGCGACCTCGCCGCGATCGAAGCGTTCGTCGCGCGCGCCCGCGCGAGCCAGCCGGGCATCGTCACGCTGGGGTACGCGGCCCCGAGCGTGGTTCCGGATGCCGGGGACTTCACCCTCGTTCGCGATCCGAGCGAACTCGTCGCCGCCGTCATCGCCCCGCTCGCCGTTTCCTGAGCCAGCCAGCTCCGACCAGGTCAGGTCAGCAGCGTCGCGAGTGCATCGCGGCGATGGCCGATGGCCGCATCCATCGCCGCGAACTCGTCCTCGGCAAGCCCGACCCGCTTCGCGACATCCGGCCACGACTCCACCGCGACGAGCACCTGAGCAAGTGAGCGTTTCCACGACGACGTCTTGATCCCGAGCTCGCCGGCGAGCGCGACAAGGGCTGCCGGCGCGGCATCCGGGTCGACCACCCCCACGATCGCGGTCGACCGCAACCGCTCCTGCACCGGATCGGGCTCGACATCGAACACCGGACACAGCCGCCACGCCGATTCCCGCCGCAGAAATCCCAGGTTGCGAAGGTGGTCATCAGTGCAGTGCACGGCAACGGCAAAAGCCACGCGTCGCCACAGATCACGTAACTGGGCACGGATGACATCGCGCGGCGCATCCATGCCGCGGATGACGCGCGCGACATCCAGATAGTCCCGCCCATCCCCGGTCGCGGTTCGCGCCGACCAGTACGGAATCCGCAACTCCCCGGGGTCCCCGGGTTTGGCCGGAACCACCGAGTCCGCCTTCCCGACGCGATCGAATCGATCGACCAGCAGCACCGCGTGTTCCCCGATCTCGATCGTGCGGACCCGCGACGTGGCAAGGCCGGCAGCGTGCGCGAGGTGCAGGGAGACCGCCTCCCACCGGATTGCATCGTGTTCGTCATCCGGCGCCGGAAACTTCGCGAGCAGCGCGCGACCCTTCCGCCGCACAAGCGCCTTGGGTCTGGCGCCCCCCAGCACCGCCGTCCCGGCATCCAGAAGCTCCGCGATGGCCTGCTCGCTCGAGGAGGCCCCCGCGCGGGTCCGATCTGCTGCTGCCCGAAGCTCGCGCAGGTCGAGCACGACGGGGACCCGCGCAGCGCGGTCGGCGACGTACGCCTCCTCCTCGCCCGCACTCGGAGCCTCACGGAACCGGAAGGCGCCAGTGCGCGCCTCATCCGACACACCCACGAGAGCATCGACCTCCGAGAGAAGGGTCACCCCCTCGGCGCGCAGCTGCCGGCGAATCAGCTTCTGCCCCCACGAATCGGCGCTGGAATCGACGAACGCCCCAGGCATCGACCCGAGAACCCGAGGTTTTGGCCGCAGCGGTAGCTCCGGAGATACCGCGTAGGCATCCGGTCGCGCAAGGTAGGTCGGATCGTACGAGAAGGTCACACCGACAGCCTTTTCGGCGAGCGTCACGACATCCATCCAGCCGACGGGACCGGCCGCCGCATCGGGGGTCGCCGCCGCGTCCACCCAGACACGCTGGGTCGTCGCGTTCGCCGTCACCATGGGGCCCGATCCCTCCGTCCCTCAGCTCGTCAGCCAGGTCGTCGCCCAGCACCCCACCCTAGAGGGCGCATGTTACGGCCGGTCATGCGGTTGCCTCTCATCGTGTACTCGGGTACGGACGAATAGGCTTCCGTGAGGACAGGAAGGCATCCGACCCATGACTGACGACGCGGCGACACCCGAGGGCGCGACGCCCGAGGGAATCAGCGATGACGAGATCGCTGCCACGCACGCCGCGGTGGATGCCGAGAAGTCCCGACGTGCGCGGTCGCGCAAGCGTCATCGCCGCGAACGCACAGCCGGCGTCGTGTTCGCGTCGGTCCTCGGCGCCATCCTGATCATCGGTGTGGCGGGGGCCGCGTGGATCGGCATCCGCGGTGCGCTGGCCTACGGTCACGTCGCCGACGCCCAGCGGGCAGCCGCGAGCCTCGCTGACTCCCTCACCGACCCCGCCGCGGCAGCCGAGGTCGTACCGGGCCTCGCCGCCGACACGTCGGCAGCGCGGTCGCTCACGTCTGATCCGGTGTGGGGCGCCGCCGAACACCTTCCGTGGATCGGCCCACAGCTCGCGGCAACAGCGACAGTCATCGCCGCCGTCGATGACGTTGCCGCCACCGCACTCGAACCGCTCGCGCAGGCAGCGTCGAGCTTCTCGCTCGACACACTGCGCCCCGCGGGAGGGGCGTTCGACGTCGCAGCCATTGCAAGCCTCACCGACGTCGCGACCACGGCGACCGACAGCCTGCGGCAGGCATCGGCATCCGTAGGCGCGATCGACTCGACGGAACTGCTGGCGCCGCTTGCCGCGCCCGTCACCGAGGTCCAGGACCTTCTCGCCAGCGGCCTCACAGCCGCTGACGCACTGCGTCGCACCTCGCAGCTCCTCCCCCTCGCCCTCGGCGCAGAAGGCCCCCGCAACTACCTCGTCATGTTCCAGAACAATGCCGAGTGGCGGTCCCTGGGCGGCATCGTCGGAGCAATGGCGATGATCCACACGGATGGCGGCCGCATGGACCTCACCGGGCAGGGCTCGTCGTCGGACTTCACTCGGTACGCCGAGCCCGTTCTGCCGCTCTCGGATGAGATTCTCGGCGTCTTTGTCGACAAGCCCGGCGTCTACATCCAGAACGTCACCCAGATCCCCGACTACACGATCGATGGCCCCCTGGCCCGCGAGATGTGGTTCCGAGAGACGGGTGTGAATGTCGACGGCGTCTTCGCCCTCGATCCCGTCACCCTGTCGTACCTGCTCGAGGCCACCGGTCCCATCACACTCCCGACGGGCGAACAGCTCACGAGCGAGAATGCTGTGCCGCTGCTGCTCAACGAGGTGTACGAACGGTACCCGAACCCCCGCGACCAGGACGCGTTCTTCGCCGCGACCGCCGCGGTCGTCTTCCAGACGATCGCCGACGGCGCGGCCGACCCGGCAACCCTGATCCAAGCTCTCGCCCGCGCCGGGAGCGAACGCCGACTGTTCATGTGGAGCGCCGATCCCACCGAGCAGGCGATCCTCGACGGCGCGACCATCCAGGGCGGGCTTCCCGTCACCGACGACACCCGCACACAGTTCGGGGTGTATCTCAACGACGGCACCGGCTCCAAGATGGACTACTACACCGAGGCCACGACAGCGGTCGGGTGGTGCGATGCGAGCACCGCCTTCACCCAGAATCTGCGGCCCGGAGAGTACCTTCGCGAGGATCCCCTCGCGACGGTCTCTGTCACCCTGCGAAGCACGGCCCCGGCGGATGCCGCGACCAGCCTCCCCGAATACATCACCGGCGGCGGCAACTTCGGTGTGCCCGCCGGAATCACAAGGACCATCGCCTACCTCTACCTGCCGACAGGGTCAGAGGTGGTCTCGAGCGTCGCCGGCGACGACGGGGCCGCGACAGTGTTCGGAACCGGAACCCACGACGGGCGCGACGTGCTGATCTGGGAAACCAACCTCAACCCGGGCGAGACGGCCACCGCGACGATCCAGGTGCGAACGCCGCCCACACCGACGCTCGAAGCGCTCATGACACCGACAATCGGTGGCAGCGGCGTCGTCGCGAGCGGCGGGTGCCCGCTCTCGACATCCGCAGACGAGGGATAACCCTCCTGTAACACGCACGTCACTCGCGCTCGGCTCGATCTAGCTAGGATCGGGCATCATGAGCAGCCCCTACGAACCGCGGGACCCCCGCAAGTCCCGCAACTGGCTGCTCTATTTCGGTGTCGCGCTCCTGGCCTCGGGAGTCGGCGTGCTCGTCTACGCAGCCTTCATGCACTACGCAGCAGCGATCCGCTGACCAGCGCCCGGCGTGAACCGCGCGCCGCGTCAGGCGGCTGTGTCAGGCGCGCGGCTCAGGCCACGCCGCTCGCGGCATCCGTCGACGCCGCGCCCGAAGCCGGCGTCGGTTCAGCCGTCACGAGGATCGGCAGGTGGTCGCTGAGCCCCTGCGGCAGCGTCCGCACGGTATCGATCGTGAAACCGACGGATGTCGCGAAGTCATAGTGCCCGCGAAAGAACCGATACCGCGTATAGGTCCGGGAGTCGCTGAGGTTCAGTTCGTACCCCTGATCACGCACGTGCTGCCCCAGGCGCTCTTTGAACACCGGGTAGTTGTAGTCGCCGACCATGAGCTTCGGAAGGCCCTCACCGAGAGAGTCGAGCTCGGCGAGCGCCGTGCGGATCTGGTGACGACGCAGCGAGTTCAGCGCTGTCAGCGGCGCCGCGTGGAACGAAGCGATGACGATGTCGCTGCCGGCATCGATGTCGTGCAGGCGCACGCCCAGCATCCGCTCTTCAGCGGGCTTGAGCACCCGATCGTGCAGCGACTTCTTCAGCGCGATCGCGCGCACATCAACTGCACGAAACGTGTTCTCGCGGTAGTAGACGGCAAGACCCAGGCGGTTGCGCTGCGTCGAGTCGGCGAGCACGAGGCCCCCGATCTCTTCGGGGATGTCGGTGGTGTCGGCTTCCTGCAGGCAGAGCAGGTCGGCGCCGTGCCGCTCGACGAGCTCTCGCAGCTCGGTTGCTGCACGGTGCTTGCGCAGGTTGTACGAGATGACCTTCATGCCACTCCCCACGATAGAGGCGCACGGATGCCGACCGCGCGCGCTGCGCTGGACATATCCCCAGCGTTTGCGATCTCTTCACCGCACGAGCCTGCGCAGTACCCCTCCGCCAGGCGGGCCGGCCCGCCATTGGACACGGGGCTCACTCCCCCAGCACGGTAGCTGTCGCAGGGCGCTCCGCTAGAGTTTGCTCGTGCCTTCCCGACGCGCCTCCGCGGTGCAAGAACAGCCCCAAACCCCTGCGGTGCGCCCGGAGTCACAGCCGAAGATCCTGCCCGGCTGGGCGATCGCAACGATCGTCGGCGTCGGCGTGCTTCTTGTGGCATCCATCGCAGCGACGGTCTGGATGTTCCTGAACCATTGGGTCCGTGACCTGACCGCGACGGCACCTGCCGTCGGGACGACGATCATCGCACCCGAGGAATCGAAGGCTGCCCTCGCACTGCCTGACCTTCCCGAGGGCACCGACGAGTCCGCGGCTACCGCGTATCTGGCCGCGCAACCCACCGCGTACTGGTTGACCCCCGAGATCGATCCCGTGAGCGAAATCGGCGCCCGGATGACGAATCTGCTGAACGAAGCGCGTACGCAGGGCAGGGCACTGGCGATCGTGGTCTACGGACTTCCCGAGCGCGATTGCAGTGCCGGCCTCTCAGCAGGCGGACTCGACGATGCCGCCTACGCGGAGTGGACACAGATCATCGGGGATGCCCTGCACTCCGCGCCAGACATCCAGAAGACCGTCATTCTCGAACCCGACAGCCTCGCCCTCGCGCCGGAGTGCGGCAACCTCGCCGACCGCACGACACAGCTGAGGGATGCCATCGCCCGACTCGCCTCGACGAACACCTGGATCTACGTGGACGGCGGTCACTCGACCTGGCTGCCCGCGTCGCAGATGGCGGAGCTCATCAACGGCATCGGCATGAACGATGTCATCCGCGGCTTCGCCACGAACGTCTCGAACTACAACGACACCGCTCTCGAGTTCGACTACGCCCACCAGCTCTCCGGTCTCACCGGCGGCCTCCACGCAATCGTGGACACCTCACGCAACGGCGCGGGGTCGAACGGCGAGTGGTGCAACCCGCCGGGGCGGCTCATCGGCGCCCCCGGCGGCACCTACGGCGATGACGTCGTCGACACGAACCTGTGGATCAAACCGCCGGGCGAGAGCGACGGGACTTGCAACGGTGGACCCGTCGCCGGCGCCTGGTGGCCGCAGTCGGCTGTCGAGCTCACCCGCAACGTCACGCTTCCCTGAACACCGGGCTCTGCATGCGTGGGCGACGGCCACGCCGACGAATGACCACCCCCGGCCCCGGCGCGGCTGTGTACGATCGGGGGAGGCGGCCGCGAAAACCTGGGATTGCGCGGGCCGTGCCCCGTCACCCAGACCGACGCGACCACCCAGCCCGACGCGAAAGAGACCACCGAGCATGAGCACTGACGCGGGGGTGAGCAAGACCGCCGTCATCGTCGAGGATGATCCGCAGATTCGGCATATCCTCGCCGAGACCCTCGAGGCTGCCGGATTCTCCACGGTCTCGGTCGGCAACGGCATCGACGGCGTGCGTGCTGTGCTGTCCTACCAGCCGCTGATCACGACACTCGACGTAAACATGCCCGGCATCGACGGGTTCGAAGCGGCTCGCCGCATCCGCGCCCAGAGCGATACCTACATCATCATGCTCACGGGCCTCGAAGACGAGGCCGATGTCGTCCTGGGTCTCGGCGCCGGCGCCGACGAATACATCGTCAAACCGTTCCGCCCCGGGAGCTGCGCGCACGGATCGAAGCGCTGCTGCGGCGCCCCCGCCAGACACCAACCGCCACCCAGCCGCCCGTACAGGCCCCCTCGGGCCCCTCATTCCCGGGCGCACGACCCGCCATCGTCACCCAGCCTGCCGCACCCAGCGTGGCCCACCCGGCGGCGCAGCCGCCGTTCGCCACCATCGATGCAAGCGGAGCCGTTACGCCCGGTGATCCCAGGCAAGCCCCAGCTCAGCACCCGGCGCAGGCTCCGTATCCGGCCGGCCAGCAGCCGGTCCCAGCACCGCCGCAGCCCGCGCCCCCGGCTCAGCACCCGGCCTATCCGCAACCCGCAGACGCCCAACCGTACTATCCCCCGACGCCGCAGACGCCGGTCGACCCCCCGGGCGCCGGCGGCAGCCAGCAGCCTCCCGGATCGCAGCTTGTGGCACGCACACACCCAAGCGCCCCGGTCCCCGGCGCAGGAGGCCACCATCTCGGCCCCCACACCATGGCGCACCGTGACCTCATCCTCGACCCGGACTCACGGATCGTGCTGGTCGGCAATCGTGAGGTGGAACTCACCCGAACGGAGTTCGAGCTGCTGGCGACCCTCATGGAGTCCAAGCGCCGTGTGCGCAGCAAAGCCGATCTGACCCTCGTCCTGCGTGGTGAGTCCTACGTCACGTCGTATTTCGTCGGGGATGCCGACAAGCGTGCGATCGAAGCACACATGACGAACCTGCGCCGCAAGCTCGGCGACGACCCGAACAACCCGCGCTACGTCGAGACCGTACGCGGCGTCGGCTACCGGATGACCGCCGAGAACGTCGCTCCACCGCCGGGCTCGTAGGCCTCCCCGGTCTGGCGCGAGTGCGTCAGACCTTGTAGCCGTACTGCCGGCGGAACAGCTTGAACGCCATGAGCAGCGTCTGAATGACGGTGACGACACCGACGATGGGCCAACCGATCCACAGGATGGACGACTGAACCACCGGGTCCAGCAGGTTCCAGATGAAGGTCATCGCGATCGCCGTAAGCACCAGCAGGATCATGGGCACCCAGTGCCCAAGCGAGAAACCACCGCCGCGCTCGGCCTTGGCCTGCGCCGCCCAGTTATCGACCTTCTTGCGCGAGAGGAACGACGACCACGACCGCAGGAAGTGACCGATGCGGATCCACATGAAGATCTCCGCGGGAAACACCAGTGCCGAGAACAGGATGTCTCGCTGGTTCACGTATTTCATCGTTAGGGCGACACGCAGGTTCAGCAGCGTCGCAACCAACGGCGGAATAAGCCACCACGGCGAGAAGACGAAGGCGTTGATCGACAGGGATGCGGCAAGCAGCGTCAGGAACGCGACACGCACGAAGAGGTTCGTGAGCATGCCGAAGTTCTCGAACCAGCGCAGCCGGAGATTCGGGTGGAAGGGTTGCCCCTTCGTGTCACCGCGCTGACCGGGCCACATGAGCTCGATGGCGCCGTAGGTCCACTTCACCTGCTGGGCGTCGTACCCCTTGAGAGTCGTCATGCCGCCGACGCTGGCCCGCGCGTACGGGCTGATCTTGGTCAGGTAGCCCGCGCTCTTGATCTGCAGTGACAGGAGCGAATCCTCCACCTCACTGTCTTTCACCCATGGCGTGCTCTGGTGGTTGGCGCGCATGACATCGCGCAGCGCCGCCGTTGAGAAGATCGAGAACTGGCCGCCGAGAACCGCCATGTTGCGTCCGCGCAGGAGGTTCTGCAGGTTGAATGCCGCGAACTGCGTGCGCTGACCGGCGATGAGGAACTTGCCGATCAGGCCCTTGATGGGCCGGTCATCGATTGTGTAGATCGCCGAGATCCCGCCGATCCGAGAGTCGCCGACAGCCTCGGTCTCGAGATACTCCACCGCGCGCTCATCAGCGATGGTGTCGCCGTCGACCCCGAGCAGGTAGTCGTAGCCCTCGACGAGGGCGTACCCGTAGTTCAGCGCACCGACCTTCTTGTCGGGGTTCTTGCCGATGTCGTGGATGAAGACCTCGGTGAACTGCTCCCCAAGGTCGGTGACGACCTGGTGCGGACCGGCATACTGCGAAGCGATAGCGACAGTCGCGTCAGTCGTGTTGTTGACCACGACATGGATGACGTCGGGCACGCGCGTCTGGTGCAGCAGTCCCTCAAGGACGCCGGCGATCGACTCTTCCTCGTTGTAGCAGGGGATGACGCATCCGATCGTCGAGCGGTGCACGGAGATGCGCTCGAGCACCGACTCGAACTCGTCAGTGAACTCAGCGTGAGAGGTCTCGACCTGCGCGTTCGGGAACCGAGGGTCGTACTGCGGCTGGCTGTACTGCGGCCGCTCGAAGTGCTGACCAAACGTCGGATCGGCGTACTGCTGGCCATACTGCGGCTCGGCGTACTGCGGCTGCACGTACGTCGACTCTGCATACGTCGGGCTCGTGACAGCCGGGCCGGGGTACTGCCCGATCGCAGGTTGAGTTTGCTGCGGGTACGGAGGAACGTACGGGGCTTCCCAGTGGGACATCAGCACGCTCCTTCCATCAATCCGCGTGCCATCCGAAGTGCTGTAACCACACTGCTACACTCGGCTCAAGCATCCGGTCTGTTGTCGAAGAGCATCACCTCAGGTTTTCCTAAAGAAAGCCTCCGGTGAACACCCGAGGCCCCGAGAAACAGAAGTGCAGAATGAGTGTACTGGAGTTGTCTGCCGTCCTGGCGATCGCGCTCGTGATCGCTGCTCCGGCCCTCGTCCAGTTTCCCGCAACCCCGGTTCCCAACGGTGGCCGCGCTGCGCGCAGGAACTTTCTGCGCTTTGCCGCAGCCGCAGCCCTGAGCGGGGTCGTCGCCGGAATTGCATCCACCCTCGTGCCCGCAAACCCGACGCCGATCATCATCGCTGCGGCCAACGCGGCGCTGGTCGGCGGGCCCGCATACTTCTGGGCGGGCATGCGGCAGCTGCGGGAGAACTCGATGGCCCCCGGCTGGGTCGTTGCGGGGGCCGTCGCTGTGACCTTTGTAACCAGCGCAACGGTCAGCGCTGTCATCGGCGGCCCGACCGATGGCTTCGTCCTGCGGCTGATCCTCGTAGCTGTGGGGTGCGCGGGCGTCGCGGTCGAAGCGTTCCGCCAGCCGGCACGAACCATCGCACCCTTCCGGCTGATCGGAGTCATCTTTGCGATCTACGCCGCGTACTCGGCGATCCGCACTGTGATGTTTTTCGCGGTCGGTGAGAGCGCTCCCACCTTCCAAGCGCTCTTTTCGCCCCTCACGGCATCCGTCCTGAGCATCCTGCTCGTGACGGCACTGTGCGTAGCAGTGTGGTGGAGCGATCGCGCACTGGAGACTCGCGCCCGCCAGATCGAGTACATCATCAAAGCACTGCGCTCAGATATCGCGTCCCACGGCGCCGTGACGGTCTATGTCGTCGAGGTACCCGACCTCGCCCTCATCCGCGCAGCCTTCGGTGGGCCGGCAGCAGCAGCGGTCGATCGCGCAGCATCCATGGCGCTTCATGAGTTGTTGCCCGATGCCGCCCACCGTGGTCGGGTCGGTCGCCACGTCGTCGCGGTGCCTGGTGACCAGCGCATCGAGCACCTGGATGACGTGGTCAAGGCCGCCACCGCGAGGGCCGTGCCGAACCTCGACTATCGCGAAGCGATCGAGATCCGCGTGACGCGCTACACACTGCACTCCGACGAGGAACTCGCCGCGGTGTGGCCCGATGCAGCGCCACCCAGCACCAGCGACCTCAACACCAGTCCGGCAGGCGGCGCGGTCGCCTGACCAGCCACACGCGGCGCGGTGGCCCGATCAGCCCTGGGGTGCTGTCGTCGGCTGGTTGGACACGATGTTCAGCGTGCCCTGATCGTTGTAGATCGCGATCGGCAGGTACTGGTAGATCGTCTGCTGCGCGAACGAGGCGTCGTCGTTTGCCGTGCCCTCGACGTAGATACCGAACGAGAACTGCAGTGTGATGCCGTAGGTGTCGGCCGGCAGCATGAAGATCGTGGTCTCGGGAACGAGCAGTCCGCCCTGATAGCTGTTGAGCAACAGCCCGCGGTCAGAGCGCAGCGTGTCCGGTGGCACCAGCGTCCGCGGGTCGGCGGCGAACTGGAACGGCTGCTGCACCATCCCCGAGGTCTGTGCAGTCTGCGACGTGATCGAGATCGACGAAACATAGACGCGGCGCTTCTGCGCCAGAACCGCCTTGTCATCGACGCGACGGTCGTACGCATTGATCGCGAACCCGAACACCTTCTCGTTGTTCGGCGTCCACTCGCGTGTGCGCTTCGGGTCAGCTGCCCACACATCAAGCACGACTTCGAGGTCGGATGCGACATCCGTGGTCAACGAGACCGACCCGTCGTACGAGAACAGTGAGTCGAAGTCCATCGCGGCAGTCGTCGAGACCGGCTGCGGCACCGGCGTCGCCGTCGATGCGGCACCGGGCGCTTCACCCTGAATCGAATCGAACGCTTCGGCGATCTGCTGGCATCCGGTCAAGGACGAGGCGCCCAAAGCCAGTGCGGCAGCACCGAGCACGACGCGGCGTACGGCACGCGACGGTTGCGGGGCGGTGGCCATGGTTTCTCCTTGAGCGGGCCGACGTGCAGGGCATCGCAGGCTGATTTTCCGCGGTTATCTCGGGCTCATGGCGGGTTCCACAAGCCGGATGCGCTGGAAGTATACGATACGAACAAAGGCCTGAACTCAACGCTGCCTAAGGGGGAGCACAAGGTGAGCGCAAGAGACGCGCAATTCCGCGACGTCGACGGCGCGACAATGCGAGTGAGGTCGATCTGGCTCACGCAGCTCTCCCTCGGCGTCTCGATCATCATCATCTCCGTCGTATCGCTCGGCTACGAGCCGGAACTGTTCGAGTCGTGGCTCATGCTCACCGGTGTGGCCATCATCATCGCTGCCACCGCGGTAACCCTTGTCATGCCCTGGGCCCCCGCACCACGGTGGGCGCCGCTGATCATCCCGTTTGCCGATATCGTCGCCGTCGGGTTCATGGCGGCATCCTCGATCCTGCCCCTCGGGTTCTTCTGGGTCTTCCCGATCATGTGGATCGGGCTGCACTTCACGCGCTGGGCCCTCGCTGCCGCCGTCGCCACAATCGCCGGTTCCCTTCTGATCGAAGCTGCCACCTCCACCGAACCACCCGGGGCCGTCGAACTGTTCACGGTGCTCCTGGGAGTCACGTTCCTGGGTGTCACGGCGAACATCACGATGCGTCAGACACGGGCGTTCAAGCGGTTGCTTCTCGGCCAGACGCGGCGCCTGGAGACCACGCTCGAGCGGGTGTCGGCTGCCGAGCGCAGCACGATCGAGTTGATCAACGGCGTCGATGTGGGCATCCTGCGCTTCGCCCGTGACGGATCACTGCTCGCCGCCAACACCACCTACGCGCGCCTCTACGGCACCAGCCCCGACGATCCGAACTCTCCGCCCACCTCCGTCGAATATGCATCCCTGCAGGGGACGGCGATCCCTGCCTCGGAGCGAACGTTCGCGCGTGCGCAGCGTGGCGAGATCTTCGAGGACGCACGGGTCTGGATCTTCGACGCCGAAGGAGCCTGGCGGGCACTCTCGGTGACAACCATGCGGCTGACCTCGTCAGCCGACGACTCTGCATCGACGATGCTCGTCGCCCACGACATCACCGCCGTCACCGAGGCCGAGCGCGAGCGCGAGCGGATCGCGGCGGTCGCGTCTCACGAACTGCGCCATCCCCTGACCGTCATCATCGGCCACGCCGACCTTGCCCTCGAAGAAGAGGACGAGCTGACCCCGAAGATCCGGGACCACCTCGAGACGATCCTCTCCGCCAGTGAACGGATGCTCGGAATCGCCTCGACGATGCTGCAGCGCTCGCGCAGCGGATTCACCCCCACCCAGGACCGCCGCTCGTTCGACCTCGTCCCGATGCTGACCGCCGTCGGCGAGGCTTTCGCTGCGACGGCACGAGAACAGAGCGTGGCGCTGCAAACCGACCTCCCGGCCCACCTGCGGATGGATGGCGACGTGTTCCGCCTCCGCCAGGTCCTCGACAACGTCGTCAGCAACGCCGTGAAGTACACGCCAGCCGGCGGATCGGTGAAGATCTCGGCGTCGCTGGACGACGACACCGCCGTGATCGTGGTCGCTGACACGGGCATCGGCATCGCATCCGAAGATCTTGAGCACGTATTCGACCCCCTGTTTCGCAGCACGCGCGCCCAGGAACACGCGCCCGGCACCGGTCTTGGTCTCGGCATCGCGCGCGAGATCGTGACTGCCCACGGCGGCACCCTCACGATGACGAGTGAACTCGGACACGGCACGACGGTCACTCTTCGTCTCCCCCGGTCGGTCACTTCGGAGTCGTGATGATCTTTCCTGCACCTGGTGAGCTGCCCTGGCCCGACCTCGGCGGCGCGAACATCGGTATCGCCCACGCGACGATCGCGACCCTCGGCACCATCCTCTTCGTCGGGCTGGCGTTTCTCGCGCGGCCCCGCCGCTCCACACTGCTGTGGTCGCTGGCGTTCATGGGAATCATGGTGGCCTGCTACGGCTATCTCGCTGCGACCGCCGCCGAGTCCGAGGAACTGCGGCGAGGTTCGATGGGGCTGTTGATGGGCGCCCCGGCGCTCCTGTGGTCGGGGCTGCGGGCCCACCGCAAGGTTCGAACGTACGCGTGGGTCAGCGCCATCGTCGCCGCAGGGTCGATCCTCGCGCTCCTCGCGCCGGGTGATTCTGCCTGGTTCGGCTTCGCCTACCGCGTCGTGTTTTTCATCTCCTCCATCTTCGGCGTGCTGTTCCTCCTCGAGTGGCGGCGCATCCCGGAGCGGTCCGAGCGCCTGCTGTGGCCGATCGTCATCTCCTCGGCGGTCTACGCGCTCGCTGGCGTCACGGTGCTTATCGGCGCCCTGTTCACCCCGCTGTCCACATCGGAGGCCTTCGCATCGACACGCATCTTCAACTCGATCGGGATGCTCGTTTACATGGTCTGCGCGCTCGTGTCACTGGTGCCACTCGTGACCCCCGGGACGCAGGCGATCGAGTCCGGGGCGCCACAGAGCGACTGGGGTCGGTTCGTGGGAACAGCCCGCGAGCGTCTGGAACGCGCAGCCGCGCGGGATGCCAGCAGGTGGGCGCTGCTACGCATCGAACTCGACGACGCTGAAGATCTGCAAGCTGCGGGAGGGCCTGCCATCTTCGGTCGACTCATCCGCGAGATCCAGTCCCGTGTCATCGCTGTTTTCCCCACGGATGCCGACATCGCGATCGCTCCCGACAGTGCTGTCATCGTGCTGATATCGCGTCCCGAGGCAGTCATCCGAGAGCTCGTGCGCGACGTTCTCCAACGAATCGCCGTGCGCGACCCGGCTGCTCCGATCACGGTCACGACCTCGGCCAGCGTCGGATGGGCGAGCGTTGCGACATCGGGATATGACCTTGACGCCCTGCTTGCCACCACGGCCGAAGCTGCAGCGGCGGCCCGGGCACAGGGCGGCGACCGCTGGGAGCGTGTCACCGCCTGACCGGCTGCTGGAACCGCTACTGCTGCGCGATGGCGATCGTTAGCGGCCGCGCGAGAGCGCGACCAAGAAGACGCCGCTCTGGTGAGCCGCGCGATGGCTACTGCTGCGCGATAGCTATCGTCAGCGTGTCGGATGCCGTCTGCTTCGCGTACTCGTTCGAGGTCGGCGTCGTTTGCACGAGGAAGTCGTACGTGAACTGAACCGTCACCGAGATTGCGTTCGATGGCACCGGACCGACAGTGAAATTCTGGGAGTAGCTGTAGGGCGAGAGCACGAGATAGCCGGGGTTGACGCTCGCGGCATCCACCTGCGGATCCAGCGGGGCGAGATCTCCGGTGTCGCTCTGCGGCACGGCGACCATCGTCGCCCGCTGCAAGTAGACCTTCTGACCGTCGTTGGGTTCCACCGTTGTGATCAGCGACAGGCTGATGGGTTTGAGCGCATCGGCAGTCCACTTGTCCATCGACAGCGTCGACCAGTAGTCGACGGTGGCCTTCACGGCGCCGGCCTGGAGGTCTCGCTGCGTCGAGCCGCTGGAGAGGTCGTTCTTCACCGGTGGGGCAACGGTCTGGCGGGTGAACGTGGGAGTTGGACTCGAGGTCTCATAGCCCCAGTTGTTCCACGGCGCTGGCCCGCATCCGGCGAGCGCTACCGGCAGAGCGAGCAAACCGGCGATCACACCAGCCCGCGCGAAGCGGTGCACCTGTCGACCATCACGGATGCCGACGCTCGCGTCATTGCGACCAACGGCTTTCATCTCCATCCCCCTCGGGATCACCAACCTCGCCCCGGTGAGGGGTGGGATCAGTCTACGCATCCGGGGCGCCGCCCTAGTCGGTGTCGAGGTCCCGCCGCGCGCGAGTCTGCGACGCGCGCTGCGCGAGCAGGTCATCGGCTGGGTATCCGACCTCGGCGAGGGTGAGCCCGCGGGCAGCCAGGACCTTGACCTCGGGAACACGGACGAGTTCGTCTCGGATGCGCACGAGATCGTCGACGTTGAGCCGCCCCTGACCGACCGCAACGCATCCGCCCACCAGTGCACGCACCATGCTGTGGCAGAACGCATCAGCTCGAACCGTGGCGACCAGCACGCCGGATGCCTCGCGCACCCACCCGAAATCGAGCAGTGTGCGAATCGTCGTCGCTTCCTCCCGCGGCTTGCAGTACGCGGCGAAGTCGTGTAACCCCCGCAGGGCGCCGGCGGCAGCATCCATCGCCGCAACATCGAGCTCGCCGCGCACGACGGTGGTGCGGTGACGTTCCAGGGGGTCGTAGGGAACCGCATCGTCGGCAACCCGGTACTCGTAGCGGCGCCACACCGCCGAGAACCGGGCATCGAATCCGGCCGGCGCGATCGAGGTGCGGGTCACTGCCGCGTCGGCGTAGGCGCCGAGCACGCCCCGGATGCGGCGGGCCAGCGCCGCGACGCCGTCGTCACCCTCGCTGCGGCGACGCGTGGATGCGAGCCGTGCGGCCTGCCCGTCGTCGAGATCCAGGTGAGCAACTTGGCCGCTCGCGTGCACCCCGGCATCCGTTCGACCCGCTACGACCAGCCGGGGATCTCCCCCGAGCACGCGCGACATCGCGCCCTCGATGGTCCCCTGGACGGTCCGCTGATGCGGCTGCCTGGCCCACCCGCGAAAGTGCGAGCCGTCATAGGAAATGTCGAGCCGGATGCGCACGTCTTCAGCCTAATCAGCACCCGGCGCAGCCCCAGGGAACGCCCCCCGCCCGGACGTAGACTGGGGTGCCCGAACCCGCACCACCCCACAGAGCCGCTGATGTCCAGCCCCCTCCCGACCGACCGCCACGGTGCCAGCTCCGCCTCCAGACTTCCTGGCCTGGATGGACTGCGTGCACTCGCCGTCGTCCTCGTCGTCGTCTACCACCTGTTCCCGCAGTGGTGGTTCGTCGGCGGGTTCATCGGCGTGGATGTCTTTTTCGTGATCAGTGGCTTCCTGATCACGTCCCTCCTCCTTCGCGAGCGAGACGCGGCCGGCCGGATCAGCCTTGTCGGATTCTGGCGACGGCGGGCACGGCGCCTCCTGCCGGCCCTGGTTCTGCTGCTGTTGGTGTGCTCGAGCGCCGCGTGGGTCATCGGCGGTGATGTTCTCGTCCGGTTGGGCGCCCAGATCGCCGGCGCCCTCACCTTCAGCTACAACTGGGTCGCGATCGTCATCGGCGAGGGATACTTCGGCGGCACCACGCCGGAGCTCTTCCGCAACTTGTGGTCGCTCGGCATCGAAGAGCAGTTCTACGTGCTCTGGCCCCTGCTACTCCCCCTTATCCTGTTGCTGCCGCGCGCGTGGGCACGGGTAGCGGCGGCGATCATGTTGGCAGCAGCATCCGCCGTGTGGATGGGCGAAATCGTGGCTTCGACGGGCAACGTCAGTCGCGCGTACTACGGCACCGACTCGCACGCTTTCGGCATCCTTCTCGGCGTTGCACTCGCGTTCGGGCTGCACCGCGCCCTGGCTGCGCCTGCGCTCTGGATGCAACGCGCGACGGTCCGCCGCGGCGCCACGGTCCTCGGGGCAGCTGCCGTTGTCGGGCTCATCGGGCTGTCCCTTCTCGCACCCACCGACTCCGTCCTCACCTTTCCCGTGACCATCGCCGCCGCAAGCGCCCTGGCCGGAATCACGATCGTTGCCGCTGTGTGGCCCCACGCGCGGCTCGGCGGCGCTCTCGATGCCCGCCCACTGCGGTGGATCGGCGAGCGATCGTACGGCCTGTACCTCTGGCACTGGCCCCTGCTCGTCCTGCTGGTCGCCGCGGTACAGGGCACCGCACCGGAGGCGGGAGTACCGGTGTGGGTGGGCCTTGCGACGCTGGCACTGACGGTCGTCATCGCGGAGGCCTCCTACCGATTCCTCGAAACACCGGTGCGACGCCTCGGCTTCCGCGGCACCTGGCGTGCGGCACGGGCCAAGGTCGGTGTCGACGCCGGGGCCTTGTGGGGAACCGTCGTCGGGGGCCTAGCCACAGCCGCCCTCGTGTGCGCGACGGTAGCCGGCGCTGTCAATGGAGCGAGCGTGTCATCTGGTGAAGCAGTGGTCGCTGAAGGCCAGGCAGCCGTCGATGCGGCATCCGCGAGCCCGACACCGTCGACGGATGCCCGACCTCAACCGGATGAGCCTGCGCCGGCCGGCTCCCTCGCTGACGGCGCCATCCGTCCGCCCGCGCCGTCGCCGACGCCGATCTCCGGTGACCAGGTGACCGCCGTCGGCGATTCGGTCATGCTCGCGGCCGCACCCTCGCTGTATGCGGAACTTCCCGGCATCCGGGTGGATGCCGCAGTCTCACGGTCATCGTGGGCGGGGCCCGGCATCCTCGATCAGTTCGCCGCTGCCGGGCAGCTGGGCCGTTATGTCGTCATCGCCCTCGGCACGAACGGCCCGATCAGCAACGACGCCTATGAACGGATGGCTGCCACCGCCGGACCTGACAGAACCCTCGTGCTCGTGAACGCCTACGCGCCGCGGGATTGGATACCGGGCGTGAACAGCGACATCACGGCGTTTGCGGCAAGCCATCCGGGCACGATGATCGCCGACTGGGCCAGCGCCATCGACCCACACGTGGACTACCTGGCTGGCGACCGCATCCATCCCGGCACCTCCGGTGGCAAGATCTACGCCGATACAGTGCTCGCCGCGATCCGTCAGTCCGAGAACCAGCGCGCGATCGACGAATACGTCACCGAGACGCGCGCCTACCGCGAAGCTACCCGCGGGGACGCTCGGATCGCCCAATAGGTCGTCGCGCGGGGCTCGTAACCATCAGAACCGGGCGACCATGGCGACCTCGCGGTCGGTCGCCTCGAACCCGAGCCTGCCATACAGGCTGTTCGCGCCCGTCGGGCTCTCGGTGTCGACGTCGAGGTTCACCTTCTCGAGTCCCGCATCCCGCGCCGCCGTCAGCAGGGCCGTGATCACCGCCGGCGCAAGGCGCCTGCCGCGATAGTCGCGAACCACCCCGATCAGCGCGATGTAGGCCGACGTATAGCCCTGTACCTCCCAGTCATCCTCGTTCACGGTGGCCAGAGCCATCGCCACCACGCGGTCCCCGTCGACGACAATGCGCGAGAGGTCATCGCGGAACTGCGGACCACCGACGAATCGCGCCCACCGCTCCGGCGGCGTCTCCAGGCTCCCCCAGTGGTCACGGAACGCGTCGTTGCGCGCCACGCGCGTGGGATCCCGCCACTGCGGACCGAAGGTCTCGATCCGCAGGCTCGGGGATCCGGCATCCAGCGGCACATCGGGGATGGGTACAGACAGGTCGCGAAGCATGGTCGTGAACCACCGCTCCTCGGGCAACCCTCGCCGCGCGCCCAACGCCCGAGCATCAGCGTCGTGCTCGTACGCATGAAGGAAGATCGCACCGGGGAGTGCGGCATCCGTCTGCGCGAGTTCGGTCTGGGCGCTCTCGTACTCCCAGCGCAGCACCTCGGCGCCGATGCCGCGGCGGCGCCACCGCGGGTGCACCATGCCGGTGCAATAGACGTACACGTGCTTGTCCTGCGACGGATGCACGAGGATGCCGGCCATAGCGACGAGGTCACCGTCGCCGGTGAAACCCAATCGCGTATGACGCTCGGGGTCGATGTGCGAAAGCTCGAAGATCTCCTCGACGTCCTCGCGCGGCGTCAACCACGTCGGATGGTCAACCCGGTCGCAGGCGTCGACCAGGGCCACCATCGCGTCGAGATCCGCTCGTGTCGCGGGGCGCCAGGTGGCGACATCCGGATGCCGGATCTCAGCGACCGTCTCGGGCGCTCCGACGCGCTCCGACAACGGCCGCACATCGGTCGGCGCGGCGTTCTCAGGAATCGGCGCAGGCATGGTGCTCTCGTTCACCGTCCCACCCTACGCACGCGCTCCACACACGTGAAACACCGCATCCTCGGTGAGACTGGCCCTAACACGGGGTGTCTCATCGAGGATGCGGTGTGTGATCCATCTGCGCTACGAATACAGCGCAGGTGGGAGGTGTTACTTGGCGTCGTCCTCGGCGGGAGCGTCGACGACAGCATCCTCGGCGGCGGCCTCAGCTGCAGCGCCCTCCTCGGGCGACTCGGCCCCGGCCTCAGCGGCGGCGTCGGTGGACTCTTCCTCGACCTCGGCGGCGGGAGCCTCGGCGGCGGGAGCCTCCTCAGCGGGAGCCTCCTCCGCAGCGGGCGCAGCGGCAGCCGGAGCAGCCTTCTTCGCCGACTTCGGCTTCGGGTTCACGGGCTCCAGAACGAGCTCGATGACCGCCATCGGGGCGTTGTCACCCTTGCGGTTGCCGACCTTCGTGATGCGGGTGTAGCCACCCTCACGCTCGGCGACCAGCGGCGCGATCTCGGCGAACAGGATGTGCACGACTTCCTTGTCACCGATGACCGAGAGCACCCGGCGACGGGCGTGCAGGTCACCGCGCTTGGCGAAGGTGATCAGGCGCTCGGCGAGGGGACGCAGGCGCTTGGCCTTGGTCTCGGTCGTCTTGATCGACTTGTGCGTGAACAGAGCCGCGGCGAGGTTCGCGAGCAGCAGGCGTTCGTGGGCGGGGCCGCCTCCGAGGCGGGGACCCTTGGTGGGCTTGGGCATGTCAGTTACTCCAGAGAAAGTCGGTCAGGATGCCGCGGCATCCGTTTCGGGTACCGGTCAGACGGTCTCGTCGTCGTAGCCGCCGTAGAAGTGCGCGCCATCGAACCCGGGAACCGAGTCCTTCAGGCTCAACCCGAGCGAGATGAGCTTGTCGCGAACCTCATCGACCGACTTCTGGCCGAAGTTGCGGATGTTCATGAGCTGCGTCTCCGAGAGGGCGACGAGCTCCGAGACGGTGTTGATGCCCTCGCGCTTGAGGCAGTTGTAAGACCGGACCGACAGGTCGAGGTCTTCGATCGGCATCGACAGCTCGTTCGACATGACGGTCTCGACCGGCGCGGGGCCGATCTCGATGCCCTCAGCCTCGACGTTCAGCTCGCGGGCCAGGCCGAACAGCTCAGTCAGGGTGCGACCGGCGGATGCCACGGCGTCACGCGGTGCGATCGAGGGCTTGGACTCGACATCCAGGATGAGCTTGTCGAAGTCGGTGCGCTCACCGGCACGGGTGGCGTCGACGCGGTAGCTGACCTTGAGCACCGGCGAGTAGATCGAGTCGATCGGGATCTGACCGCTCTCGGCGTACTCGTTGCGGTTCTGGGTCGCCGAAACGTAGCCACGGCCACGCTCGATCGTCAGCTCGAGCTCGAACTTCGCGGTCTCGTTCAGGGTCGCGATAACCAGCTCGGGGTTGTGGACCTCGACACCGGCAGGAGCCGAGATATCGGCGGCGGTGACCTCGCCGGCGCCGGTCTTGCGCAGGTAAGCCGTGATGGGCTCGTCGCGCTCGGAGGAGACGACCAGCTGCTTGATGTTGAGGATGATCTCGGTGACATCCTCCTTCACACCCGGAATGGTGCTGAACTCGTGCAGCACACCGTCGATGCGGATGCTGGTGACGGCGGCGCCGGGGATCGACGACAGGAGGCTGCGACGCAGCGCGTTACCGATCGTGTAACCGAAGCCGGGCTCAAGCGGCTCGATGACGAAACGGCTGCGGAACTCCCCGATCTTCTCCTCGGTCAGAGTGGGACGCTGTGCGATGAGCACGATGTGTTCCTTTCGATCACGTGCCCGCTATATGACACGTGCAATGGGTGAGGTGTTGAGTTTTTCTCGGGGGATGCCGGGGCGCGGCGCGCAGGCGCACGCCCCGGCACCCGAAGTGCTTCACCCGGGTGGCTGTGAGCCGGCCCGGAACGGGACTGTCGTCAGACGCGACGGCGCTTGGGCGGGCGGCAGCCGTTGTGCGCCTGGGGCGTGACGTCCTGGATCGAGCCGACCTCGAGGCCAGCGGCCGTCAGCGAACGGATCGCGGTCTCACGACCCGAACCCGGACCCTTGACGAAGACGTCGACCTTCTTGACGCCGTGCTCCTGCGCCTGGCGGGCAGCAGACTCGGCTGCCATGCCGGCGGCGTAGGGCGTCGACTTGCGCGAACCCTTGAAGCCGACGCCACCCGAGGAGGCCCAGCTGATCACCGCGCCCGAGGGGTCGGTGATCGAAACGATCGTGTTGTTGAACGTCGACTTGATGTGGGCCTGGCCCACGGCGATGTTCTTCTTCTCCTTGCGGCGCGGCTTGCGCGCTGCGGACTTGGGGGTAGCCATGTGCGTTTTCTCCTAAACCTTCCGCGCCTTACTTCTTTCCGGCCTTCTTCTTGCCGGCGACGGTGCGCTTCGGGCCCTTGCGGGTACGCGCGTTCGTCTTGGTGCGCTGTCCGCGCACCGGCAGGCCGCGGCGGTGGCGCAGGCCTTCGTAGGAGCCGATCTCGACCTTGCGGCGGATGTCGGCGGCAACCTCACGGCGGAGGTCACCCTCGACCTTGTAGGTGCCTTCGATGTAGTCGCGGAGGGCGACGAGCTGGTCGTCGGTGAGGTCCTTCACGCGGATGTCCTCGTTGATCTCGGTCGCCGCGAGGATCTCGTGCGAGCGAGTACGGCCGATGCCGTAGATGTAGGTGAGGGCGATCACCACGCGCTTATCGCGCGGGATGTCGACACCGGCAAGACGTGCCATGTCGGTTCTCTCTTTCCCCCGGGTTTCCCCGCGGAGTATGTCGAAGGTGTGGAGCAGAATCGGTGCCCGGGCCTTCGTCCCGAGGTGTCCCCCGCATCCGGCATCCGGATGCGGGTTCTGACCCTGCCTGTGTGTATTGAGTTATAGGTTCTGGGGCCGCCGGAGCGGCATCCGTCTCAGCCCTGGCGCTGCTTGTGGCGCGGGTTGGACTTGCAGATCACCATCACGTTGCCGTGGCGGCGGATGACCTTGCAGTGGTCGCAGATGGGCTTGACGCTGGGGTTGACCTTCATGATGTTTCCTGTTCGCTGTCTTCGCCGGGCGGGCACGGATGCCCGGGGCGTTACTTCTCGACCGGCCTAGCGGTAGCGGTAGACGATGCGGCCGCGGGTGAGGTCGTAGGGCGAAAGCTCCACGACGACGCGGTCCTCGGGGATGATGCGGATGTAGTTCTGCCGCATCTTTCCCGAGATCGTTGCGAGCACCTTGTGTCCGTTGGTCAGCTCAACGCGAAACATCGCGTTGGGCAGCGCCTCGGACACTGTGCCTTCGATCTCGATGACACCGTCTTTCTTGGCCATAGCCTCGCTCACGCTTATGCAGACCGGTCGGTCTGCGGTGGATGGGAGTCGGTGCCGGTCCGCTCCGCCCGGACACGCCAAGGCAGGCGCAAAGCACCAAAGATCAATAGTACGTGATAGTGAACACCCCGGCAACCTCGGGCGTGTCGGCGTGCGGGCCCTTCTTTGCGCGAACCCACACGTTTCGCGTCCGCCCCACATGTTCCGACGGACATAGCGTGTGGGTTCGGCGCGGTAAGTGTGGGTTCACGAACACAAGTCGGATGCCGCGGGGCGCGGGGCTAGCGCGGAGGACGGATGCCGAACTCGGCCAACCGCCGGCCGAGCGTGACCGACGAAGCGAGGTGCTGCATCCCCCACCGAACCAGCGGGCGGTGGGTGGTCGCGCGGATCCAGTCCTCGCGCTCCTTTTCCGCGCGCACCACCTCCCACGGTGTGCGTTCACCACGAAACTGCGCATCCGTGTACTTGCCCTCACCGTCGAACTCGCCCCATGCCTTCGCGTCGTCCAGCCCGAAGTCGACGAAGTACAGGTGGGACGAGTCGGCGAGCCGCACCTGCAACCGTGGCGTCGCGAATCCGAGGTCATGCAGCAGCAACCTGCTCATGCTCTCACCGGGTAGCTGCGCGCGCCCGTCTGCGAAGGCCATGATCCACCGCGCTTGACGGATGCCACGTGCTCCCCGCGCGCGGGCGATACGCTCCTCCATCGCGGTAGCCCATGTCGAGGCTGCACCCTGGTCATAGACCCGATCTTCGGGATCCCACGCGACCAGCCGCAGCGCGGCATCCGCGACGGCCACCGCACTAGCCAGCGGCAGCGTACGCGCAACGTCGAACACCGTGCGCTCGAGGGACGTGCACGGAATGCCACCGATCACCACGATGTCATCGTCCGGCACGCTGACCTCGTGTCGGGCTACGCCCCGGGCATGCCGCACGACACCGTTGTGGCGCGCGTCGCTGACGTGTACGGCTTGAGGAACGTGCCGAAAGAGGGGCAATCCCCAGAGCACCGCCGCCGACGCGTGCGAGAACGGCGCAGCGGATGCCTGTCGCCGCGAGTGCACCGCCGCGATCGTCCGTAGATGCCTGTCTTCGACAAACCCGCCGGCATCGCCAGTTCGCGCGTAGCGCCCCGAATGGAGCCGGATCAGCTCGCCATCCGCATGCTGCGCGGCGATGGTCGCCGCTGCGCTCTCGCGCTCGAGCCGTTCGCGCGTGAGGATCGCCGCACGCGCGTCCCAGACCCGATCGGAGCTCGGCGGTACGACATCCATGCCCGCAGTCTCGCCTGCGCGCGCAGCCCCTCACGCGTCGCTGCGCACACCTGCGGCATCCGCTCGCCCTTCCACCCCTGGGGAGGAGCGCACTGCCCGATCACCACCAGCCGCGAACCCACACCTCTCTCGCCGAGCCCACAGGATCTCGCGACAGATACCTGTGGGCTCGAGCGAAAAGGTGTGGGTTCGGCGAAAGGGGATGGTGCGCCGGTGGGTCAGCCCTCCGCTCGGCCTCCCCGGCGGCGACGGATGACGACAAGTGCCAGGCCGAGAACGATGACTGCAGCAGCCCAGGGCAGCACTGGCACCCCCGTCGCCGCGACCGTGCCGCCGGTCGCGGCGAGCGCCTCGACCTGGACGTACACCCAGCCGATCACTGTGCCTGCGGAGTCCGTGACCACGAGGCGATGCGTGCCGGCCGGCAGATCCGCGCGGATCGTGAAGGTCGCGGTTCCCGCGGCGCTCACCACGGATGTACCGAGGTAGGTCGGCGTCGAGAAGATCCAGCCCTCCACAGTCTGCCCCGCATACTGAGTGCCGACCGTGACCGTCACCGTCTGTCCCTGCTTGAAGGTCGTCCCACCCTGCGGCTGGATCGCGTCCTGCGTCTGCGGGGTCAAGTCCGTCTCCGCGGGCGGGGTGGTGCCACCCGTGGGCGGTAGCGGCGTGAACGTTCCCGTGACCGTCAACGGAATCCGCACCCCGGTTCCCGATGGCTCGGCGTTCACGACAAGCGCCGAGTTCAGGGGAGCGTCCTTCGGCACGGTGATGCTGATCTGCGCGGCGCCGCCGTTGACAAGTACCGGGTCGAAGACGGCGCTGCTGCCTTCAATCGACACGAGCGCTGTGGTGTTCGCCGGAGCGCCCAGCGAGCGGATGTCGAGTCCCGACACCGTAGCGGTCAACGTCTCGCCCTGCTCGATCGTGGCGGGGACCCCGGTCACCTGGGCGCTGCGGGAGGCGAAGTCCGGCGACAGCGGCGAGTTGTTCTTGAGGTAGTCGATCCACGCGTCGCGGTCGATCAGACCGGAGTCACGGGTGTCGGTTCCCTCCGTGAGCACCGTGAAGTTGTCGCCGCCCTGCAGCAGGAAGCTGAACGACCCGACCCGATACTCGGCATCCATCACGATGGGCTGCCCGTCGATCCAGATCCCGGTGATCCGGTCGCCCTTGGCAAGCGACGCATCGTACGTGTAGAACACGTTCTCCGACACACCCAGCTGCAGGTACGGACGCGACGCGGTGTCGGGCTGCCACTGCTGCTCCAGCACGACCTTGAACTGCGCGCCGGTCAGCGTCGTGGTCCACAGGTTGTTCACGAACGGCAGCACCGCGTTGGCTTCCGCGTACGTGATCACCCCGTCCTCGCCGTAGTAGAGCTCGTTACGCAGACCGCCCGGGTTGACCAAACCGATCTCCGCCCCACCACGGTCGGCCGACGACAGCGAAGCCACCAGCGCATCCGCAACCAGGTTCCCGAGCGTCGACTGGGATGACCGATCATCCCGCTTGTCGCCCACGAACGCCGTCGTGATGTCGGCGGTGACCGAGCCGACCTGCTGCGAACCCACGACATCCGCCTGCGCGAGCGCGGCATCCACGATCGTCTTGACGGCAGCGACGCGCGGGTACGCGGAAGTCAGGGTCGCATCGGCGGATGTCGTGCGCGCCACGTTGCGAACGTCGTAGTCGTTCACAGAGCCCGTGACCGGGTCGATCCAGAGCCGAACCTGGCCGATGTTCTCGCCGTAGGAACCGGTCTGCAGGATCGGACGCGTCCGGTCCGAACCGGGAACGGGGCCGTCCCACGCGTATTCCTTGTGCGTGTGGCCGGTGAAGATCGCATCCACCGCCGCCGAGGTCTGCGTCACGATCTTCGCGAACGCTCCGCCCGCAGCGATCTCGTCCTCGACCGACGCGCCTTCCTTCACCCCGTCGATCGAGCCCTCGTGGTACTCGGCGATGATCACGTCGGCCTCGCCGTTGCCCTCGTCACCGTCGGTCAGGTATGCGGCCACTCTATTCACAGCATCCACGGGGTCACCGAAGTCGAGGCTGGCGATCCCACCGGGCGAGACCAGCGACGGCGTCTCCTGGGTGATGGCGCCGATCACCGCGACCGTGAGTCCCTCCACCTCGAACGTCGCATACTCGGGCAGCACCGGATCCTGTGTCCCCTTCGCAAAGACGTTGGCGCCCAAGTACGGGAACTGCGCCGCATCCGTGACCCGACCGAGCAGGTCAGCCGAGCCCTTGTCGAACTCGTGGTTCCCGACAGCGGATGCCGCCAGCCCCATCGCGTTCAACACATCGATCGTGGGCTTGTCATCGGCGTACGCGGAGGCGAACAGCGACGCCCCGATGTTGTCACCGGCCGAGAGGAACAGCGTGTTGTCGTCGCCGTATGCGGCGCGCAGTTGCTCGATCGTGCCCGCGAACTTCACGGTGTTGCCGTCGATGCGACCGTGGAAGTCGTTGATGTTCAGCAGGTTCAGGAGCACGTCATCGCCGCCGTGGTAGGCCCCGCAGTACATCCGGCCCTCGCGCAGCGAGATCTTGTCGGTCTCGCTGTCGTCGGCGTAGAAGACCGGCGCGACACCGTTCTCGCACGTACCGATCGCGAAGCCCTCGTTGCCGGCCTTGGCGGGCATGCCAGCCGGCGCGAGGTAGGCCGCGACGTTCTGGAAGGTTCCGGCATAGACGCCGTCCGCGGCAATCCGCATCGCGTGGATCTCGCCACCGCACGCGTCATCACACACGGCGTACAGGGTTCCGGATGCCGCATCCCACGTGACGTCGGCCACCACCGAGAGCTTCGGGTCGATCGTGGCGACGATGCTCGCCACTCCGGCGTCCCGAAGCGCTACAGCGTAGATGCGCGCCGTGCCCTCAACACCGACAAAGAACAGGCCATCGCCGTGCGCGCCGTAGGTCGCCGGGTCGTACGCCTTGCCGGTGCTGCTATCGACGAATCCCCGTGCGACCAAGACCGAGTCCGGCACCCACGTGACACCCTCGAGCCCGCCGTTGGCGGGGAGAGCCGGCAGGAAGGTTGCAAGGTTCCACTCGTCGGTCGCGACAAGTTCGGTTCCGGATGCCGACACATCGAAGCGCAGCAC
Organism: Microbacterium sp. NPDC076895; assembly: GCF_040687115.1. NCBI lineage: Bacteria > Bacillati > Actinomycetota > Actinomycetes > Micrococcales > Microbacteriaceae > Microbacterium > Microbacterium sp. NPDC076895. Next base: position 40,970 of record NZ_JBFBMQ010000016.1, read on the forward strand.
GGAGGGTCGGCTGACGTCGCTGGCCGTGTTGTCCCGCTCCGACGCGACGTACACCCCGCCCGCCGAGGTGCCCGCGACGAGGCTCACACCCTCGGCATCCACGGCACCGGAACCGCCGGGGTAGCGCAGGACCTTGCCCGCCGCCCACTCACCCTGTTTCGGGCTGATCCACTGCCCGGCCTCGGCGTTCCACTCGAGCTGGAAGAGCGTTCCCGTGCCGTTGTTCACGGCCCAGAGCGTCCCGCGACCCTCAGCGGTCGCCTCATAGGCCAGGCCGCTCATGTCCTCGCCGAAGGCATCAGGCGCCGAAACTGCAGTCACACCCGCGTCGCCCGGCCACGGCGTTGCCGCGACAAGGCCGATGCAGTCGTTCGGAGCACCCTTGGTCACCGACGCGGCAACCTCGAACTCGCCGAGGCCATCGGGGCAGCGCGCCCACGACGTCTCGGCGTGCTCGCTCCAGCTCATCTGGTTCAGCAGTGTCGTCCCGTCGGGCGCGAACAGGCGCGCAGCGTCAGCACCGCCGAGGCCGAAGCCTCCCGTGACGTCGACGTCGATGGCCACGAAGGCGCCGGGCTGCAGGGTGGTTCCATTCGGCACGACGACGGCGTGGTCGTCGTTGTCGTCCCGCAGGATGTAGCCGGAGATGTCGACGGCGTCCGGACCCGCGTTGGTCAGCTCGATCCAGTCGACGGGCTCAGCGCCCTTCGAGTCCACCTCGTTGATGCGGATCGGCGAGCAGTCGTTCGCAGCGCCCGGAGTCGAGCTGTAGGTCTCGACGAACTCGCCGGCACCGTCCGGGCAGCGACCCCAGGTCGTGCGCTGCGCGTGGGCGGGATACGAGTGGCTGTCGACAAGGGTGACGCCGTCGGGCAGGAACAGTCGCGCCGCATCCCCGTTCCCGAGCCCGAACCCGTCACCCGGGAGGTCGGTGTAGATGACGGTGTAGCCACCCGCGGCGATCGTCGTGCCAGCCGGGATGGTCAGGGCGTGGTCATCCTTGTCGTCCTTCAGGATCCAACCGCCGAGATCGACATCCGTGTCCGACGTGTTCACAAGCTCTACCCAGTCGCCCGGGTCGCCCCCGCTAGACTCGATCTCGTTGACCCAGATGGCGTCAGCGCCAGCCACAGGGGTGTCCCCGCCGTCTGCCGGCGCACAGTCGTTCGCGGCGGCCTTAGTGACGGATGCCGTCAGTTCGAACTCACCAGTCGCATCGGGGCAGCGCCCGTAGCTCGTCGCGGCGTGCGCGGTCCACGAGTACTGATCGATGAGCGTGGTCCCATCAGCGGCGAACAGGCGCGCCGAGTCCGCCTTGCCGAGGCCGTAAGCGGACGGCCCCGCATCCACGACGAAGGCGGCGAGGCCGTAAGCGGGGATGGTGGTTCCCGTCGGGATCGTGAAGGTGTGGGTGTCGTCGTTGTCGCGCAGGATGAGCCCGCTTGCGTCGACGGGAAGGTAGGACGTGTTCGCCAGTTCGATCCAGTCGGCCGGGTCGCCGCCGTCGGATTCGACCTCGTTGATCACAAGAGAGGTCGCGGGATCGGGTGCGCAGGAGTTCGCCTCGCCCGGGGTCTGGGCTGCAGTGGGTCCGAAGTCTCCGGTCAGGTCGGGGCACCGGCCCCAGGAGGCGTTCGACGCACCGGGGGGCAGCTCCGTGAACGCGTACTCGTCGACGACAGTGCCGTCAGGGAGGAGCAGGTGGACCTCGTCACCGCTCTTGCCGAGGCCGAACGAGAACCCGGCATCCTTGGAGAGCACCAGGTATCCGCCGGCGGGAACGACGTAGCCCGACGCGATAGTGCTCTCGTTCTTGTCGTCGCGCAGCTTCCAGCCGGCGAGGTCGACATCGGCCTGCCCGGTATTGGCGAGTTCCACCCAGTCGGCAGCATCCTGCGGGTCATCCGGCTGGATCTCGTTGATCACCACCGGCGGGACCTCAATCGGTTCAGCCGACGCAGCCGCAGGAACGGCGACGGCAAACGAGAGCCCAAGGATCACGGACAGGGCGGCGGCAAGGCGTCGGCGCATGGCGAGTACTCCTGCGGATCGGTGCAAGGGATGGTGCGCCGAACTCGCTGCCGGTGTCTCGGAGCGGTGGCGCCCCGCCAGCCTCACCGCCGAAGGCAACGCAGAGGTGAACGGATCCAGAACCGCGGGTAGTCGCTGAGAGTCACCCCGCCGAACCGGCGCGTCGCCCGTCAGAAACGAAGGATGCCCCCGCGGATCCAGATCCGGGGGGCATCGTTCGTGCCGACGAGTGTTAGCTCAGCCGGTCGATGATGTCGACGTTCACGTTGCCGGTGAGGGAGATGTACTCGCCGTTGATCACGAGCGTGGGCGTCCCCTGCCCGCCCTGCGGGCTCGCGGGAATCGCGCGTGTCTGCGCGTCGACGAAATCGACGTACGTGCGCCGGGTGACGCACTCGTCGATCCCCGTCACCCCGGAATCGGCAGCGAGGGCGATGAGTTGCTCATCCGTCCATCCTGAACCGGTGACATCAGCTGTCAGGAGCGTCTGGGTGAACGCGAAGGCAGCATCGGTGTCCTGCGTCGCGACGCAGTAGAGCGCGCTGGCCGACCGCTTCGAGAAGTCGGTACCGGATGCCGCATTCAGGCCCGACAGGGCGACAGGATGCAGGTTCAGGGTGATGTCTCCCGCAGTGACGAGCTCGTCGAGAGTCGGGCCGTAGATGTCTTCGAAGTCCTGGCAGTGAGAGCAGTAGAAGTCGAACCAGACGTCGACCTCGTCAGCGCCCTCGCCGACCACGATCGCGCCGGTCGAGGAGTTGATGCCCGGCCCCTCCGGTGCAGCACCCGGAGCGGCCGCGGTGTTGTTCATCCACACCACCAGGGCACCCACCAGAACCAGTGCCGCAACCACGGCGACGCTGATCCAGATGGCGAAATAGCTGTTCTTCTTTGCGGGAGCTGCCATGGTGTCTTCCTCCGGGTGCTATGTGTGGCCGTTGCTGCGGCCGGTCGGCTGGGTGGGCCGGTCGCGCTCAGTTCAGGCGAGCGACAATGTCGGTCTGCGGATCGTAGGTCACGGTTACGTACTCTCCGTTGACGACGAGCGCAGGCGTGCTCGCCCCGCCCGTGGCAGGGTTCGTCGGGAGGTTCTGGGTCATCGTCGTCGCGAAGTCCATGTAGGTGCCATCGCTGATGCACGCGCTGGAGTTGGTGGCCCCCGCGCCTTCGGCGATCGCGACAATTTCGTCGTCGGTCAGTCCTGGCGAGGACTCGGCCGGCTGCTGGGCGTACATGGCGGTGATGAAGTCCAGCAGTGCATCGGGGTCCGACTCGGCAACGCAGTAGGCCGCGCTTGCCGACCTGGTGGAGAATTTGGTGCCCTGCGATGCCCGGTCGAGGATCGAGACCGGGTGGACGTTCAGCGTGATCGACCCGTCATCGATGAGTTGCTGGATGGTCTCACCCTCGGTTTGTTCGAACTGGTTGCAGTAGGGGCACATGAAGTCGACGTAGGTGTCTACGCTGTTCGCCCCGTCGCCGACCGCGATCCCACCGGTCTCGGTGTTGATGTTCGCGGCAGCCGGAACAGGCCCTGGCGCCGATGCCGTGTTGTTCATCCACACCACGAGAGCTCCGACCAGGACGAGCGCCGCCACAACCGCGACGCTGACCCAGATGGCGAACGAATTGCTCGACTTCGTGGTAGCTACCATGTTTGCTTCCTTCGGATGGGATGTCCGTCGGGCCTGCCAGCGTGCGCCGCTCAGGCCCCGGCGATCGGTTGCGGGGTGACACCGAACGGAGCGAGCTCCGCGGCGCCGCCATCGGGCGCCGTCAGCACCCAGATACCACCATCGTGCACGGCAACGCTATGTTCCCAATGTGAGCCGTCTGTGCCGTCGACGGTCGAAACTGTCCAGTCGTCATCCTCGACGAACGTCGCTTGATCGCCGGCGACGACCATGGGCTCGATGGCCAGCACAAGACCCGGTCGCACCTCGGCCCCCGGGTCGCTCGTGCGGTAGTTGAACACCGGCGGCGCCTCGTGCATCTTCCGACCGATCCCGTGCCCGATGTAGTCCCGCAGAATGCCGTACCCGCCTTCGGGCGCGTGATCTTCGACATAGCTCTCGATCGCCGCTCCCACCTCACCGACGTGCGACGCCTTCGCGAGGGCAGCGACGCCGGCCCAGAGCGATCCGCGCGTGACATCCGAGAGCTGCTGGCGTGCCGCCACGAGCTCTGGCCGATCGGGGTCTGCCAAGACGACGGTGAACGCGGAGTCCCCGTTCCAGCCGTGATACTCGGCTCCGGCATCAACCGAGAGGATGTCACCCGGCTGCAGGACATACCCGCCTGGAATGCCGTGCACAACCTGCTCGTTCACCGACGCGCATACCGTATGCCGATAGCCGCGCACGAGCTGGAAGTTCGAACGCGCGCCTCGACCGGTGATCACCGCGGATGCCGCGGCATCCAGCTCGAGCGTCGTGACCCCCGGCGCGGCGAGCTCGCGAACCGCATCCAGGGCAGCGGCAGTGATCAGCCCCGGCTCGACCATCGCTCGCAACTGAGCGGGGGTCTTGTACATCGATCGACGCAGCACGACGCCCGGTCAGCCGGTGATGCCGCGCGCAGCAAGGGCGGCGGCGATACGGTCAGCGATCTCGTCGAGCGAGCCGACGCCGTCGATCGCGTCGACGATCCCCCGCTCGCGGTACACGTCCAGGATGGGCGCGGTCTCACGCTCGTAGATGGCAAGCCGGTTGGCGATGACCTCTTCGGTGTCATCGGTCCGCCCCTGCTCGATGGCACGCTGGCTCAGGCGCGCGATCGACTCATCGCGCGGAACAGAGAGCTCGATGACGGCGTCCAGTGTCTGGCCGCGGCCCTCGAGGAACGCATCGAGGTCACCGACCTGACCGAGGTTGCGGGGATAGCCGTCCAGCAGGAAGCCATTGCTCGCGTCATCCTGCGTGAGGCGATCCCGCACGATCTCGCTCGTGAGGGAATCGGGCACGAGATCGCCAGCTTCGATGATCGCCTTGACCTGCTGACCGAGCGGGGTTCCGGCGCTCACGTTGGCGCGGAACACGTCTCCGGTCGAGATCACGGGGATCGAGAGCGCTTCGCCCAGGCGAACCCCTTGCGTGCCTTTACCCGAGCCCTGCGGCCCGACGATCAGCAGGCGAGCGGAGGGAAGGTCGGCGGAGCGCGTCATCGGAGGAGCCCTTCGTAGTGTCGCTGCTGCAGCTGTGCGTCGATCTGCTTCACGGTCTCAAGGCCCACGCCGACGATGATCAGGATGGAGGCCCCGCCGAACGGGAAGTTCTGATTCGCCCCGACCAGCGCCAGCGCGAACAGCGGAAGCAGAGCGATCAGACCCAGGTACATCGAGCCGGGAAGAGTGATGCGGGTGAGCACGTAGTCGAGGTATTCGGCAGTCGGGCGGCCAGCACGGATGCCGGGAATGAACCCGCCGTACTTCTTCATGTTGTCGGCGACCTCGACCGGGTTAAAGGTGATCGCGACATAGAAGTAGGTGAAGCCGACGATGAGCAGGAAATACACGATCATGTAGATCGGGCTGTCACCGTTGGTGAGGTTGTTGCTGATCCACACGACCCACGGAGCTGCCGTCTCCCCCGCCGCAGGCTGGTTGAACTGCGCGATGAGCGCCGGAATGTACAGCAGCGACGAGGCGAAGATGACGGGGACGACGCCGGCCATGTTGACCTTGATCGGGATGTAGGTGTTGGTTCCACCGTAGGTACGACGACCCACCATCCGTTTCGCATACTGCACCGGGATACGGCGCTGGGATTGCTCGACGAACACCACGAGCGCGACCACGACGATGCCGACGGCGACGACGAGCAAGAAGGTCTCGAAACCGCGCGACTGCCAGATCGCCCACAGTGAGGCGGGGAAGGCTGCAGCGATCGAGGTGAAGATGAGGATCGACATTCCGTTGCCGATACCGCGCTCGGTGACGAGCTCGGCGAACCACATGATGAGGCCGGTACCGGCTGTCATCGTGATGATCATGAGCAACTGCGCCCACCAAGCATCGTTGGTGAGCAGCTGCTGACACTCGGGCACGCTCGACGTGCCGAACAGCTGACCGCTGCGGGCAACGGTGACAAGCGTCGTCGACTGCAGGAGCGCGAGGGCGATCGTCAGGTAGCGGGTGTACTGGGTGAGCTTCGCCTGCCCAGCCTGGCCCTCCTTGTAGAGGGCCTCGAAGTGCGGGATGACCACGCGCAACAGCTGCACGATGATCGTCGCGGTGATGTAGGGCATGACACCCAGCGCGAAGATCGACAGCTGGAGCAAAGCGCCGCCCGAGAACAGGTTGACGAGAGCGAGCAGACCCTCAGTGCCGGTGGAGTCCCGGAGACACTGCTGCACGTTGGGGAAGTCCACGAACGGGGTCGGGACGTGCGCACCGAAGCGATACAGGGCGATGATGGCCAGGGTGAACCCGATCTTGCGACGAAGGTCGGGGGTGCGGAACACCCGCGCGATGGCGCTGAACAAGAGGATTCCTCCAAGGGGGATGCCGACACGCTCGGGCGCGCCAACGTCCAGGCTAACCGAAAGAGGGGCCGGAGATCTCTCCGGCCCCTCTTTCCAGGTACTACTTCGCCGAGGCGGCGGTCGCGACGGACCCGCCGGCAGCGACGATCTTCTGCTCGGCCGAACCCGAAACCTTGTCGACGGTCACGGTGAGCTTGACCGAAATGTCGCCGTCACCGAGGACCTTGACCTTCTCGTTCTTGCGAACTGCGCCCTTCGCCACGAGGTCACTGACGGTGACCTCTCCACCCTTCGGGTAGAGCTCGGCCAGCGTCGAGAGGTTCACGACCTGGTACTCCACGCGGAACGGGTTCTTGAAGCCACGGAGCTTCGGGGTGCGCATGTGCAGCGGCATCTGCCCACCCTCGAAACCGACCTTGACCTGGTACCGGGCCTTCGTGCCCTTGGTACCGCGGCCCGCGGTCTTACCCTTCGAGCCTTCACCGCGGCCGACCCGGGTCTTCGCCGTGTTGGCACCGGGCACCGGACGGAGGTGGTGCACCTTGAGCACACCGGGACGGGTCGCGGGTGCGACATCCTTCTTCGCCGCCGCCTTGGCCGGAGCCTTCTTGGCGGGCGCTGCCTTCTCGGCCGGGGCTTCGCTGTCAGCAGCAGCCTTAGCCGGAGCCTTGCGCGCGGGCGCCTTCTTCTCGGCGGGCGCGTCGGCAGCAGCCTTGGCCGGAGCCTTGCGAGCCGGGGCCTTCTTGGGCGCCGCGGCTACTGCTTCTGCAGCCTCGACGTTTTCGTTGTCTGCCATTAGTCGATCTCCTCAACCTTCACGAGGTGAGCGACGGTCTTGACGTAGCCGCGCGTCTGCGCGTCGTCGGGACGGACGACCGAGTCGCCGATCCGCTTGAGACCGAGCGAGCGCAGCGTGTCACGCTGGTTCTGCTTCTCGCTCACCTTGGACTTGACCTGGGTCACCTTCAGCCGAGCAGCCATCAGGCACCTACCTTCTGTGCGGCCGTAGCCTCAGCTTCGGCACGGACGAGACGAGCCGGAGCGACCTGGTCGAAATCGAGACCACGACGAGCGGCAACCGAGCGCGGCTCCTCGAGCTGCTGGAGCGCCTCGACGGTCGCGTGCACGATGTTGATCGTGTTCGACGAACCGAGCGACTTCGACAGAACGTCGTGGATGCCGGCGCACTCGAGCACCGCACGCACCGGACCACCTGCGATAACACCGGTACCGGCAGCAGCGGGACGCAGGAGCACCACACCGGCTGCCGCCTCACCCTGCACGGGGTGCGGGATGGTGGAGCCGGAGCGCGGCACGCGGAAGAAGTTGCGCTTGGCCTCTTCGACACCCTTCGAGATCGCCAGGGGGACCTCACGGGCCTTGCCATAGCCAACGCCGACCACACCGTTGCCGTCACCGACGACCACGAGGGCGGTGAAGCTGAACCGACGTCCGCCCTTCACGACCTTCGACACACGGTTGATGGTGACGACACGCTCCAGGAACTGGTTGTCGCCGCGGTCACGCGAGTTGCGGTCACGGTTGGGGTTGCGCTCGCGGCTCCCGCGACGCGGCTCACGCTCGCGCTCGGTCGTCGCGGCGCCCTCGGCCGCAGTGGCCTCGGCAACCGGTTCGGTGCCCTCGGCAGTGGTCACGTCGTTCTCCACGGGGTTGTTGTTCTCGCTCACAGGTTCAGACCTCCTTCGCGGGCGCCGTCGGCGATCGCCGCGACACGTCCCGCGTAGCGGTTGCCGCCACGGTCGAACACGACGTCGGCGACGCCGGCTGCCTTCGCGCGCTCGGCGACGAGCTCGCCGACCTTGCGCGCCTTGGCGGTCTTGTCACCGTCGAACGACCGCAGGTCGGTTTCGAGGGTGGATGCCGAGGCCAGCGTGTGGCCCTTGCTGTCGTCGACGACCTGCACGAACACGTGACGGGCAGAGCGGGTGACGACCAGGCGCGGACGCTCGGTGGTGCCGACGACCTTCTTGCGAAGACGGGTGTGGCGACGCGCGCGGGCGTCGGACTTCGTCTTGACGCTCATGGTTACTTACCAGCCTTTCCGGCCTTGCGACGCACGACCTCGCCTGCGTAGCGGATGCCCTTGCCCTTGTAGGGCTCCGGCTTACGGATCTTTCGGATGTTGGCAGCAACCTCACCGACGGCCTGCTTGTCGATGCCACTCACGGTGACCTTGTTGTTGCCCTCGACCGTGAAGCTGATGCCACTGGGCGGGTCAACGAGCACGGGGTGCGAGAAGCCGAGGGCGAACTCGATCGAGCTGCCCTTCTGTGCAACGCGGTAACCGGTGCCGACGACCTCGAGCCCCTTGGTGTAGCCCTGGGTCACGCCGATGATGTTGTTGTTGATCAGGGTGCGGGTCAGGCCGTGAAGCGACCGCGACTCGCGCTCGTCGTCGGGACGGGTGACAAGCACCTGACCCTCTTCGACCTTGACCTCGATGGGGCGCGCGACGGTGAGCGAAAGCTCACCCTTCGGGCCCTTGACGGCGACATCCTGGCCCTCGACCGTGATGGTCACGCCGGCGGGGATGTCGATGGGAAGGCGTCCAATACGCGACATGTCAGATCACCACACGTAGGCGAGGACTTCCCCACCCACGCCCTTCTGCTCGGCCTGACGGTCTGTGAGAAGACCGGAGGAGGTGGACAGGATCGCAACACCGAGTCCACCGAGAACCGTGGGGATCTCGGTCGACTTCGCGTAGACACGAAGACCAGGCTTCGACACGCGCTTGATGCCCGCGATCGAACGCTCGCGGTTCGGGCCGTACTTGAGGGTCATGGTCAGGGTCTGGCCCACGCGGGCGTCCTCGACCGACCAGTCCGAGATGTAACCCTCTTGCTTGAGGATCTCGGCGATGTGCGTCTTGAGCTTCGAGCTCGGCAGCGACACGGAGTCGTGGTGCGCCGAGTTCGCGTTGCGCAGCCGGGTCAGCATGTCTGCGACCGGGTCTGTCATGGTCATGGGGTTCTTCTTTCGTTCACCAGGTTTCGACGCCCGTTACGCGGACGCCGACCTGTGGTGGTGATGCCCCGGAGGTCCCGGGACATCAGAGGTTGATCAGGCCTGCTGCTCGGTGCCCCGGAACGGGAAGCCGAGGTGACGCAGGAGAGCGCGACCTTCGGCATCCGTCTTCGCCGACGTCACGATCGTGATGTCGAACCCGCGGACGCGGTCGATCTTGTCCTGGTTGATCTCGTGGAAGATCGACTGCTCCTGCACACCGAAGGTGTAGTTGCCGTTGCCGTCGAACTGCTTGTCCGAGAGGCCGCGGAAGTCGCGGATGCGGGGCAGCGCGAGGCTCACGAGGCGGTCGATGAACTCCCAGGCGCGGTCGCCACGCAGGGTCACGTGTGCGCCGATGGCCTGTCCCTCGCGCAGCTTGAACTGTGCGATCGACTTGCGAGCCTTCGTGACGACCGGCTTCTGACCGGTGATCTTGGTGAGGTCGTCGACCGCGCCATCGATCACCTTGCTGTCGCGAGCTGCCTCACCGACACCGGTGTTCACGACGACCTTCACGAGGCCGGGGATCTGCATGACGTTCGCGTAGCCGAACTCGTCCTGCAGTGCCTTCTTGATCTCGCCGTTGTACTTCTGCTTCAGGCGCGGCTGGATTTTGCCAGCTGGCGCAGCAGTGGTCGTGCTCATCAGAGGTCCTTACCTGACTTCTTTGCGTACCGCACGCGAACCGTGCGCTTCACGCCGTCCTTGACCTGCTCCTCGACACGGTGACCGACACGGGTCGGCTTCTTCGTCTCGGGGTCCACGACCTGGACGTTGGAGATGTGGATGGGCGCCTCGATGGTCTCGAGACCGCCAGTCTTCGTGCCGCGCTGGGTTTGACCGACGCGGACGTGCTTGGTGACGTAGTTCACGCCCTCAACGATCACGCGGTCCTGCTCGACGAGGACCTCGAGGACCTTGCCCTGCTTGCCGCGGTCGCCGCCGCGCTCAGGCGTGGGGCCTGAGATGACCTGAACCAGGTCGCCCTTTTTGATGTTCGCCATGATCAGATGACCTCCGGGGCCAGCGAGACGATCTTCATGAACTTCTTGTCACGAAGCTCACGGCCGACCGGTCCGAAGATGCGGGTGCCGCGGGGCTCCCCGTCGTTCTTCAGGATGACGGCGGCGTTCTCGTCGAACTTGATGTAGGAACCGTCGGGACGGCGGGTCTGCTTGACCGTGCGCACCACAACAGCCTTGACGACATCGCCCTTCTTGACGTTGCCGCCCGGGATCGCATCCTTGACGGTTGCCACGATGATGTCGCCGAGACCGGCGTACCGACGGTTGGAGCCGCCCAGCACACGAATGGTCAGCAGCTCTTTCGCGCCGGTGTTGTCCGCCACCTTGAGGCGGGATTCGTTCTGAATCATGAGATCACTTCGCCTTCTCGAGGATCTCGACCAGACGCCAGCGCTTGGTGGCGCTCAGCGGACGGGTCTCGTTGATGACGACGAGGTCGCCGATGCCGGCGGTGTTGGTCTCGTCGTGCGCCTTCACCTTCGAGGTCCGGCGGATGACCTTGCCGTAGAGGGGGTGCTTCACGCGGTCCTCGACCTCGACGACGATCGTCTTGTCCATCTTGTCCGAGACGACGTAGCCACGACGGGTCTTGCGGTAGCCGCGGGCGTTGGGGTCGCGAACGTCGTGCTCCGAGTGCTCGTGCCCTGCCTCGACCGGAGCCTCGACAACCTTCTCGGCAGCAGCCTTGGCAGGAGCCTTCTTAGCGGGCGCCTTCTTGGCCGGAGCCTTCTCAGTGGTGTTCTCTGTGGTGGCCATCACTCAGCCTCCTCCTTGGCGGCAGCGTCGTCATCCGACTTCGCGGCCTTCGTCTTGCGAGCCTTGGTCGCCTTCTCGACGGGAGCGGGCGTGGCACGGATGCCGAGCTCGCGCTCGCGGATGACGGTGTACAGCCGCGCGATGTCACGCTTGACCGCGCGGATGCGGCCGTGGCTGTCGAGCTGGCCGGTGGCCGACTGGAAGCGCAGGTTGAACAGCTCTTCCTTGGCCTTGCGCAGCTCCTCGACCAGGCGCTGGTCTTCGAACGTGTCCAGCTCGCTCGGGGCGAGCGTCTTGGTGCCGATCGCCATTACGCGTCGCCCTCCTCGCGCTTGATGATGCGTGCCTTCAGAGGCAGCTTGTGGATGGCACGGGTCAGGGCTTCACGAGCGAGCTGCTCGTTGACGCCGGCGACCTCGAAGAGGACGCGACCCGGCTTGACGTTTGCGACCCACCACTCCGGCGAACCCTTACCCGAACCCATGCGGGTTTCGGCGGGCTTCTTGGTCAGCGGACGGTCGGGGTAGATGTTGATCCACACCTTTCCACCACGCTTGATGTGACGGGTCATCGCGATACGAGCGGACTCGATCTGACGGTTGGTCACATAGGCGGGAGTCAGGGCCTGGATGCCGAACTCACCGAACGACACCTTGGTGCCACCGGTGGCCTGGCCATCGCGACCCGGGTGGTGCTGCTTGCGGTACTTGACCTTGCGGGGGATGAGCATTATGCCGACGCTCCTTCTGCGACCGGGGCCTCAGCGGCGCGGTTGTCGCGGCGGGGGCCACGACGGTCGCCACGCTCGCGCGCGGGCTTCTGGTTCGCCTGCTCGCGGGCCAGTTCCTTGTTGGTGAGGTCGCCCTTGTAGATCCAGACCTTCACGCCGATGCGGCCGAAGGTGGTCTTCGCCTCGTAGAAGCCGTAGTCGATGTTCGCGCGCAGGGTGTGCAGCGGCACACGGCCTTCTCGGTAGAACTCCGACCGGCTCATCTCCGCGCCGCCGAGGCGGCCCGAGACCTGGATCCGGACACCCTTGGCGCCGGCACGCTGTGCGCCCTGCAGGCCCTTGCGCATGGCGCGACGGAAGGCGACACGAGCAGACAGCTGCTCGGCGATGCCCTGCGCGACAAGCTGAGCGTCAGCCTCGGGGTTCTTGACCTCGAGGATGTTCAGCTGGATCTGCTTGCCGGTGAGCTTCTCGAGGTCAGCGCGGATGCGCTCAGCCTCGGCGCCGCGGCGACCGATCACGATGCCCGGACGGGCGGTGTGGATGTCGACACGAACGCGGTCACGCGTGCGCTCGATCTCGATGTTGCTGACACCGGCGCGGTCGAGCTGCGTCTTGAGCAGACGACGGATCTTGATGTCCTCGGCCACGTAGTCGGCGTAGCGCTGACCCGGCTTGGTCGAGTCCGAGAACCACCGCGACACGTGGTCGGTGGTGATGCCCAGGCGGAAGCCGTACGGGTTGACTTTCTGTCCCATTACTTGCTCGCCTTCTTGGTCTTGGCAGCGGGCGCGGTCTCAGCGACCTCGGGCGTTGCGAGAACGACCGTGATGTGGCTGGTGCGCTTCTTGATCTGGAATGCACGACCCTGCGCGCGCGGCTGGAACCGCTTGAGCGTCGTTCCCTCATCGACGTACGCGTTCTTGACGAACAGCGCACCCTCGTCGAAATAGGTGCCGTCGTTGTCGGCCTTCACGCGAGCGTTGGCGATGGCCGACGCAACCAGCTTGTAGATCGGCTCGCTCGCACCCTGCGGCGCGAACTTCAGGATCGCGAGGGCCTCTTCGGCCTGCTTGCCCTTGATGAGCGCGACGACACGACGAGCCTTCTGAGGGGTCACGCGGATGTGTCGCACGCGTGCGATGGACTCCACCATTTCTCTCTCCTCTTGCGCCCCCGCGTCAGCGGCGGCGGCCCTTCTTGTCGTCCTTCTCGTGGCCGCGGAAGGTGCGGGTGGGCGCGAACTCGCCCAGCTTGTGGCCGACCATGGTCTCGCTCACGAACACAGGGATGTGCTTGCGACCGTCGTGCACGGCGATCGTGTGGCCGAGCATGGCCGGGATGATCATCGAGCGGCGCGACCAGGTCTTGATGACGTTCTTGGTCCCGGCTTCGTTCTGGGAGACGACCTTGCGAAGCAGGTGCTCGTCGACGAAGGGGCCCTTCTTGAGACTGCGTGGCATCTTCTGTTCCTACCTACTTGCGCTTCTTGCCGGCCGTGCGGCGGCGGACGATGAGCTTGTCGCTTTCCTTGTTGGCGTGGCGCGTACGGCCCTCCGCCTGGCCCCAGGGGCTCACGGGGTGACGACCACCGGAGGTCTTGCCCTCACCACCACCGTGGGGGTGGTCGACCGGGTTCATCGCGACACCGCGGACGGTCGGGCGCACACCCTTCCAGCGCTTGCGGCCAGCCTTGCCCCAGTTGATGTTCGACTGCTCGGCGTTGCCGACCTCGCCGATCGTGGCGCGGCAGCGAGCGTCGACGTTGCGGATTTCACCGGACGGCAGACGAAGCTGCGCGTAGGGGCCATCCTTGGCGACGAGGCGAACTGCGGCGCCTGCCGAGCGGGCCATCTTCGCACCGCCACCGGGGCGCAGCTCGATCGCGTGCACAACGGTACCGGTGGGGATGTTACGCAGCGGCAGGTTGTTGCCGGGCTTGATGTCGGCCGAGGGGCCCGACTCCACGATGTCGCCCTGCTGCAGCTTGTTCGGGGCGAGGATGTAACGCTTCTCGCCATCGACGTAGTGCAGCAGCGCGATGCGCGCGGTGCGGTTGGGGTCGTACTCGATGTGCGCGACCTTGGCGTTGATGCCGTCCTTGTCGTTACGACGGAAGTCGATCACACGGTACTGACGCTTGTGTCCGCCACCGATGTGACGCGTCGTGATGCGGCCCTGGTTGTTGCGGCCACCGGTCTTCGCGATCGGACGAAGGAGCGACTTCTCGGGCGTCGATCGGGTGATCTCAGCGAAGTCCGCCACCGACGAGCCGCGGCGACCGGGGGTCGTGGGCTTGTACTTGCGAATTGCCATGTCTCTAGTCCTCTATCCCGACTGTCAGCCGACGGCCGTGAAGATGTCGATGGAGCCCGACTTCAGCGTGACGATGGCGCGCTTGGTGTCCTTGCGCTTGCCCATGCCGAAACGGGTGCGACGGGCCTTGCCGACGCGGTTGATCGTGTTGACCGAGGCCACCTTGACGCCGAAGATCTTCTCGATCGCGAGCTTGATCTCGGTCTTGGTCGCACGCGGGTCCACGAGGAACGTGTACTTGCCCTCGTCGATGAGCGAGTAGCTCTTCTCGGAGACGACCGGCTTCAGGATGATGTCGCGCGGGTCCTTGTTGACAGTGGTCATGCGGAGACCTCCTGGGTGGAGACGGTCTTCGACGCGACGAACGCGTCATAGGCAGCCTTGGTGAAGACGATGTCGTCCGAGACGAGGACGTCGTAGGCGTTGAGCTGGTCGACGTAGAGCACGTGCACGTACGCGAGGTTGCGAACGCTCAGGATGCTCGTCTCGTCGTCGCGCGTGACGACCACGAGGACGTTCTTCGCCGGGGCGAGGTTGCCGAGGACGGCAACAGCAGCCTTCGTGGACGGAGCACCCTCGATACCGAACGAGTCGACGATGTGCAAACGCTCGCCACGAGCGCGGTCGCTCAGCGCACCGAGGAGCGCGGCAGCGATCATCTTCTTGGGCGTGCGCTGTCCGTAGTCGCGGGGCTTGGGCCCGTGGACGATGCCACCACCGGTCATGTGGGGCGCGCGGATCGAACCCTGACGGGCGTTACCGGTGCCCTTCTGCTTGAAGGGCTTGCGGCCGGCACCCGAGACCTCACCGCGACGCTTGGTCGAGTGAGTACCCTGGCGAGCCGCGGCGCGCTGCGCCACGACGACCTGGTGGATGAGCGGAATGTTCGTCTTGACGTCGAACAGGGCGGCGGGCAGCTCAACCGAGCCGGCCTTCTTGCCGTCAGCCTTGTGGACGTCGAGCGCGAGAGTCGAGTCAGCCATGATCAGGCACCCTTCACTGCGTTGCGGACGTAGACGATGCGACCACGCGCACCGGGGACGGCGCCCTTGACGAGCAGCAGACCCTTCTCGGCGTCGACCGCGTGGACGGTGAGGTTCAGCACGGTGACGCGCTCGCCGCCCATCCGACCTGCCATCCGCATGCCCTTGAACACGCGGCTGGGGGTCGAGGAGGCGCCGATCGAACCGGGCTTGCGGTGGTTGCGGTGCGCACCGTGCGAGGCCGAAACGCCCTTGAAGTTGTGGCGCTTCATGACACCCGCGGTGCCCTTACCCTTGCTGGTGCCGACGACGTCGACCAGCTGACCCGCCTCGAACACGCCGTCGACGGTGAGCTCCTGACCGAGTGAGTAGTCAGCTGCATCCGCCGTGCGCACCTCAGTGAGGTGGCGGCGAGGGGTGACGCCCGCGGCCTCGAAGTGGGCCGAGAGGGGCTTGTTCACCTTGCGGGGGTCGATCTGGCCGTACGCGATCTGAACGGCGTTGTAGCCGTCCTTCTCGGGGGTGCGGACCTGGGTGACCACGTTCGGGGCCACTTCGATCACGGTGACGGGAACGAGCTTGCCGTTCTCGTCCCAAACCTGGGTCATGCCGAGCTTGGTGCCCAGCAGTCCCTTCGAAATCTTTGAGTTGATGTCAGCCATGTCGAACCTCAGAGCTTGATCTCGATGTTGACGTCGGCCGGCAGGTCAAGGCGCATCAGCGAGTCGACGGCCTTGGGCGTCGGGTCGATGATGTCGATCAGACGCTTGTGGGTGCGCATCTCGAAGTGCTCGCGGCTGTCCTTGTACTTGTGGGGCGACCGGATGACGCACACGACGTTCTTCTCGGTCGGAAGCGGCACGGGTCCAACGACCGTCGCGCCCGCTCGGGTCACGGTGTCGACGATCTTGCGCGCCGAGCTGTCAAGCCCCGCGTGGTCGTACGACTTCAGGCGAATGCGGATCTTCTGTCCCGCCATTGTCTGCTCACTCTCTTTCTCGCGTCTTACCTCTGGACCCCGATCGGTTCGGGGCACGGGCATTGGACGCACCGTGGCGCTTGCGCGCCGTGGCACTTCACTCCGCTGCATGGGGATGCTGTCGCGGATGCTGCACCGCTGTTCTGATGTCAACCCGGACGCTCGCGCATCGGGTCCCGCACGACACGCACGCGTGTCACCCTGGCAAGCAGGGATGCTGTGTGGGAAACGTGTTCTGCTGCCCGCGGCCTAGACTCTGCGCTTGCGCGCGTTCTATGCACTGCCCTGGCAGTGATCCAGGCGCACAACAGTGCGCACCGGAATGTGGAACCTCAGTAGTCTACGTGCATCCCGGGCGTGTCGCAAACTCGCGCCGGGATTGATCCGCTACAGCGCTGCATGACGAAGGCCCCCGCCAAAGCGGGGGCCTTCGTTGAGGTTGTACGGTCGCGCTCAGGCGTCCTGGCGTTCGCGGCGCGCCGCGAAGACCGTGACGAGCACACCGCCGAGCAGCAGCACGCCGCCACCGATCCAGACGCCGAGCATCGAACTCGCGTCGAAACCGGTCGTCGCGATCTCAGCCCTGATCGTGAGGATGATGGTCTCACTACCGAGCACGCCCTTGAGTTCATACGATCCCGTGGCGTTCGACGGAAGCGTCACCGTGACGTTCTGACCCGCCGCCTTGGTGACAGAGGTGGAGGTCGGTGCGGCCTTGACCATAGCAAGGCTGCCCGGTCCAACACCCTCACCCGTAAGGGTGTACGTGACGGTGCCGGTGCCGGTGAACTCGAACAGGAACGTCGCCGACCCGCCAGCAGGAATAGTGGTCGTAGTTCCGCTCGGCGGAACAGGCGTGTAGGCCATTGCTGCCGTGGGCGCGGCAACGAGTGCGACGATAGCGATGACTACCGCCGCGATCTTGGTACGAAGGCTCTTCATGGTGTCTCCCCGACGTAGAAAAAGTCTCTTTGGTGTATGCCGACGACGCGGCGTGGGGGGCGTTTTGCGCGGAGGTCAGCGCTGCCTGGAACAGCCCTCGTCCTCCCCGAGTTACTCCCAGGCTACCCACAGCCTCACGGATACCACAATCGTGGGGGGAAAGCGCGACCCAATGTTCTCCGATTCGAAACAAAGAGCGAGCGGCTCTCCTGGATCGCGAGAGCCGAGGTCAGATCGCCGTCGATCCCGGAAAAAGGACGGCCCGCACCGTGCGGAACAAGATCACGATGTCTTGTGTGAACGACCAATTCTCGACGTAGTAGAGGTCCAGCCGGAGAGCATCCTCCCACGACAGCTGTGACCTGCCGCTCACCTGCCACAGTCCGCTCATGCCGGGCTTGACGAGCAGGCGCCTTTCGGCGGTGTCATCGTAGAGGGCGACCTCGGACTCGCGCTGCGGGCGCGGCCCGACGAGACTCATCGAACCCGCGAGAACATTGAAGAGCTGCGGTAGCTCGTCAATCGAATGCTTACGGATGAAGCGCCCGACGCGCGTAACCCGCGGATCGTTGAGCACCTTATGCAAGGGGCGCCCCGCGGCGCCCTCACGGTCGAGCAGACTTGGCAGCAGATCATCTGTTCCTACCTGCATCGAGCGGAACTTCAGCATCAGGAACGACGTTCCGCCGCGGCCGATGCGCGTTTGCCGATAGATGACCGGCCGGCCGCTCTCCAGCACGACAGCGGCCGCGGTCACGAGCATGAGGGGCGATGTGAGCACAATGAGCAACGCAGAAGCGGCGATATCAAAAGCTCGTTTGGCGAACCCGCGGTAGCCTTCGAGCGTCGGGTACTCGACATAGACCAGGGGCAAACCGGCCGCGGGCCGGGAGTGAATCCGCGGTCCAGCGACGTCGGTGAGCTGCGGCGCCACCACCAGGTTGGCGTCGCGGTCAGCGATGGTCCACCCGAGACGTCGCAGCACAACCGGGTCGATTTCGTCGGCGCCTGCGACGATGACCGTGTCCGCGTCGACGGCATCCATGACCTCGATGGCCGTCGCATAGCCTCCGAGGACCGGCACTCCGCCCAGTACCGCACCGGTATGCCCTCCCGTGACGACTCCGACAATGTCGAATCCACTTCCGGGGGTTCGCCGGATCGCCGAAACGATGTGGGCGGCTTTGCGGTGCTCCCCCAGAACGATCGCCCGATACACGTATTTGCGCGCCTTCTGTTGCCGGCGCAGCCATTGCCGCCACATCCATCGCGAAAAGATGAGCAGTACCGCACCGACCGGGATGACTACCAGCAGTAGTGCTCGCGACACCTCGATCCGCAGGAAGAACGCTACCGCGACCAGGAGCGCGAACAGGACTGCGCTCGCGTTCGCGATCCGCGCATACTCGAGAGACCCGCTTCCCACGACATGACGATTACGTGTTTCGAACACGCTGAGGGCGAGCATCCAGAGCAGAGCGACGATCAGGATCGCAACCGTGTACGAAATACCAGGCCCATTCGGCCACGTCACCGACCGCTGTTCGCTCGGCAGCAACACGAACCTGAAAAGAACGAAGACGGCCGCCAGGACTGCCGCGTCACTGACAACCAGCCACCATCCGTAGGCAGACGGCCAGTCCCGCGCCGACCGGCGCTCGGCAGCTCGCGCTGCGAGCGCAGGCGTTCCCTTGCTTGCTCTCCGCAACATTGTCTTACGCGACCCCCCGGGTTGGACCCGGGCACAAACTATACCCGGGCCGAGTCCTCGCGACCGGACGTGTCAACCACAGGAGTTTGTGATTTGAACCTCCGTGGGACGAACCATCGGTGTCGTCACGACAGCAGGGTCTGCGATGTCGCTCGGCCCCGTGAACGTCGCGGTAACAGTTCCCGACTCGCTTGGCGCCAACAGCACCTGGAAGGATGCGACCGGTCTACCGAGGTCTTGGACGTCGGTGCGCATGACGCTCGCTTCCGCACCCTCGACTGAAGCGTCCGTGAGGGTCATCCCAGGCGGCCCGTATACGAACACCTCGGTGCGAAACTGGCTCGCCCCCGCTTTCGCGCTCTTCACGTAGCGGGGCAGCGCGTCCGCCTCCTGCTGAGTGAGATCGAGATGAAGGGTTGTCTGCGTGGTGTACGTGGTGGTTCCGTCAGTGCAGGTGGCCGTGAGCGCGACTGCGGAGTCCATGTAGTAGTCGATCTTCGATGCCGACGTGTCACGGAAGAACACCCCGACTGTTGACGCGTCCGTGTTCGAGACCGGGAGCACGCCGGCTATGCGCTGACCGTCGAGGACCGCCG
Organism: Microbacterium sp. NPDC076895; assembly: GCF_040687115.1. NCBI lineage: Bacteria > Bacillati > Actinomycetota > Actinomycetes > Micrococcales > Microbacteriaceae > Microbacterium > Microbacterium sp. NPDC076895. Next base: position 60,551 of record NZ_JBFBMQ010000016.1, read on the forward strand.
CGATCGCGGGATCCTCCGACCACATCATGATGTCGCCTCGGTCTATGCCTTCACTCACTGCCCAGGCCATGTCTTTGAGGTCAAAATTGCCTGACGCGACCTTTTCGAACACCGTTGAGGCGACAGCGGCGAAAAACGCGTCCGAAGCTGCGGCGTCGGCCTTGCTCGCGTATGGGTCCCACCACTCGTATACGTCCTTGAGCAGGATCGAGACGGCGTTCTTGTCTGTCAGCTCGACGCCGCCAACGTCGATCGGACCCGTTGCCTTCAAGATGCGGCCCAGCGCGATGGGGTCAACGGAGATGACACCATCGATCTGGTCTGGTCGGATGTCGCGCTGCCAGAAAGCCTGCAGAAGCTTGGCGGCAGTGGGGAAATCGGGACGGCTGGTTGTCGTGTTCACGTGATCGACGAGATATGACGAGTACAACTCAAGGGCGCTCTGATCGACGGGAACATCGACCGGCACGCCCTCAGTGAAGTTGGCGCTGCTTGCCTGGGCCGCAATGGAAATGTTCCCCTGGTCTGCCGTGATGAGTGTCTGCGACGCAGCACTACCGCCTAGCGACGATGCTTCGGCGTTGTTTTGGAAGACGAGAAGGTAGTTCCTGGCTCCATCCATACCCAGGAGCGATGGCAGGATCGCAATGGTGGGGGCGGTTGCCTGAAGGACCTCATCGACCTGATCGACTCCCGACCGCACGGGTCCGATGAGAGTCGACGACCCGCTGACCGCTTGCACGTCGGCCGCCAGCGAAGTGACCACCGGAGCCTGGCTTTGGATAATCGGTAGGACGCGGCTTAGCGGCGACCCATCGCCCTCCTGACTCATCGCCGCGATCACAGGCTGCGCCAGATCATTGGCAAGAACATCCAGCGACTCGCTCGCCAGTCGCACCGCCCGAAGATTGTCGCCGACGAACGGCACGAACTCAGCAAGGCGCCAGACAGGGTCTCCGGCTGCCGCCGCTGCAGCCTCGGCGTGAGTACCGAGTTCTGCAATTCGGTCGGCGGTGGAAAGGTCATCGCCGGCCGATCCCAGGAGGGCCTGAGCCTGCTCGAGTTCGTCCTTCACCGTCAGCGCGCGAAACCCGAGCCAGACTCCGGCTCCGAGGATGAGAACCAGTGACACTGCAACGGTGATCCAGATCGCCCGCCGCCGGCGGCGCGGTGCCGGGTGATCTGCTCGCGCCCGCGCGGCCGCAGCCTCACGAGCAGCACGTCGGGTTTCGTGGGTCATCGTTTGATTCTAGGGAAAGCTCCCTGACGGTTTGCCGTCACGGCGCCGACGGCAGCGCCAGGACGTACACGCCAGCAAGCGGAACGGTGAACGTCACGTTTCCGTTGACCGGTCGCACGGTCCTGCTCGCGCCGTCCGCGCCGATGACACGGATGGGGTTCTCGCTCGCGACAGTTACGGAGGTATCTGCGGTCTTCCCCCAAGCGACCGTGACCTTCTCGTCACCGGAGCCAAAGTCGTATGCGATCACATCATCGGCGAGCGCTGTCACGGGGACGGCTGACTCTGTACCGCGGACGAGCGAGATCAGAAGGGCGTAGCTGAATGCTGCCGGCTTGGGCGGGAGCGCAGCCACACCGACGATCGGCTGAAAGAACAGCCCGAAGTTCCCTTCGTGCGAGGTCGGATCGGTGCTGTCGTTGATGAGGTCGTACCAGAAGAACTTCTCCGCGCCGTTGCCCAGTGCCGTCACCGTCGACTTCAGGAGAAAGTCTGCTTGCTGTTCGACAGTCATCGCAGCAGGATTCGACGTCGAACCGAGCTCAGTAATCCAGATGGGCCGCTCGAAGCCCGCGAACTCCTGCATGCCTTCACGTGATGACGCGATGATATCGGTCAGGAGGTTGGGGTCTCCCGTGACTTGATACGGGTGGAAGCTGACGGCATCCGCGTACGAGAGCCCCCCGTCTTTCCAGAGCTCGTTGAACCACGCAGGATCGTAGTTCGCTGTAGCGCCGGCCACGACCGGAAGGGTGGGGTCGATAGCACGTACGCTGTCGTGGACAGCCTGGAGGAGAGGCACGTAGCAGCTCGGGTCCGTCCCGCACTTCGTCTTGTTGAATCGCTCGTGGTTGAACTCGTTGAAGGCTTCGACACCTACGAGGTCGAAGCGCTCCGCCACAGCGGCCGCGTACCTTCCATACGCAGCGACCGCCTCGGGGTTGTCGGGCACCTTGTCGTTGTCGCTGTAGAGCTTGTTTCCGTAGTTGATGATTCCGAGAATCTTGATGCCGCTTCGGTGCATCTTGTCGAAACCGTCGACGTATGCCGGAGCCCAGTCATAGACGCCTCGCGAGGTCTCATTCAGCCGCCAGAGCACGTCGTTTCGCACTTCGGCAACGCCCACCGAGCGGGCGTAGCGTGCGGCATCTACGTACCACTCGTCTTCGACATGCACGCCGACTCCGAATCGCGAATCGGAGATCGGAGCAGCGGAATCGATCGTCCCGAACGGCGCGGATGTCACCACCCCGGCCGAATCGGTGAGGTCGATGGTGTAATACCCCTGGCCGAGCGAGGAAACAGGGATGCTGGTGACCTTGCCGTCGGAGGCGATCGTCCCCTTTGCGACGGCGATCCCGGACTGAGAGATCGACCACTGCGCGTCGCCCGCGGGGAGGACGACCGCTAACGCGGCGGTGTCGGTGCGCATCAAAAGTGACGAGTTCACGAGCACGTTTGCATAGGTGACGTCATCAAACGAAGGATTGGGAACGACGTTCTTGCCGTCTTCGGACGCCACGGTGATGTCATCGATCGCGAATCCTGTCACCGGCGCGTCGACGCGAAGCGCCACGACGGTCTCCGTCGACTCGCCCGCGGTAAAGGAACCGGTGATCTCGGTCCATTCCGCTGTCAGCTTCGGGACGGCGATCTCTTCCGTGCCCACCTGAAGAGTGACCGGCGCGACTGTGGGCTGCGCCGTCAGCATGCGCACGTTGGCGGACACCGTGTATGTCTCTCCGGGGACAACCTGAATGGGAGCGGATGCCGCCTGAACTGGCGCATCGACGACGGGCGCGTCGACACCGAGAGCGACGCTCCCGGTAGCCGCGTCACCGACCTCGGGGGCTACCTCAGCAACGTCGATCGGCGACGCCAATTGCCAGCCGGCCACGGACCCGACGGTGAGAGCAGTCTGCGGCAGCGCCACCGGCTCGGGAGTAGGCGAAAGGGTCGGGGTGGGTGTAGCGCTAGATTCCGGTGAGAAAAACCACTGCAGCCCCCCCTGCGACGCGTAGACGACGCCCGCCGCGCCCACGAGAACCGTGGCGCAAAGGGCAATGATCCATCCCCCACGGCGCCTCCGGCGCACACGCTTTCGGGGCGGGAGCTTGGGGCTCATCTGGGGCACGGAATGCTCACTCATCACAGCAATGCACGTTCCACAGGTAGACCCTCCTTGGCAGCGCGCGCGGTGCGCTCGTTCCCCGACTGTCGAGGGCGAAGTCGCGGGGCGACTCAGAAGCAATGATAAGCAGAGGAGCGGTGGCTGCCCGGCGATGCGCGGTCCAAGCGGTGGGGCCGGTGCACCCTACAATGAGGCCGATGCAGCCTGCGCCCGCGCTCTCGATAGTCATGCCCGTCTTCAATGATGAGAAGACGCTGGCCGCCGCTCTCCAGAGCGCCCTCGCTCAGACGGTGCGCGAAATCGAGATCGTGTGTGTGGACGACGCCTCAACGGATGGTTCCGTCGCAGTCATCGAGCGCTTCTGCGCCGATGACGAGCGAGTCCACCTCATCCGTCACACCGACAACCTGTCGGCGTTTCAGGCGCGACGCACGGGCGTGGCAGCAGCGTCTGCGGACTATGTGATGTTTCTCGACGGGGACGACGATCTCGACGAAGAGGCTGCCGAGAAGATCCTCGCGCACGCACGCGGCAGCGATGTCGACATCGTCGGGTTCGGCGTGCAGGTCGTTGAGCGGTCAGGTGCGACCGGCGGGGCGTACGAGGCGCGGCTGCAACCGCCGCAACAGCAGTTCGTGGGCGACGACGTCCTGCGCGCGCTCTTTCCTGTGGGCAAGCCTGCTCAGGGCCAACTGTGGCGTTTCGCTTATCGCACGCAGGTGCTTCGCGAGGCCTACGCGCTTGTGCCGGCAAATCTCACCCTCCCCCGCGTCAACGACTTGCCGCTCCTCTTTCTCGCAGCCGCCCTCGCGCGTAGCTACTCCGCAATTCCGGACAAGCTGTACCGCTATCACTTCGGGCGTGGTCGAAGTGGCCACCGCATCACGAGCCTCGACCACGCAACCTTCTACACCACGGCTATCGGCTCCGTGGAAAGTATCCGCCCCGGTGTCGAGAACCTCGCAACGCGCCACGGCGATCCTGCACTGCTGCGGACAAGCTACGAGTCCGCTCGGCTCTCACTCATCGGATATGTCTGTTACCAGCTCACCGAGACCAGCGACGCGGAGCTGGTGGACGCGGCGCTCGCCCATCTGCACACGGTCGCTTCCTCGCGCGACATCGTGCGTGCCGCTGCACGCTTCTATCCCCGCACCCTCGGGACGCTCAAGTACCACACGCGCTGGGAAGGATTCGAATCTCACGCTGCACGAAGCATCCTGATCGCGACCTCGACTCTACGCACGGGAGGCGTCTCCGCAGTTGTTGCCTCCCAAGCTCGCCATCTGCGAGATGCCGGATATCGAGTGACGGTCGTCGCCCGCAATCCCGGCAGCGATCTGACTGTGCTGCCCGAAGATGTCGCATTCGTCGAACTGAAATCACGACGCCTTCTCGAGCAGCTTGCGCAATGGGCCGAGATCTGCCGAGAGCATGAGATCGATGTCGTCGTCGATCACCAGATTTTGTATATGGATGCATGGCCCGAGTTCTCTCTGGTCGCGCGGTCTGAAGGCGCCGCGACCATCGGTTGGGTGCACAATTTTTCGATGCGTCCGCTCTATGACGGCACACAGCGACTCACTCTGATCGAGCAGTGCGCGTCCACGCTCGCATCCCTCATCGTTCTGTCACGGTTGGATGTGGCCTACTTCCGGCTGCGAGGTGTGGAGCATGCCTTCTACCTCCCGAACCCGCCGTCGCCGCTTCTTCTTGACTCATCCGCACCATCGGCGCCCCGTCGCGCTCCGGCGGGGCGGATCGAGCTGGTCTGGTGGGGACGCCTCGAGGAGCGAACCAAACAGGTGACCCAGCTGCTCGAGGTGGCTTCGCACTTGCAGAGGCTTGGCGTCGACTTCCGCCTGCGCATTATCGGCCCCGGCTGGGACGATCTCACGCCCAAGAAACTCACTGCACTCATTCGCCGCCGCAACCTGTCCGACCGCGTCATCGTCATGGGGCCGTTGCGTGGCGCAGCGCTCTTGGCGCAGATCGACGCCTCTCACGCTTTCGTATCCACGAGCATCATCGAGGGATATCAGCTCACCATCGCAGAGGCGCAGTCTCGCGGACTGCCTGTGCTCATGTATGAACTCCCGTGGCTCACATTGGTGCAAGACAATGAGGGCGTCGTTGCGGCACCGCAGGGTGATGCGCGGCAGCTTGCTGCGCGTATCGCGGCCACGCTGGCGGACCCGGAGCAGTACGAACGGCTCTCGATCGCGTCTCTGGACTCAGCTCGACGCGCTCAGTCGCCCGACTTCGCGAGCCTGTACCAGTCGGCTGTGAACGGCGTGCTGCCCTCCGAGTACTCGCCTATGCCTACCCTCGACGATGCGCGCACTCTTCTGGGGCTGATGGCGTTCTTCACCTCCCGATCTCCGCGAGGTGGCAGCAAGCCCGCCAGTTCGTCAGGCTGGGGCACGAGCGTTTGGAGTTCGCTGTCACCGTTAGGTCGGGCCACGCTCCGCAGGTTTCCTGGATTGCGACCTCTTGCTCACCGCGCTCGAAAGTGGCTCGGCGCACGATAGCAGCCGACTGCTTACGGCACGATCGTCGCGCCGGGATCCGGCACGATGGCAGAATCCGTGGGCGTCGGATCGGGGTTTGTCGTGGGCTCTGTACTTGCCGTGGGCTCGGGATTCGCCGTGGCTGTCGGCACGGGATCCGGTGACGGAGATGTAGATGGATCCGCTGCTCCCCCCGTGCCGGGATCCGTCTGATTCGGCGACTGGCCCGGGTTTTGCTGTTCCGATGTTCCCGGATCTGCGGGCTGTTGCGGAGCGGGAACCACGGCGCCGCTGTCGGCAAGATCTCGCGTGACCGTCACAACAGAGCTCACATGCGCTCCGTCAGCTCCCTGCACCGTCAGCGTGTACGACCATGCCTCTTGATCGCACGGGAATGGGGCTGCGTACTCGGAGACGGAACCGGGGAGTCCCGTCTCTGCCGGCGCGTCGATCGCATCGACCTGCACCGCTGCTCCCGCAACAGCAATGTCGACGGCGTTACTCACGTCCCAGCTGAGCAGAGCGGTCGCTTCCGCGTCCGGCGCCGCACATACGACCGAGCCGGATGTCGCGGAGAAGCCGGAGATGACGGGCGTAACGGCGGGGTCGAACGAGGCCGAGGGCTTGGTCGTCGGGTTTGACCTGACAGGCTCACTCACGGCGTGTGGAACGGCCGCGACCAGCGCGATAGCAGCGCCCGCGGCGATCGCAAGAAGAACCGCGGCACTCGTAATCACCAGGGCTATGATGCGCCGCCGGTATCGATTACGCGCATTGCGCATGTACCGCTCCCGACGCGCGAGGGCGCGACCTCCGTCCTCAGGCGAAACCAGCTCTCGCACGTCTTCGGAGACATTGACGAGCATCTTCTCGAGGGGCGACGAGGTCGGCGCCTCATCAGCTTTAGCTGCCGAGGGATTCGTGCGACCGCTGGACGGACTGACCGGGACCGGGGCGGCAGCACCGTCCGCAAGAGAACGCTTCGATCCGCCCGCCTGCATTCGGTTTGATCCGGCCGGGCGTCGCTTCGCGGCTCGGGCAGATGACGCTCCCACGGCGCTGTTGCCAGGTTGCTTGGTCCACTTCACATAGTCCGCGATCACGTCCTTCGCCGCGCCATCGGCTCGAAGCTCGCCCTTATGTATCCACAGCACCCGCTCGCACGTTTCCCGCAAGGTTCCGGCCGAGTGGCTGACGATCATGACGAGCCCGGCGCTATCGCGAAGCGAACGGATTCGCTCTTCGCTCTTGAGCTTGAAGCGCCGATCACCGACTGAGAGGGCCTCATCGATCAGGAGGATCGAGTGCGCCTTGGCCGAGGCAATGGCAAAACGCAAGCGTGCGCCCATCCCCGACGAGTATGTACGCATCGGGTGGTAGAGGAACTCGTTGAGTTCGGCGAAATCAGCGATCTCGTCGACGCGCGCAGCGGCTTCCTCGGTGGTGAATCCCATCGCCAGAAGCCCCAGCTTGATGTTGTTTTCGCCTGAGAGCTCAGGCACGAGCGCTGCGTTCACGCCAAGCAGAACGGGGCGGTCAGCTGCCCAGATCTTTCCCGCAGAGGTGGGGATCAATCCACTCATCGCGCGGAAGAGAGTGGATTTTCCCGAGCCATTGTGACCGATAACGCCGATAGTCTCGCCTTCGGAGGCGATGAAGCTGACGCCCCGTAAGGCTGGAACCGTGTGTAATCCGCGGCCGCCTCGCAAAGCGTTCACACTCAATAAACTGTCTCGGGCAGTCATCCGTTTGCCCGACGCATACACGCGGTACGTCACATGAGCGTCCTGCGCGACGATCATCGGCCTCGACCCCGGAGCGGCTGCCATACCGCCGGCGCTGGGAATCATCAACTCAGTCACTGAGCCCGTACCTCGCCTCGGCTCCCCAGAAGTACAGAACTCCGACAGTAACCACCACGACGGCCCACACGGGTGCGGCGACGAGGGCAAGCAACGGCGCAGGATGGTCAGTGAGCATCACGCCACGCACCAGCGCGATGTAGTCGTACGTAGGAATGAGGTGCGCGACTGTAAGAATCACCGGGTTATCGGCGAAGATCACGTCAACCTGAAAGAAGATCGCGCTCGCATAGAGCAGGAACCTATTGATGACGGGGATGAGTTGCTGTACGTCTCGTGTCGTAACCGACATGCGGGCCACGATGAGACCAGCACCTAGGTTGAACATTCCCATCATGATCATGATGGGAATCACCAGCAACCATGACCACGCCAGCGGCACTCCGAATACCAATAACAGGATGCCGAGGAGAACCAGAATCGGCACAATACGCATCGTCTGCTCGATTACAACCGAGATCGGAAGGAGTATGCGCGGGAAGCCTAGGCTCTGAACGAGCTTGGCGTTTCCGGTAATAGACCGGGCTGCATTGCCAAAGCTTCCCGTGAAGTATTCGAAGACGAAGACGCCCGTGATGACATAGGGAATGAAGTCAGCCGGACGAGCGGCGTTAGAGAGTAAAACTCCGAAGATCGTGCCGTAAATCAGGGCTATGAGCAACGGTTTGAGCACGATCCACAGGATGCCCAGACGGTTTCGTACTAGACCGCCGAACAGACTGTAGGACGCGAAGGTGAAAGCGAAAGTTCTGCGCCGCCATGCCTCAGCAAGGTAGGAGCCGAGGGGCGGTCGTTGACCGACCTCACTCAGCCCATACGAGGATGAGGAAAGATGCGCATCCACGAAGGTTAGCTACCTTTCTGGCCTCCACGCACATCGCGGGCCGCTCCCCCGAGTGCACATCTGACACATGATACAGCGGGGATACGCCACGGGGGATCGCAAGCTCATCCTCACTGTCACGCGCTGTCTGCGATTGCGTTCCGTAGGCGCGACGTCAGCTCTCGCAAACGTAGCCGCGCGCCAGAAACCGGCAACGCGAGCGTTGAGTGCACGGAAGGCAGACGCTCGAGGCGGTTCTCGATGCCATCATGGGTACCGGTCAGCTGTTCGAGCCCGACCGCACGAAGGAGTCGGTCGATCTTTTGCGGATCTACGGCGCTGCCGACGGGATAGGCCCCCTCCGTCGCCGCCATGATGAGCGCGTGCGCACGATCACTCACGACAGCAACCGAGGACGCGTACACCGACCGCACGTGTTGATCGACTTCGTCGTGCCGCGTGCTCGGAGCCACCAGGTATTCGCCGTCGAGCCGCTCAGCGAGCGCTACTGCCCGCGGCGCGTCCCTCGCCACCTGCGCGACGGTGACGATCTGCAGGCGGGAAGCCGCTGCAAACAAACGCACCCGGTCGAACCAAGCAGGAGAAGGCAGTTCGCGGTCGAATCTGAGCGTGAGGGCCAGGAGGCGACGTTCGGCGTAACCCGACCACGCGGGGCTCGCCGAACCCAAAGCGAAGGCCCAGTCCGGCGCGACCCCCCCGAAGCCAGCCTCCGCACGTGAATCACGGTCTCTCCACGTCATCACCGCAGCTTCGCGAAATGCGCGGCCGAATGACACGGAGCTCGCGACGGACGGGTCTTTGAGTCCCACCCCCGCTGCGATCACGATCCCCCGTCTTTTCAGTACCGACCGCATCTCGGCGATACGGTCTCGATGCGGAAACCTGCCGCCCTTCGCTGGGTTGATTTCTCCGGCATTCACCACGTAGACGGGGCGGGAAACGCGTGCACAGACATCAATCCAGGCAGACCGCGAACGGTAGTAGATGTCGTCTTCGCTTATGGAGATGCCGGCGAGGTAGTCCTCCGACTGGCCCTCGAGCGTGATGTGAAGCTGAGCCCCAGACTCTCGAAGGCCGGCCAGGAGGCCGGCGCGAAGGGCTGAGTCGCCCACGTTGTCATCCTGACCAGACGGCTGGACGAAGACATCCCTCAAGCTTTAGCCTCCACGGATCAAACCTAGTATGGTGACGTGCCCAGCCCCGACAACTCGCCCGTTGACGGGGGCGAGCTACGGGTTCATGTGACCCAGCGCCCGCCTGCACCCCGACTTGCTTACGTCGACCAGCTGGTAGGAGCGCCGGGCGTGCGATTTCGTTACTCGCAGCGCAGAATCAGGCGCTTCGACGTAGACGTCATCCACGTGACCGATGACCAACTGGACATCCTCCTCGGGACGCACGGTCGAAGCGACTGGTGCCGGCTGCTCATGGCTCTCGCATTTGCGCTGGCGATTCGCTTTCGTAAGGTCGCGTTGGTGCGCACGCTGCTTCCGTCACCGGAAATTCGAACCTCGCGCGCGTGGCTCCGTGGGCAGAGAATTCTCGACGCCGCGACCGACGTCTTCGTGACGCCCGACGGTCAGGTCGCGACGCCAGATTCGAGTCGAACGGTCGTCATTCCGTACTCTCATTTCCGCGAGAGATTCATCGGGTTCCCCCGAGCGAAGCAGTCGACCACGGGCGTTTTGTGGGCCACAGGCGCCGAGCATGCTACCGAAGATATCGCCCGTCCTTCCCAGCGGATCGACGTTGCGGCCATCTCGGACGGTGCTCTGGCGCATCGGATCACGGCCGCCGAGCTCGTAGTCGTACCAAAGATCGATACTCTCGCTGACCTGCAGATGGTATTCGTCGCGTTATCGCTCGATCGTCCGGTACTCACCCAAACGCACGAAACGCTGACCTCGCTTGCAGAGACCATTGGGCCGCGATGGCTTTTTCTGAGTCAGGAGCCAATCACGTCTCGAGAGGTTCACGCAGCAATCACGCAGACACGGGAAGCCAAACCCGAACCACCCCCCGACCTCGACGCGCACGACCCAGGATTGATCCGGAATCTCTACGGGGAGACATACGCGAGGGCGACTCACCGTCGGCGAAGACCGAAGGAGCCTCCTCACGGAGCACCCCTCTAGCACCGTCATCGGCGGGCGGGTTGCCTCTCTCGTCCCGAAGGACGCGAGGTCTCCGGACACCTCATATAGACGGATGCCGAGAAGGGGATCAGCGATTCGCGGCGAGCGCAGTCCGGTATCGACGCGCTGCACCCGACGGCACTCATCGACGCCGCAGCGAAGGTGTGTGACGGACAAGTCGCGAAACCGGCGCGTCTATGTAGCTGTCGGGATCGACCGCGAAAGGCGCCGCGACGCATCTATGAGCGACGGCGGTCGCGCAACGGTCGATTAGACCGAAGCCCTCCCAAACGAATAATCGGACGGGTCCTTTGTTGGGGAGGCAACCTTTTGCAAGGGCGACAATGAGCGAGACACGAGCAGATGCCCGGTTCTGCTAGGCTGCTCGCGGAAGCTGGTCGCGCCGGCCGGTGTCGCGCACAGAGCGAAGTTGAACTGGGGGAAAGATCTTGGCAAATCATCCTTATCGAGGACTTCCGTCTCGCGCCTACTGGAAACAAGCCGTCGCAGAGCGAAACGCGCTCGAGTTGGAGGACGTATATCTTCCACGATTCGAGATTTCCAAGTCCGATTCGATCGTGGCGGCTGGTAGCTGCTTCGCTCAACACATCGGTAAGCAGTTCAAGCGAAGGGGGTATCGCTACATCGATGCGGAGCCCGCCCCACCGCTCCTCGCGCAGTCGGATCTGCATACCTTTGGCTACGACATCTATTCGGCGCGTTACGGCAACATCTACTCGGCACGCCAACTCGTTCAGACTTTTGCTCGCGCCCGTGGGGACTTCTCTCCCACGGACGACTACTGGACCGATGGAGAGCGCTTCTACGACCCGTTTCGGCCCACGATCGAACCTCTCGGATACGAGAGCCTGGAAGAGCTGCATCGTCATCGTCGGTCGCACCTCCAAGCGGTCGGCACCCTCCTGCCGCAAGCCGATCTTTTCGTCTTCACGTTCGGACTGACCGAGGCGTGGGAGAACACAGAGGACGGAGCTGTCTATCCGACCTGCCCCGGAACCCATCACGGGGAGTTCGACGAGTCCAAACACAGGTTCGTCAACTTTCGGTTCTCGGAAGTGCTCCAAGACTTCGAAGATTTCATGGACTACGCTCGGTCCGTAAATCCGCAGATGCGATTCCTCCTAACCGTCTCGCCTGTCCCGCTCGTCGCGACCGCCTCTGGCAATCACGTCCTCACCGCGACCTATGAGTCCAAGTCAATCTTGCGCGCGGTGTGTGGCGAGCTTCACGCCAAGTACGACTACGTCGACTACTTTCCGTCATACGAGCTGGTTTCGTCGCATCCCGTCCGCGCACTCGGTTACGAGCCCAACCTGCGCACGGTATCCGCAGCCGGGGTCGCCCACGTGATGGGCGTGTTTTTCTCCGCGCACGGCGACGACACGGTCCCGAGCCCGAGTTCGCGAGAGGGGTCTCACGAACCAGCCGCAGGCAGCGAGAACCCAACCGCCACGCAAGATGACGAAGACACGGTCTGCGACGAAGTCATTTTGGAGACGTTCGGCCGATGACGAAGTTCATCATCGCGGGAAACTCTCACGTCGCAGCGCTCCGCCAGGGCCTCGAGCGTCTCGCAGAGACGGCCACGTCGGGCATCGAAACCACGAGCGAACCGAACACTTGGACGTGGGGCGAGGACAGCGTCCAAGTCGTCGCCCTCGGCAGCGGGAGATTTGAACTGCAGGAGTTCAGCACTTCGAAAGGGGGAAAAGTCAGCTTCATTGGGCGGTACGCGCACGCATTTAGACAGCAAACGGGTGCCACGCATCTCGATCCCGCCGTGGTCTGGGCGTTCGTCAACGTCGCGAATGGCGAGCGAGTCTTCCGCCAGCCGATGTGGAAGGTTTTCGCCCCATCAGCTCTCGCGCCGACCGCTGGCAGAACACCCCTCACGGAGGCGGTGATCCGACGAATGCTGGAAAACGACCACGCCCCCGCTAGAGCCTTCTACGAGCGGATTAAGGAGGCCGGAATCAGCGCCGTCGCTGTGGAACCTCCTCGTCCGCAGTCCGCGCATCACGCGCTCGCGGACGATCACGACCGAAGCGTGGCGCTCTACCTCGATGCGCTCACCCGCGAGATGTGGCAGGACTGGCTGAATGCGCGTTCGATTCGGTATGTCGAACCGCCGGCGAGTTCCATCGGGACCGACGGCTTCCTGAAACCCGAGTTGCGCAGGATCGGCCTTAACCCTCAGGGGAAGCCAGATACCAACCATGGGAATGCGAAGTTTGGAAGCAACTACATACAGCGGATTGTGGGTGCGATGCGGGCAGAGATCGATATGACACGAGCCTGAAACCGCGCTGGCTCCGCCACTCACGCACCGCTCAGGTATCGGAGCCCCTTTGACTGCCGCATTCCCCAGCCTAAGATTGCAATCCTCTCGCGGCCAATGCTTGGAACGGGCGTAGTGCCCAGCCCCGCGGATCAATCAAGGGTACGCAACGGCACAGCTGGCACGCCGCCAGCAAGCGTGTTGTCGGGAACGTCCCGAGTAACGATCGATCCGGCGGCGATGATGCAGCCAGAACCAATCGTCACGCCCGCAAGTACGGTGACAGACGCGCCGATCCATGTTCCGTCCCCGACCGCGATCGGATCAAATCTCGAAGCTCCAGCACGCTTCGAAGCAGGGCCGATCTCATGGGTGTCGGATATGAGACGTACGAACGGGCCGATGTTGACGTCGTCACCGATCGTGGTATTAGGCCTGATGTATGCGTCTCGATTTATGAAGACACGATCCCCGACCGTGACCGGGCCCAACACCTCCGCACCGCGGTATATCCGGACGCTCTGTCCGATACGGATTGGTCTCTGCTCGTTGTGCACCAGCTTCACACGACGGTCGATGTCGCTGTTAGCCCCGATCGTCAAACTGGGTGATTGTGGATCCATAGGCACATCATCTCGTAGACCGCACGATGTTGTTGAACTTGTGAGCAAGAGGGCGAAGGCGCGGAACGAGTCTTAGCAGTGCCCGGCCTGCGGGCCGCAAGAGTTGGACAGTTTGGGGCTCGGTACGTTTAGCGAGCTCTCGCGATAGTCGACGAACTTCCTTCCGCTCCGCGTCACGTTCCTGTGAAATCTTTGACTTCGAACGCGCTTCGCGTCCGACATTCTGCTCACTGAAGTAGATGGCGAGGCGCAGAAGCATCTGCGCGTCCTCGAGAGTGGCCTCTGGTGAGTGTTCGCTCGGTAACTCGCTGGTCAGGAGCTGGCGGTAGAGAGCATCGAAGTCGTGGGAGATTGCATCGTGCCCCGCAGCGAGGGACGCCGCAGAGTGCAAAGCATATGCATCCCGGTCATTGCTCAGATGGGCGATTTGAGTCGCGAGAGCGAGGTGGTCCCCCTGAGGCGCAGTGAGGATCCCGCGATTCGCCTCGGCAACGGCGAGCCAGGGCAGCTCGAACATCACCACCGGCAGTCCAAGCACCTGGGCTTCTGTTAGCGCCAGAGGATAACCTTCGATTGCGCTCGTTGACACGTATACATCGGCCGAATTGAGCGCATCCAAAAGCTCACTGCCCTGAAGCGGCCCTGTCAGAGTAAGAGCATCGGAAACGCCCAACTCTTCTGCGTACTTGAAGAGTTGATCGGCGTGCAGGTCAGGTGAGTCCGGTCCGATCACGGTGAGAGAGAATTCGACGCCAGACTTGCGGAGGGCCGCGGCAACGTCAACGAGTGATCGCACACGTTTTGTGTGCTGCTGTAGCCGACCCCACCAAAAGAGTCGGATCGGCCCGACAGGCGCCTCACGAGGTACGGTGCGATGCGGCAGGCTGGCCAGAAGGGGGGAGGGAGGGTTCGGCAGATAAACGACGTCGCTTATGCCTTGCAGTTTCCAGAAGGCGACATCCGTGTGTGACAGCACAACCACGCGAGCCAGTGTGCCTAGGTAGCGACTGAGGTGCTGAATTCGGGTGTTGAAATCGAAGACAGGACGCAGCGCGAAATTGTGGATCCAGCCAATTGTGGGGATTCCAAGCGTGCGCGCCGCAAGTGCGAAGAATGGAAAATCGTCGTTATAGAGTACCCAGTGGTCGATAATTGCATCAACTTGGTGTTCGCGGCAAAGCTTCAGATAGGTGTCAAGCTTCTCTGGCATCGCCCCGCCAGAAATCTCGACCAGCTCGACCCCGCTGGGAGGCGTGTGTATGGCATCGCGGAGCGTGCGCGCGGCGATGACGACGTTAAACCCCGCGTCAACGAGATGCCTCGCTTGCGAAATCACGACTCCTTGAGCGCCACCGCTCTTCAAGTTGCCTGTGACGATCATCACCCTCTTGACTGACGAATCGAGACCGTGCACGCGCTCGCTGTGCTGCGCAAGGAATGGCAGAGCGCCCCGGTAGAACCATGCCGCCGCCAGGACGATCTCACTAGGACGCGCCTTGGCGTGAAGGCTCGCGTAGCACGATTCTTGTAGTTCTGTCGCTTGCATTGGTGCGCAATAGCGCAGTATCGATTGAATTATCGAGAGCCGTGCTGTCTGATAGGGGCGCAGAATGGTCGCTGGATCCTGCCGAATCTTGGCCAGGTCGCCGACTGCGTCCCCGATGGCAGCGATCGAATCAAGGGCGCCCAGGTAGAACTCGAAGTCTTCCAGAGACTCGACGTCGCGCCCGCTTGCCCCTCGCCTCCAAAAGTAACGATAGAGGCGCGCCTCCGTGGACACATACCTCTGAGCCATAGCTAGAGCGAGGAATGAAATCGGGATGTCGTTCGCTCGCGGGAAGCTGAGATCCTCCGCCAACGCCGCATACGCAGACTGAAGCAGTCCAGTCGCCCAGAGGTATCGCCACAGCTGGCCCTGGACAATGTCACCTTCCGGGAACAGTGCTGGCGCAATGTTCTCCCCGTCCAGCCTTCGATGTTTCGGCTGCAGCTGCTTCACGAAGCTACCGCTGACTTGAGCAGGGAATACCCCTTCGACGCCGAAGCCGACGACATCTGCGCCCGCCGCGTCCGCGAGCCGAGTGGTGATCTCGACTGCTTCGGGCTTCAGCTCGTCGTCACCGTCAAGGAAGAGTACGTGGTCGGCGCGAGCTGCCATGACCCCGACTCTGCGCGCCTGAAACGCTGACCGATTCGAATCCTGCCGAATAAGGCGAACGCGTGAGTCTAGCTCCACGATGGATTCAACTAGCTCACAGGTCGCGTCCGTAGACGCATCGTCAACGCAGATCACTTCGATGTCGGAAACCGTCTGCTGCAGACAGCTCTGAATCGCAGTTGCGACATACTCTTGGTCGTTGAACATCGGGATGACGATCGACACAAGCGGACGCATGGACATGAGACCTCCAGTGGAGAGCTAACGTGCGAGCGGCCGCATATGTTGCTCGCCTTCTTATTACCCCCGGCCACCGCCAATCCTAGCCTCGCGCTCCACTGTCTTCGATTCGGCTCAGACGCTCGGGGCCTTCGGGCGCGGGTCTCGGGGACCCGTCAATGGTCAGCGGTCGTACCCGAACACCTCGAAATCAGCGGAGTATTGTTCCAGCAGTTTGGCGCGGAGTCGTGCGGATACGCGAACATCACGACTTGAGACAGCTCGATGCTCTCCCCCCACTTTCTCCCTCGGGATATGAGTCGGACCGGAGATGCCGAAGCGCGTATTAAGGTCCTGGATTGCCTCGTTCAGTCCATCCTCAAGTCGGTAGACAACGGCTTCCTCCAGCAAGAATTCACTCTGGGCCCGCATGTGATTGTCCAAATGAAACGGATCCCGCCGCGCGAACGCGAACTGACGAAGTGCCCAGTCCTCGACATAATCCTCGTCAAGGCGAAGATCGGTCCGGCGCTCGTGGCGCATGAGGTACTCCGACTGGAGGCGCGCGATGGGGCCTTGACCCTTGATCGTGGACACGGTGTCGGGTGGGTTATGCCGCTTCCGCGAGGGTAGCTGATCTCGCGGCTTCGTAGACGTTCTCGTA
>NZ_JBFBMQ010000017.1:0-68796 GCF_040687115.1 Microbacterium sp. NPDC076895
GGAACCGGCCGATGGACGTGCACCTGGGCCTTGCCGACCCCACCATCCCCAACTTCGAAAGAGAAGAAATCCTGCCAAATACTTGACGCGGGACAGGGGCGCTCATCCGGTTCGCGGTCAGGTCCGCGTTGGAGGGCGGGTCTACGGTGCCGAACAGCTGCGTGTTGACGTGCGGGTACGCTTCGCCCGGGTCGGGGATCGGACTGGACATGATCCTGTCGGTCGGTCCGGTGTACACGTGGGCGGGTACGACCTCGTTGCCGCCGGGAACGGGGTTGCTGTAGGTGCCCTGATGCAGGCCGGCGAAGCGGGCACCGGCGGGCACCTCGTTTAGTGGGTAGAGCCAGCCGAGGATGTTGTCGAAGGACCGGTTCTCGAACATCACCACGATCAGGTGGTCGAAGGCCTGAGCCGGGCTTGCGGTCGGCGGAGGAAACGTGGGTACGGGGAGAGCGGTTAGCCGGTTGTACACCGCCACACCCCCCAGCCCGATGCCGGCAGCGCCGGCAGCGGCGACACCGAGGCCGCGGATGAAGGACCGTCGTGACGGTGTGGCGGACGCTGTCGCAGGCCGTTCGGGCTCAGATGGTGCGGGTGTGTCCATCCGCCGCCTCCTGTCCCGCCGCTGACCCTCAGGGTACGGGTGCCGGCGACGACGGCCCAATGCGCTCTCATCCTGGTCTCACAATCGCAGGCCTAACGTCACCGTCATGAGAGATTCAGCAATCACCCTGACCCGGCTCAGCCGCATGTTCGGGGACACACCTGCCGTCACCGATGTGAGTGTAGAGATCCCGGCCGGGGAGATTTTCGGGCTGCTCGGCCACAACGGCGCAGGCAAAACGACCACGGTCAACATGCTGACCACCTTGCTGCCCCCCACGTCGGGAGACGCCCGAGTCGCAGGCAAGAGCATCACCAGGGATGCGGCCGCCGTGCGTAGCCTGATCGGCTACCTGCCCGAGAACGTGCAGTTCTACGACAACCTCACGCTCATGGAGAACCTCCGCTTCTTCGGCCGGCTGTCCGGCATGAGGCGGCCGGACGCGCGGATCGCGGACGTCCTGAAGTTCCTAGATTTCACGGGGCACGAGCGTCAAAGGCTGGGCACGTTCAGCAAGGGCATGCGGCAACGGGTCGGGATCGCGCAGGCGATCCTGCACGCCCCGACCGTGCTGTTCCTGGATGAGCCCACCTCGGGGCTGGACCCGGAAGGTGTCCGCACCCTGCGGGAGACGATCGTGCGCCTCAACAGAGAGCTCGGGATGACGGTGTTCATGAACACCCACCTGCTGTCGGAGGTGTCCCGCACGTGCACCAGCATCGGCATCCTCAACCAAGGCCGCCTGGTGCACCACGACACCGTCACCGGCACCCTGGCGGCATACCCGCAGGAACAGTCGTTGGAGGAGATCTTCTTCCAGCTCGAGCGGGCCGGAACGCCATGAACATCGTCTGGACGAGCGCCCGGCATGAAGTGCTGAGCATCACCCGCGCTCGCGTGGCACAACTGCTGCTGGTGGTGTTCGTGGGCATGGTGTCGGTGTCTTCGGTGATCGGCTGGATCACCACCCGCACCGTCACCGCCGTCTACGAGGGCATCCTCGCCGCGGGCCTGACCGCCGCCGCAAATCCCTTCACCGACGTCGCCCCCCTGTATTACGCCCGTAACTCGGCGATCTACGTGGTGTTGATCGGATGCCTGATGGCCATCGTCCTCGGCGCACAGGCCACCCTCCGTGACCGCAAACAGGGCACCGCGACGCTGGTGCTCAGCCGCCCCCTCACCGTGCGCGCCCGTCTCCTCGGCCAGCTGGCTGGGATCGGGTTGGTGCTCGCGGTCGTGCTGCTGGTCAGCACGCTGATCAGCTGGATCTCGATCGCCGTGATCACCGGGAGCCCCCTGAGCGCGGATCTGACCGCCCGGCTGCTCGGATTCGCAGGAGTGTCGTGGTTGCTGCTGACGTTCTTCGCGATCATCGGGATGCTCTCCGGTCTATTTGCGCGGCGCGAGAGCACCGCCTTCCTGGTCCCGTTCGTGGTGTGGAGCGGCATCGCGTTCGTGCTCCCGCAACTGGGCACGGCAGCTCGCCCCGTCGCCCTGTTGAATCCTGTTCCGGCCGTCCCCGTCGCAGGGGACGCCTTCTCCGCACTGTCGTCGTTGACCAGCCCGCTGGCCATCACCGAGCAGTTCAAGACGACCGCGAGCGTGCTTCTCCAAAACGACCTGGTCACCGGCAGTGCTGGCGCCGGTGTCCTCGCAGTCACGGTCTTCCTGGTCGCCGGTGTGATCGCGATCGCCGTGATCCCAAGACGAAAGATTCGGAGTTCCCTCCATGACTGACATCGCCACGGTGGCGCGCAAAGAGATCCTCGAACTGCGCCGCGACCGCCTCTTCCTCATCCTGATCGGCTTCCTCGCCGTCGTCACCGTGATCTCCGTCGCGGTCGGCGCCGCGGACTTCCGCGCCCAACTCGACGCGTACAACATCTACGTCGCCGAGGTCACCGCCAGCGGCTCCGGTGTCACCCCCGCGGCCCCGCAGCTGTTCCCGTTGCAGCTGCTCCGCGGCGGGATCGAATACCTGGAGATCCTCGGTGCGCTGTTCGCGATCGTCCTCGGTTACGCCACGGTCGCCAAAGAGAAGCACCGCGGCACCCTGCCGCTGCTGCTCAGCCGCCCCATACAGCGTTTCGCCCTGGCCGGCGGCAAGATCGCTGCCCTCGCCGCCGTCTGGGGGGTTGTCGTTCTGGCCCTGGCCGTCGTATCGGCCATCGCGGTCACCACGATCGGCGGGGGAACTCTCGGGGGAACGGACCTGGTTCGACTCGCTCTGAGCTGCGGGTTCGCGTGGCTGTACCTGGTGTTCTGGTCGGCTATCGCGATCACCGTCACAGTGCTCACCCGGCAGCTCAGCGCCGGGCTGATCATCAGCCTGGTGATCTGGCTGGCGTTCGTGCTGGTTATCCCTCAGATCGGCGACACCATGGACCCCGACAACCAGGTCCCCGGCGGCCTGTTCGCCGCGTTGCAGATCCAGAAGCCCGACGAGCTCGCCGTCCTTGCCCAGTTCGCCGGGTTCGACGGGATCCGCAACGGCCTGGAAGTGTCCTCGGTCACCAAGCACTTCGAACGGATCTCGTTCGCGTTCTTGGGCATCAAAGACCAGTACAACCAGCAACCGCTGTCCCTGGTGTGGGTGGCGATGCTGCCCTACATCCTGACCCTCACGGCCGCGACCCTCGCCTCCGTGATCATCGCCGGCGCCGTCACCACCCGCCGCACACTGCAAAGGAAAGAATCATGAACAAGAAAACCCTCATCCCGCTCGTGGCCGGACTGGCGCTGACGGCCGGCATCCTCGCCGGGTGCCAAACCACCACCTCGACCACGCCGCCGGCCCCGGCGGGCTCGGTGAGCGCCGCGCCCGCGAGCGGGACAGTGCTGCCGGTCGCGTCGAATCCGATCAGCAACACCAGCACCGCTCCAGGTCTGAGCATCACCGCGGCGGCCGTGGAAGATCTTGTCGACCCGGCAACAGGCAAGGCGATGGATGACCGCCTGCAGATCACGCTGGCCAACAGTACGAGCAGTCCCTTGACGAACGTCGAGATATACTATCAGATGACCGACGTCACCACCCAGCAGTCCGAGGGGTACTACACGGCGCTTGCCGGTGTGACCATCCCCGCGCAGGGCGAGACGACCGTGTACTTCGACAACGGCACCGAGCCGGGGCACTTCCCGGAGAACATGTTCAGCTTGTACCGCACCTCCACCAACCAGGTAGATTTCGCCATCCAGGCCAGCGCCGACGGTGTCCAGGTCGCGAACGCCACCGCATCGAAAGGGGCCGGAACCGGTGAACAGCCCGACTGACGAACACCCGCACCAGCGGCCGGGGGGTGTGCGGTGAGGATCCTCGTCGTCGAAGACGACCTCGCGATCGGCGACGTCATCCGCCGCACCCTCTCCGAAACCGGGTACTCGGTCACGGTTGCCGCCACTGCGCCGGCCGGGATCGAAGCTTTCGAGATCGACACGTACGACCTGGTCATCCTCGACCTGATGCTGCCCGGTCTCGCGGACGGCGGGATGGGCGTGTGCCGCCGCATCCGGGAGATCAACCGCGACACTCCGGTGTTGATGCTGACCGCACTGGACTCGATGCGCTCCAAGGTCGCCGGGCTCGACGCGGGTGCCGATGACTACCTCGTGAAACCGTTCCACCTGGTGGAGTTGCTGGCCCGCACACGGGCGCTGCTGCGCCGTTCACCCCGGGCGCAGCCACCCGTGCTCACCGCGCAGGGTGTCACCCTGATCCCGTCCACCCAGACCGCGACCCGGGCGGGGCGCACCATCGACCTCACCCCGAAGGAGTACGCCGTCCTGGAGTACCTGATGCGCAACGCGGGCACGATTATCAGCTCCACCGAACTGATCGACCACGCCTGGGACAGCAACTACGAGGGGTTCAGCAACGTCGTGCAGACCTACATCCGTTACCTCCGTCAGAAACTCACGCTCCCCGGTGAGCCCGACATCATCCAGACCCGCCGCGGCGCGGGCTACCTGATCGCCGCCGACGCGTGATCTTCCGCCGTGCGACGATCCGTCTGACCGTCGCCTACACCGTCATCCAACTGGCGATCTTCGCGATCTTCGCAATCGGCGTCTACACGTTCGTCACCGGAACCTTCGATTTCGACGCCGCGGAAAGTGACGGGGAAGGTGCCGTCAACGCCGCTGAGCAAGGATTCGCGCTGCTGCGGACCGTGCTGATCATCTTCTACGCGTGCCTGCTGATCGTGATTCCGCTGTCCAGCTGGCTGATGGCACGGTCCGCGTTGAAGCCGATCAGGGCGAGCTTCGAACGACAGCAGCAGTTCGTCGACGGGGCGTCGCATGAGATGCGCACCCCGCTCAGCATCATCCAAGGGGAACTCGAACTGGCGCTGACCCGTTCCCGCACGCCGGCCGAGTATCAGGCGGCGATCACCGTCGCCCTGGCCGCGACGGACGGAATCATCCGGTTGACCGATGACCTGTTGAAACTGTCCCGCACCAGCAAGGAGGAACTCTCGGACAGCTTCACCCTGATCGACCTGAACCAGCTCCTCCCGGACCTGGCAGACGCGGCCGCCGCGGCGGGCCGCCGCGCCGACATCCACGTCGCCCTGCACACCGTTGCTGAACCCCTCCGGGTGCGCGGATCAGCCGAACTCCTCTCCCGCGCGATTGGGAATGTCCTGGACAATGCGCTGAAGTTCAGTCGCCCCGGCGGCACGGTCGCCCTCAGCGCCAGCACCGAAGGTAGCGCCGCCGTGATCCGCGTGATGGACGATGGGGTCGGCATGACGCCGGCAGAGCTCGCGCACGCTTTCGACCGATTCTGGCGTGCCGAGACATCACGAACCACCCCCGGGCACGGATTGGGGCTGGCATTGACCCGGCAGATCATGCACGCGCACGACGGCACCATCACCCTCGCATCTCAGCCCGGCCAAGGCAGCACCATCACCCTCAGGCTGCCCACCGCTACGCGCTGACCGCACGGACGGGTTTGGCCACTCTCACGTTCATCTCACGGTGCCGTCCGTAGCCTGAAACCGGTTCAGGCGGACAGCCGATGTCGGCACGCTCGCCACCGCGCTCGTTCGTTGGCGCGAGACGCACAAATCGAGAGGAATCAGTATGGACTGGCGCGTTCTCCCGACAGGTGCGGTGGCCGCCTTCGTGATCGCCGCGACCTGGCGCGTCGTTGTCCTGCTGTCCGAGGTTGCCCAGCAGCAAGCCGACGCCGGTATGCTGGACGAGTCCGACGCCGCGTCAGAGCAGTGGGACCGCTGGTGAGTGGGAGCAGCGCGAAGCGAAGTGCCGTGGTGAGGGAACGCGCATCATGAGAGTGATACGGATGAAGCACCTTCCCTCTCGGGTGAGGCGTTTCGTGCACTCCCAAGTCCACGCCCACTGGCGAAACCAGCCGATTGAACCGGGGACAGTGCTCTACGAGTCCTTCTCCGGCAACGGCATGCTCTGCAACCCGGAAGCCATCTTCCGCGAGCTTTTGGCGACGCCCGATCTGGCCGGGCTCACACACATTTGGGTCCTGACGGACCTGCGCCAGTATGCCGCGACGGTCCGGGAGTTTGCGGGAGCGCGCAATGTGAGGTTCGTGCGCCACGGGTCTGCGTCCTATTACCGTGCCCTGGCCACGAGCGAATACCTGATCAACAACGCGACCTTCCCACCCCAATTCAGCAAGAGACCCGGCCAGATCTACCTCAACACGTGGCATGGCACCCCGTTGAAGCGCATGGGCTACGACATCGACCGCGGCGCCCTCGGTACAGCCAACATCATCAGGAACTTCGTTGCCGCTGACTATCTCGTGGCCGCCAACTCCTTCATGGCTGAACAGATGTATGAAACGGCGTACAAGCTCGACGGAATATTCCGCGGCCGGATCATCGAGGAAGGGTATCCGCGAATCGACCGTCAGATCCTCGATACCGACGGCGTTGCTGCTGGCCGAGCGCGACTCACGGCTGCCGGTATCCCGCTCGGTGATCGCACGATCGTGCTCTACGCCCCCACCTGGAAGGGCGCGTCCTTTGCGCGCCCCGAGGACAACATCGACCAGCTGCTCGATGACGTCGCCCGGATGACCGCACGGATCGACACCAGCAAGTACGTCGTGCTCCTCAAAACACACCAGGTCGTGGACGCCCTCGCCGCCGACCGACCCGGACTGTCCCGACTGCTCGTGCCCAACGACATCCCCACGAACGTTGTCTTGGGCCTCACCGGGGTGCTCGTCACGGACTATTCGAGCATCTTCTTTGACTTCCTGGCGACAGGACGCCCGATCCTCTTCTTCGCGCCAGATCTCGACGACTATTCAGGCACACGAGGTCTCTATTTTGAACCGAGCGAGTTGCCCGGTCCCGTGTGCCGGACTATCGACGAGCTGGTGGCAGAACTAGCCGGAATCCCCGCGACCGACCGCATCCCGGCTGAAGCGGCGGCACGTTATCGGGCCGGCCAGCAGCAGTTCTGCGGCCAGGAAGATGGCCGGGTGAGCGAGCGGATCATCGACATCGTCTTTCGCGGCAACAGTGTTGGCCACCACACCCGACGCGTACGTTCCCAGAGTCGCCCATCGCTTCTGATCTACCTGGGGGGGGATGCGCTCGAACGGCATAACCACATCCGCCCTCAACCTGCTCAACAACATCGACCACTCCCGATTCGACGTATCTGCCTGCTTCAGCCAAGGCAAAACTCCCGCAGCGATCGAGAACCAACTGGCCATCAATCCCGCCGTGCGCCAGTTCCCACGCGTCGGCGGGCTAAACGGCTCTGCGATCCGTCAGCTGACCCGGCGTCTTCACTTTCGCCTGGGCAACACTCGTCGGCACCAGGTTGAGCCGCTTCAGAAAGCCCTGTGGGACGACGAGTGGACCCGCTGCTTCGGTGACAGCCGTTTCGACTATGTAGTCGACTTCAGCGGCTATGCCCCGTTCTGGGCGGTACTCCTGCTCCATGCCCCCGGATCGATGCGCTCAATCTGGCTCCACAGCGACCTCGCCGCGGACGCGCACCGCGAAATCAGGGGAAAGAAGCCGATGTCGCGCAACCTCCATCAGGTATTCGACCTCTACGAGCAGTACGACCACCTCGTGTCCGTCTCACCCGCACTGAGCACAATCAACCGTCGCAAACTCGGCCAGCATGCCGGCCCGGCGAAGTTCGCCTTCGCGCTCAACACCGCAGACGCCCAGCGCCTCAAAACCTCGGCCGCTCAGGATCTGCGAGAGACGACCCGCGACTCGGAGACGGGGATCACCCCTGATTGGGTGGCGGACCTCCTCGCCGACGACAAAGTGGCCAACTTTGTCTCGGTGGGACGACTCTCCCCCGAGAAGAATCAGGCACGCCTCGTCCGCGCGTTCAGCATCGTCCACGACGCGACGCCGACGACGCGACTCGTGCTCGTGGGAGACGGTCCCCTCCGAGGGGAGTTGGAGTCCCTGATCGAAAAGCTCGGGTTGGAAGGGTGCGTCATTCTCGCCGGTGAACAGCCCAACCCGTTCCCCATCATTGCCGCATCAAACTGCTTCGTCCTGTCCAGTGACTACGAAGGGCAGCCCATGGTCCTCCTCGAGGCGCTGGTGCTCGGACTCCCGATCGTCACGGTCGAATTCGAGTCAGCGACCAACGCACTACCGCCTGGATTCGGAATGGTAGTGCCGCAGACCGACGAAGACCTCGCCAGAGGGCTCCATGCCTTCCTCGCCGGAGAGGTCCGGTCAGGCGCATTCGATCACGAGACCTACACCCGGCTGGCGCTCGAGCAGTTCTACACCGCGATCGGCGTGCCCGTCCCCACCCCGGTGCAGGACACACCGAGGACGACGGGTGACTGAATCACCTCCGCGATCTCCCAGGGCAATTCGGAGGCTCTCACGTTCATCTCACGACCACTTTCTTAGCCTGAATTCACGGTCAAGAACTCACTTGACCCGCAACGAAAGGCAGTCCGCAACCGCCGTTGTGGTGGTCAACGACACCGAGAAGGAGAACACCATGAAGACAACAGTCAAGCGGGCGATCGCCACCGGCACGCTCGTCACCGCACTGGCCCTGGGCGGCACCGGAGTGGCCGTCGCCACCACCGGTGGTGCGGCCACCCCGGCAGATTCGACCAGCAGCGAGCAGGACCCCAGCTACGTCGGAACCATCCCCGCGCCGAACGACGGCACGGCCGACGAAGCCGAGGGCGCCGAAGGCGCTGAGGGCACCGAGGGACCGGAGGGTGCGGAAGGTGCCGAGGGGGCGGATGACAGCGCTGCGGACGCCGCCGAGTCAACCGCGCTGGAGGGTCTCGCGACGGTGACGCCTGAGGAGGCGACCGCGGCCGCACTGAAGGCCGTCCCCGGGACCGCGGCGACCGCGCAGCTGGAGAACGAGAACGGCTTCGTTGTCTACGGCATCGAGGTCACCGCCGCCGACGGGACCGTCATCGACGTGAAGGTCGACGCCGGCGACGGATCGGTCCTCGCCCAGGATGCCGCAGACGCGGAGACCGCCGACTAGCCTCCCGGGTCGGCACGAGGGGGCAGATGCAGACGACCGCATCTGCCCCTTTCTGTGCCCAGATCCCAACGACCCTGGCCGCGCCCTGCCTACCTGTCTTTGCGCTCTGCGCGACGGGTAGACGGAGGGTTGCGCTCGGCACCCTCGCTGGGTGGCGGCGGGATTTCCGGGGTGGACTGTTCGGTCTTGGACTCCACCAGGGACAGAGCGAACAGTCCCGCGAGCAGGCCGAAGATGAGCGCTGCCGCAACGAGGTCTCCGAGCTGAAGCGGGAACAGATCAGCGTCGGTCGAAAGGACGAAGTACGTCTCAGCCAGCGCGAAGATGGGCGTGAGGAACGAACAGGTGACAACTGATCGTTAGTGCCGGGAGGCGCTGGCGGGGAGGATGTCATCATGCCTGGTCCTTATCCCAAAGAGTTCCGCGAAGACGTTGTCGCGGTCGCTCGTAGCCGCGAGAGCGGCGTCACCATTAAACAGATCGCCACCGATTTCGGTATCAGCGAAGCAACCCTGCAGAACTGGCTCCGCCAGGCCGATGTCGAAGACGGCAATCGACCTGGTCAGACCGCCGCGGACGCGGCAGAGGCTCGGGAGCTGAAGAAACGGATCCGGTTGCTGGAGCAGGAGAACGAGGTGCTCCGTCGCGCGGCGGCGTACCTATCGCAGGCGAACCTGCGTCTTGGCGGCTCCCCAAAATGACGTACCCGCTCGTTGCTGAGCTCGCCGAAGCGGGGATTCCCGTCACGGTGTCGTGTCGGGTTCTCAAGCTCGCAAGACAGCCCTATTACCGGTGGCGCAACGCCCCTGTCCGGGACGCGGACGTGCTCCGCGCGTATCGGATCAACGCGCTGCATGACGCGCATCACGACGACCCGACTTTCGGGTATCGATACCTTGCCGACGAAGCCCGTCGGGCGGGGTGGCGGATGAGTCGGCGGACGGCGTGGAAGCTGTGCTCGCAGGCCGGGATCCTCTCGTCCGCGCAGCGCCGGCGACGTGGGAAGGGCAAGAAGGCCGGCCCGCCGGTGTTCGACGATCACGTGCAGCGGGTGTTCCGTGCCGATGCCCCGAACCGGCTGTGGCTCACGGACATCACGGAGCATCGGACGAGCGAAGGAAAGCTGTACTGCTGCGCGATCAAGGATGTGTTCTCCAACCGCATCGTCGGCTACTCGATCAGCGACCGGATGACTGCGAAGCTCGCCATCGATGCCGTCCGCAACGCCGTCGCCCGTCGCGGTGAGGTCGCCGGGTGCATCCTGCACGCTGACCGGGGCAGCCAGTTCCGCAGCAGGGTGATGGCCCGCGAGCTGCGCCGTCATGACATGGTCGGATCGATGGGACGCGTAGGCGCCGCCGGAGACTGTGAGAGTGTCGAGTACCTCCTGGCGGCCTGACTCTTGCTGACGACTGACCTCGAAGTCTGGGTGTCCTTGCTGTTGATCTGTCGTCCGTCAGGGGGCGTATCACCTTCGTGGTGCTGGCCGGGCGGGCGTGACCTCATAGGAGCCTGATCGCAACAGTCCCATCACAGTCCCGTCCACCCGACCGGCCAGTGTCACTCACCCTGTCCTGATCTGGTTGGAGCGAGCACTATGAGCATGCAGCATGTCCCCCCTCACCGTCGAGTCGTTGTCGGCGTCGACACTCACAAACACGTCCACGTCGCCGTCGCGATCGATGAGCTCGGCGCGGTCTTGGATCGCCGGTCTTTCGCGGCGGATTCCGGTGGCTACGGTCAGCTGATCGACTGGGGTGAATCGTTCGGTGGGAAGCTCACCTTCGGGATCGAAGGCACCGGTTCCTATGGCGCAGGCCTGGCCGGCGCAGTGCGCCGTCGTGGAATCGGGACGCTGGAGGTGATGAGAACGGACCGTCGCGACCGGCGGTTGCGAGGCAAGTCCGACACGATCGATGCCGAGAACGCAGCCAGGGCAGTTCTCGCGGGCCTGGCCACGGCCATCCCGAAGTCAGCTGACGGAACGGTGGAGATGATCCGTCAGATCAAGGTCGCCAAGGACATCGCAGTCAAGGCGCGAACATCCGCGATGATCAGCCTCAAGCAGGTCATCGTGAATGCCCCTGATGATCTGCGTCAGGAGCTGCAGCCGCTATCGAAGATGGCGCTCATTCACCGTTGCGCGGCGCTTCGTCCGGGCCAGGTGACCACGATCATCGCGTCGACCAAGCACACGTTGCGGTCGATCGCTCGTCGGTGGGAAGTACTGGATGCCGAGATCTCCGGGCATGAGAAGCTCCTGGCAGAGCTGACCGCGCAGATCGCTCCCGACCTCGCGAAAGCCTTCGCGGTCGGTCCTGACACCGCGGCCGAGATGCTGATCGTCGCCGGCGACAATCCGGAACGGATCCGTTCGGAGGCCGCGTTCGCCAGGCTCTGCGGTGTCGCCCCGATCCCCGCATCGTCGGGGATGACCACCCGACACCGGCTCAATCGGGGCGGTCACCGGCAAGCGAACGCCGCGCTCTACCGTGTCGTCATCGTTCGCATGCAGCACCACGAACCCACCAAGTCCTACGTCGCCCGACGGATCACCGAAGGCAAGACGAAGTCTGAGATCATCCGGTGTCTGAAACGTCTTCTCGCCCGCGAAATCTGGGCCGCGATGCGACCCATCCGCGAAGCCCGACCACCTCTCCAAATCGCGGCTTGACAGATATAGGAGCATCAACGCCGCCATGGAGTCGTTCTGGTCGCTGCTGCAGACGAACGTCCTCAACCAGCAGCGGTGGACGACCCGGCAGGAACTCCGGCTCGCGATTGTCGTGTGGATCGAGCGGAAGTATCACCGCCAGCGCGCCCAGGACACCCTCGGCGGCTTGACGCCCATCGAGTTCGAAGCCAAGCTAGCTGAGCCGCTCACACTGGCGGCCTAAACCGAAACTGTCACCTGTTCGTTCCTCACGCCCTAGGACGGTTCAAGCCCTCGCGCGCCTGTACTCGAAAACACCGTCCCGGCCGTGCGCTTCAAGGAGGTCATAGAGCACGCCATCGTGATCGAGGATGGGCTTGGGTTGCCCGTCCGGCTGGAGCGGGCAGAGGACGGATTCGCCACGATCGGCCGCCGCTTCGTCGTCGTGCAGAACCGCGATATACGTTTCGATCGACATACCGCCACGCTACCTGTGGCCCTTCACTTTGTCCGCGCTCTTTGCCGTAGCGAGACCCCTACCGCAGCTGCGCGAGTTCAGAGTGTCGTGCTGCCCTGTCTCAGCCGAGTTCTTCGTCCAGTTCGCGACGATTCTGCCGAGTCGGGTGGAAGGTGTGGATGTCGACGAGAGCGGGGAGGCCGGTGAGACCGCCGGGGCCGGCCATCGTCTCGAGGATGTCGTCGGTGACCTCGGCGTCGTTTGCTTCTCCGACCCATACCGCTGACGCGCCAGCGCTTCTGCCGTCCGCATCCGGAATGATGACGATGACGTTGGAGTGTTCGCAGGCATCCAGACATCTGCTGACCGTGACCGCGACTTTCGTGCCGGCGGCGTTTCTGATCTCGCGCAACTGTGCGACGTGGTCAGTGCCGGGATGCTTACGCCTGCTGCCGCAGTCGCCGCCTCGGCACACCACCACGATCATCTGATCGTGGGATGTCACCTGCGCTCGTCGTTGCTTCTTCGCCATCTGAACACCGCCTCAGTCTCGCCTTCCAGTTGTGCCGGGCGTTCCGTTCTGCAGTGGCGACGCTTCAGCGAGATGCTCGGCGCGTTGCAGGTTCTTCGATCTGGCGAAAACAAGCGCGGAGGCGGCCGCCACGATGGCGATCAAGGCCAGGGCGAGCGCTGCACCGGAAAGGCTGGCAGCGCCGAGCCAGCCGGCGATCGGATACGTGATCAGGAAGCAGGCGTGGGAGAGCGCGAACTGAGCCGTGTAGACAAGGTTCCGATTCGCGGGTGTGGAGGCATCGGCGAGAAGCCGCGACGATGGCGTGTTCACCAGGGATGTGCCCATGCCCAGCAGCACCCAGGTGCCCAGTAGCGCGATCCAACCTGCCCCGGTCGTCCCAGAAACGACGGTGACGGCGACGGCGGCGAGCAGGCCGACGACGATGAGGATCGTTCCGATGATCATCGTGCGGATGACGCCGATCCTCTCGACCACCCAGGGGATGTTCAACGCGACCACGAGGGAACCGATGCCGTAACAGGCCAGTGCAAGCGCGAGGGCGGCGTCATCGAGATGGAAGACTCCGCGGGCGTACACCACGGAGTTCACGAGCACGATCGCGGTGCCGGCCGCGACGACGATGTTGGTGAGCATCAGGAACCGCAGCGTCGGAGTGCGCGCGAACACCTTCGCCCCCATAGGGAGCCGCTGCCAAAACGACATCACCGGCCCGTCATCTGACCGGACCGGCAGCCGGGAGAGCAACACGAGGCTCGCCGAGCACGCGAACCCGATCGCGGTGCCGACGAACAGGTTGTTGTAACTGACTACAGTCAGCAACGCTGCGGCGATCATGGGGCTCACCAGCGCCTCGAGGTCATATGCGAGCCGCGACAGTGACAGGGCACGCGTGTAGTCGTTCGGCTCGGGCAGAACCGAGGGAATCAGGGACTGAAACGCCGGGGTGAAAGTAGCAGACGCCGACTGCAGCACAAAGACCAGCACGTAGATCTGCCACGCTTCCGTGACAAACGGCAACATCAGCGCGATCACCAGCCGCACCAAGTCGGCCGTCACGAGCACCGCCTTCTTCGGCAACCGGTCAACGACCGCGGCGATCAGCGGCGCGACGCCGACATAGGCGACCATCTTGATCGTCAGCGCCGTGCCCAGCACGGATCCGGCCGCATCCCCGGCGATATCGAAAGCGAGCAGCCCCAAGGCAATCGTGAGAAGCCCCGTACCCAGCAGGGCGATCACCTGCGCGGAGAACAACTTCGCATAGGTGGTGTTGCGCAGAACGCGCAGCATCAGCGGAGGTTCTCCGGTGACGGGTGTTCGCCACGGTGGTGCGGGGGGTCGTTGCTCAACGAGTGCTGTGCCTGGAAGATCGCGTCCGCGACCAGCTGCCGGGCGTGCTCGTTCGCGAGCCGGTAGAAGACCTTCGTGCCCTCCTGCCTGGCCAGCACAATCCGCGCCAGGCGGAGCTTCGCGAGATGCTGCGAGACGGCGGCCGGGGACTTGTCGACGATGTCGGCGAGGTGGTTCACCGAAAGCTCCTCATCGCGAAGCGCGAGGATGATCCGCACCCGGGTGGCATCGGCAAGCATCGAGAACACCTCGGCGGCCAGCTCGACGTAACTGCTCTCAACCGACAACGAACACTTAGTATCTGCATGCATACGCGGATTATTGCATACTAGTCAGAGTCGAAGGGGGGACATATCGAGCCGGATCGCTGCACTCAGGGTCCGGACAGGACCGTGACGGAGCGATCAGTTGCTCACCGAAGAGAGGCGGGTGCGACCATGATGATGAGTAAAGGCATTCAGATCGATGCCAGATGAGGAACGACGATTTCGTGATGCTGTCGAGTATTCCTAGTCCGCCTCCTTCGTGGGCGCAGTTCGCTCTCGGTCCGCTGACGATTCACACCTACGCACTGTGCATCATCGCCGGAATCATCGCGGCAGTATTCATCACCCAGCGGCGCCTCGCGGCGCGAGGTGCCGAAAGCGGCGTCGTCATCGACATCGTCATCTGGGCCGTCCCCATCGGGATCATCGGAGCCCGGTTTTACCACGTGTTCACACACGTCGGCGACTACTTCTATCCCGGAGCTAACCTCGGGAACATCTTCGCCATCTGGGACGGGGGTAACGCCCTCTACGGTTCCCTGCTGGGCGGCGCGCTCGGCGCTTACATCGGATGCCGTCGCACCGGTATCCGTTTCTGGTCATTCGCCGACGCGCTCGCTCCCGCGATGCTCATAGCCCAATCGATGGGCCGAGTGGGCAACTACTTCAACCACGAGCTGTTCGGGATACCGACGACGCTGCCCTGGGGGCTCGAGGTCCTCCCCACCGACACGATGTTCCCAGACGACCTCCCCGCGGGCACACTGTTCCACCCTCTCTTCCTGTACGAGATCATCTGGAACCTGATCGGCGTCGCGATCATCATTCTCCTCGAACGCAACTTTCGATTCCGGTGGGGACGAACGTTCGGCCTTTACCTCGTTTGGTACGGACTCGGGCGTAGCTGGCTCGAGGCCATCAGAATCGACCCGACCAGCGACGCCCTACTCGGGATTCCCGCGAACGTGTGGGCATCGTTCATTGTGGTCGCACTCGGAACCGCCCTGTTCATCATTCAGGGACGACGACACCCGGAAACAGAGCTCTCCGTATACCAGGAAGGACGCACCCCAACCGCAGCAAACGTGGGCTCTCCCGCGCGAACGTGATTTCGTGGACGCACCGTAGCCGCGGCGATGATTGGGTCGGCTTTCATACATGGTGTGGTCCGTGTAGTGAACATCAGGCGACGAAACGCCAGCGGATAGTTCCCCCCGGAATACTTCCTTCCGCCGACAAGACCGACCAGCTGGTGGCCGAGTTCGTCGCGCAGGGCGGCCGCCCACAGGACTGGCGTCCCGCGTACTCCATCGCCCCGACCGTCAACGCCCCGATCGTGCGGGAGTGGCAGGACGAGGGAACCATCGAGCGTGAGATCACCCTGGCCCGCTGGGACTGGCCCAAACCGGCGAACCGGCCCACGGGCGCCCCGATCATCAACGCACGCATCGAGAAGCTGCCCACCGGGTTCTGGGTGGGCGCGTTCTCCAACGCCCGCTGCATCGTCCCGATGATCGGCTACTACGAGTGGACGGGGGAGAAGGGCAACAAGCAGCCGCACTTCATCCACGCCGAAGACGACGCGCTGCTGGCCGCGGCCGGCCTGACCTGGACGACTGAGATCGACGGGCAGCGACGGCGGGTGTTCGTCGTCGTCACCCGCGAGGCGCGAGACGCCTCCGGCGAAGTCCACGACCGGATGCCGGCGTTCCTGTCTCGCGATCTCTGGGACGACTGGCTCAGCCCTGCCTCCCTCACCGTCGACGGCGACAGCGCCGCGTCCAAGAGCAACCGGCTCGAGCTGCTCGACGAGCTCGACGCGAGCTCGAGCGCGATCGCCGAGACGATGCGCACCCACGAGGTCGACCGGCGCGTGAACAACAGCCGCACCGCCGACCCTCGAGACCCAGGGCTCATCGCCCCCGTCGACGGGACTGTCGGAGACCATCGCTAGGGTTCGCTCATGCGCGTTACCGGCACGATCCGAAGCACTGCGACGGACACGATCACCGTCGAGGCCGACAGCTACGAGCAGGCCCGCGAGCAGCTGCACGCGCAAGTACCCGAAGGGCACGAGCTCCTCTCCATCCGGGTCGACCGGGGCGGTGA
Organism: Microbacterium sp. NPDC076895; assembly: GCF_040687115.1. Lineage (NCBI taxonomy): Bacteria > Bacillati > Actinomycetota > Actinomycetes > Micrococcales > Microbacteriaceae > Microbacterium > Microbacterium sp. NPDC076895. The sequence goes on from NZ_JBFBMQ010000017.1 coordinate 16,471, forward strand.
GGGAGAGTGACCCGCCCGCGCTACATGGACGCTCCCGAGGGCGTCGTCGTCTACGAGAACCCGTTCGTCTACCTGGCGGAAAACCCCGCGCGGGAAGCCGCCAACGGAGTCACCGGAGATCTCGGCGGGTGGGATGTCGCTGACGGGTTCCGCCTCACCGAGATACAGCTGCCCGGCGCCCCTGAGTCCGAATGGCGGATCTCCGTGATCGCCGGCGAGGTCTACGCCGTCCTGCGCCGCCTGCCGCTCGAGCGCGCCTACACATTCGACGGGCCGGTCTGGCTGATCGACCGCATCCCCGCTCAGCTGCAGGACGGACCGGCGTGGAGCCTGCTGCCGCCCGAACCGGTCGTGACGTTCATGCGGGAGATCGAGGCCCTCCGGCGCGAGCCGGACTCGTTGCTGATCGCGGTGCGCACCATCCGGGAGCAGCTGCCACAGCTGGCCAGCGCCTGACCGCCCGCGAAAAACCCACTTGCATATGTGCAAGAGCTAGTAGACTTGGGGTGAGAGGAGGCGATCGATATGACAACGACCACCGACACCGCCGCGGAGCTTCGCGAGCTCGCGAACCTGAACCTGCGGCACGAGCTCATCGAGAAGGCGATCAATGAGCGCCTCGTGGCCCTTCGTTTCGGCAAGGGCGTCCAGCTGCAGGAGCTCGGTGCCGCGCTGGGCAAGAGCGAGTCGCAGATGTCGCGCATCCTCAAGGCGCTGGAAAAGACCAAGGGCGTCGTCGTGACGGCCGACAAGCCGGTGGCTGCGACGGCTATGGAGCTCGTGCGCCAGGCACAGCGCGGCGAGATCTCGCACGAGGAGTTCATCGAGCTCCTCAAGCATTGGAACTACGACCCGCAGTACAAGACCCAGGGCGAAGCCGACGACTGGGAGGTCGTGGACAACAGCTTTGACGCGGTCTACCACGCCTATGTAGGGCTCGACCTGCTCTCTGACGAGGAGTACGAGGAGATCGAGAGCGCAGCCGCTTGACGGACTCCGACCACTCGGAGCACCTGGCTGCGCTTCGATCCCTCACCGCTGTCAACGGCCCGATCGACGCCGAGGCTCCCACCGCCACACATCAGCGCGAGCAGAACTACCGCAGAGGCCGCCCCACCGCGTCTCGAGCGAGGCTGCACAAGCAGATCATCCGGGAGTTCTTCGCCGAGAACGACGCGGTGATCCGTGACCGCCAGGTGCTGGTGATGGCCGGCCCTCCCGGCGCCGGCAAGAGCTCCGCGCGCCGCGAACGCATCCCCGAGGCCGAGGAGAAGCACTGGCGGTTCATCGACCCCGACGATTTCAAGACGCGGCTGCTGCGCAAGCTGCGTGAGTCGGGGGAGTACGACGACATCGTGCCGCCGGCGGTGAAGTCCCGCATCGACGCCGGCGACCGATTCGCTCCCGGTGAGCTCGCCGCCCTCGTGCACGAGGAATCATCCGACCTCGCCGCAGAAGCGGCGACGATCTCCCTCGAGCGGGGCGAGCGAGTCGTGATCGACGGCGTGCACGGCAGCAAGGTGAAGCTGCTCAAGCGGTTCCAGCAACTCTCCGACCAGGGGTACACGTCGATCGAGATCATCGCCGTCGACGGGCCGCGGGAGGTCACACGGGCTCGGGTGATCAACCGCTGGGAGAAGGGCTACGCCGCCTTCCAGGACGGCACCGACGACGCCGCCTACCAAGCCCGGTACGTCCCGGAGCACATCACCGACTCGCTGTACGTCGACGACGACCGATTCTCCGCGTGCGCACGGGCCGTGGCCATGGCCACCAAGGGGGCACCCGAGGGGATCACCGTGCGCGCAGACGTCTACTACGTCGACGACGTCAACGCCGCCGGCGCCCCGTGGCGCACCTACCGCAAGGACGTCGACGGCTTCGCTTACGACAAGCTCCGAGACATCCCCCGACCGCAGCCTCGCACGGCCGTCGGCGGCGCCGCGAGCACGCCTGCAGGCGGCGACGGCACCGCCGGAGTGGGGGAGGTCTACGTCGCCGGCTACGAGCGCTCAGACGGCACCGTGGTCCCCCCGCACACCCGCGCGCGGCCAGCTGGACAGTAGACCGGTTCTCCTAGGCTCCTCGCTCTTGCAAGCCCCGTGACCCATCCGGGTGCCGTGAGGTACGACGGAACCACCAAACGAAGGGAGCATCATGCCGGCAGGAGACGTCGAGACGTTCCACCAGGACGGTGCGTGGCACAACCGCATCGAGGGAGAGAAGGGGACCACCGGCCCGTTCTCCACCAAGGCCGAGGCGGTTGAGGCCGGCCGCGAGGAAGCTCGCCGCGCCAAGCGCGAGCACATCATCAAGAACGAGAACGGTCAGATCGCGGAGCGGAACTCCTACGGGAACGACCCGCGCGACGTGCAGGGCTGATCGTGCCGCTGCCGGTCGCGCTGCGTCCGCCGTTGGAGGTCGCGTTGGCGCGACCGGTGGCCACGATCCCCGCGCCCTCCGCGATGCCCGGCGGGTGTCTGTACGAACCGAAGCGCACCGGCGCGCTGATAGCGCTCGCGCAGGAACTCCCACCCGTCGTTCTCAGCCGGCTGACTGGCCTGGACATCTCCTCCGCGATCGCCTGGTCCAACGCGATCGGCGCGAACAGCACCGCCTACGCCGCCGCGGTCGTCGAGCGCGTCGGCATGCCCCTCCCAGTCGTCCTGCACTGAAATCTGACGATGACGTTTCCAGGGATGTCACGTCGTGAGAATCGGGCGGCACCGATTCTGCTCGGCGGTCAACTCGTCCTGATCGTGGCCGCGCTCTCCTTCGACATAGGCCACGAACAACACCCACGCCGTGTCCGATGATCGGCGTCGGGTGGGAGGGCGTCTGGTGTCCGAGTTCGTCGTTCCGGTCAACCACGTCGTATGACCTTGACGTGCAGGAGCCGCTCAATGCCGCTCGGTCGGCACGCTCGGCCGGTCCCCGGGAGAGTGCGTCGACTGAGGGTCGCAGCAGTCCTCCTCGGTCCTCCGTCCGGAGTTCCGACGGCGTTGATGAAGGAATCCGCTTAGTAGCACGATGAGCACCACGGTGGTAGACAGGCCGGCGATGACGCCGGTGTTGCTTTGGAGCCAGTTCGATATCGTCGCCGAGACAGCGGCGACGTCGGTGCGCCCTGCGGAAGGGGCATCGCCGACGACAACTGGAAACCAGTACCAAGCCAGGTAGACGCCGGTGAGGATCAGGACGGCGGCGGTGACCTTGGGAACGAATCGTGTCAGTGCGGCGATCCGCCTGGACAGCACAGAACCGGCTACGGCGGCGACCACGGCGACAAGCAGCAGGACGGTGGCGGAGCCGGCGGCATAGATGGCGAAGACGAGGAGCAGCCCGACGAAACTGGCTGTCGCCTGGGCCTGGGCGATGACCGCGAGGAGTACGCCGAAGGTGCACGACAGCGAGGCCGCGGCGTAGCCGACGCCGAAGACGACCATGCGCACGGCGCTGGGCAGCCGTTCGATTGCGCGGCCGGGTATGCCGGGAAGCCGGAGGGACATAGAGCGTCCGGCTAGCATCGCCCCGCCGAGCAGCACCAACAGGATCCCGACGGCGAGGCCGAGGGCTGGGGCGGCCTGGATCAGGCCCCGTGCGCCGGCGCTTACCGCGACGCCAGCCAAGGCGAGCGTGCCCGCAAACCCGATCGTCAGCGCGAGGCCAGCCCGTAGGGCGCGCAGCAGGCGCACCGGGGCTGAGGAAGAGGCGGCGTCGCCCAGCGCATGGGTGATCCAGGCCGGGAGCAGCGCGAAGCCGCAGGGATTGACGGGGGCGATCATCCCGGCGGCGAAGGCAAGGGCGAGGAGTCCGCCCATCGCTCAGGCCCCGGCCTTGTGGAGCGCGGAGACGATCGTATCGGCGTCGGGGTCGGTGGCGCGGAAGGTCACCTGTCCGTCACTGTCGACGATGATCAGTGTAGACAGCGCGGCGACCCCGAAGCGCTGGGACAGCGCCGCGCCCTCGTCGATGGCGGCGGGGACATGCACGGCGTCGACGTACTCCATGAACCTCTGAATGGTCTCGGTAGGTTCGCGCGGATCCATGTCGACGGCGAGGAACTGGGCATCGATGCCGGCCTCCTCGGCCGCGGCTGCCGCCCGCCCCCCGTGCCGCGTGGCTCCGCAGCGATCCCAGCGACGCCGCGTAGCCTGAACGATTGTGACCTCCGAGTATTCCGCCCACCATCTTCAGGTACTTGAAGGCCTCGAGGCGGTTCGCAAGCGGCCCGGAATGTACATCGGATCCACCGATTCGCGCGGACTGATGCACTGCCTCTGGGAGATCATCGACAACTCCGTCGATGAGGCGCTTGCCGGGCACGGTTCGACGATCGAGATCGTGCTGTACGCCGACGGGAGCGTCGAAGTGCGCGACCGAGCCCGCGGCATCCCGGTCGACATCGAACCCCGCACCGGGCTATCGGGCGTTGAGGTTGTCTTCACGAAGCTGCATGCGGGCGGAAAGTTCGGTTCCGGGTCGTACAGTGCGTCGGGCGGGCTCCATGGTGTGGGAGCGTCAGTCGTCAACGCACTGTCGGAGCGACTGGATGTCGAGGTCGACCGCGGCGGCAAGACGTGGGCGATGTCGTTCCACCGCGGTGAGCCGGGCGAGTTTGCCGGTCCCACGCCGGACTCTGCGTTCACGCCGTTCGAGAAGAGCTCCGTCCTGCGCGTTGTCGGCAAGGCCGCGAAGGGTGTCACTGGCACACGCATTCGGTACTGGGCCGATCGGCAGATCTTCACCCGTGACGCGGCGTTCTCCCTCGAAGACCTGCAGCAGCGGGCTCGACAGACGGCGTTCCTCGTGCCGGGCCTGACGATCACGATCACCGACGAACGCAATCCTGAGACACCGGTCACGACGGAGTATCGCTTCGACGGCGGGATCTCGGAGTTCGCCGAGTATCTCGCCCCGGACGCCGCGATCACCGACACCTGGCGGTTGCAGGGTACAGGGACGTTTACCGAGACCGTCCCCGTGCTGCAGGCATCCGGGGCCATGGTGCCGACCGAACTCGAGCGATCGTGCGAGGTCGACGTCGCAGTGCGCTGGGGCACCGGCTACGAAACGACGTTGCGCTCTTTCGTGAACATCATCGCGACCCCGAAGGGCGGCACGCACCAGCAGGGCTTCGAAGCCGGCCTCATGAAGGTGATTCGCACTCAGGTCGAGCAGAACGCGCGCCGACTGAAGGTGGGCAACGACAAGCTCGACAAGGACGACATCATGGCGGGCCTCACTGTCGTGCTCACCGTCCGACTTCCCGAACCGCAGTTCGAGGGCCAGACGAAGGAAGTGCTCGGCACGCCCGCGGTACGCCAGATCGTCTCGACCGTGGTGGCCCGGGAACTGGCTGCGCGATTCTCCTCATCCAAACGCGATGACAAAGCCCAGACCTCGCTGCTGCTTGACAAGGTCGTCGCCGAGATGAAGGCGCGGATCTCGGCGCGCGCTCACAAAGAAACGCAGCGGCGCAAGAACGCTCTCGAGTCCTCGTCGCTCCCAGCCAAGCTCGTGGACTGCCGCTCCAACGACGTCGCCGACTCCGAGCTGTTCATCGTCGAGGGCGATTCGGCTCTCGGCACCGCCAAGCTTGCGCGCAATAGCGAGTATCAGGCGCTGCTCCCGATTCGCGGAAAGATCCTCAACGTCCAGAAGGCGTCGATCAGCGACATGCTCTCGAACGCGGAGTGCGCGTCGATCATCCAGGTCATCGGTGCCGGGTCGGGTCGGTCGTTCGACATCAGCACGGCGCGCTACGGCAAGGTGATCCTGATGAGCGACGCTGATGTCGACGGCGCTCACATCCGCACGCTTCTTCTCACGCTCTTCTTCCGCTACATGCGTCCGCTGATCGAAGAGGGGCGTGTGTTTGCCGCCGTTCCTCCGCTTCATCGTGTGGTCGTGAAGCATCCGGGGACCAAGCCCAACGAGACGTTGTACACGTACAGCGAGGCTGAGCTTCACGCGCTGCTGAACCGGCTGACAAAGGCCGGCCGCACGTGGCAAGAGCCCATTCAGCGCTACAAGGGCCTCGGCGAGATGGATGCCGAGCAGCTGGCGACTACCACGATGGATCGCGCTGGTCGAACCCTGCGTCGCGTGCGGGTACAGGATGCCGAGGGTGCGGCATCGGTCTTCGAACTGCTCATGGGTAACGACGTCGCACCGCGGCGCGAATTCCTGATCGAGTCGTCAGACCGGCTCGCCCGCGAGCGCATCGACGCCTGATCCGCGCAGGCAAGAGCCGCTGGTGTAGCGACTCAGCGGACGACAGTGCCGATCGCTGCGACGCCGGCTTCGAGTGACACCCCTGAGGCGTCGCGCTTCGCGCCCGCGGGCGGCAGCGTGCGCGCCGCCCCATCCTGCGCGACCGCGCGCGGGTCGGATCCTGCCCAGGCAAGAACCAGGCGGTCTTCGCCCTTCAGCAGTCGGTGCGCGCGCACGCCGCCGGTGGCACGTCCCTTCGGGGGGAACTCACCCAGCGGCGAGACCTTGCCTGAACTCACATCTGCCCCGGCCAGCGCGCCTGCGCTTCCCGCGGCCGTCACCACGACAGCCTCGGCAGCATCCGCGGCGGGGATCACGGCAAAGCCGATGACGGACGCGCCTGAGCCGAGTCGGATGCCCGCCATACCGCCCGCTGCACGACCCTGCGCACGCACGGCGCTCGCCTCGAATCGCAGAAGCTGCGCATCGTCGGTGATGAAGAGAAGCTCGGCGTCGTCGGCGGCCAGCGCCCCGCCGACAACAGCGTCCCCCGGCTTCAGGGAGATGATCTCGATCTCATCGCGGGCTGCGATTTCGCTCGGAAGCACGCGCTTGACGACCCCCTGCGCGGTACCGAGCGCGAGCGGGATCGTGCCATCGAGCGGAACGATCGCAATGACGTGTTCTCCGCCCGAGAGCCCGAGGTACTGGTCTGCGCGGGTTCCGGCGGCGAGTTGCACGGCGTTACCGGGAACCGAGGGGAGATCGACCGGCGTGAAGCGCACAAGACGTCCGCGGGTCGTCAGGGCTCCGAGGTGGCCTCGCGTTGTCGCGTCGGCGGCGCTCCGGATCGCATCATGCTTCGACCGGCGCGTGGGAGACACGATTCCCCCACCCGTCGCGTCGGGATCGAGGTCCGCCCGAACCATCCGGCCTGTCGCCGAGAGGAACACGCGGCACGGAGTGTCGGCGATTTGCAGATCGACGGGCTTCTTCGACGACGAGCGCGACGCGACGGGCCCGCCGTTGAGCAGCAGAGTACGGCGCGGCGTACCGAATGCCTCGGCCGCGGCATCCAGCTCGGTGGCGACCTGCGCGCGGATCAGCCTGTCGCTCGCGAGCAATGCCTCGAGTTCGGCGATCTCAGCTTTCAACGCGTCGCGTTCCTGCTCCAGTTCGATACGCGAGAAGCGGGTGAGTCGGCGCAGCCGCAGCTCGAGGATGTACTCGGCTTGTGGTTGTGAGAGGTCGAAGACCTCCATGAGTCGGGTACGTGCCTGCTCGCCGTCATCGGAGGTGCGGATCACCTGGATGACTTCGTCGATGTCCACGATCGCGATGAGGAGGCCCTCGACCAGGTGAAGCCGCTCGCGCCTCTTGCCGAGGCGGTGGCGGCTGCGCCGCGTCACGACCTCGATGCGGTGACCGACATAGACCGCCAGCATCTCCTTGAGACCGAGGGTCTGCGGCTGCCCCTCGACGAGGGCGACGTTGTTGATACCGAAAGAGTCCTCAAGCGGTGTGAGCCGGTACAACTGCTCGAGCACCGCGTTCGGATCGAACCCGGTCTTGATGCCGATGACCAGCTGCAAGCCGCGGTGCCGGTCGGTGAGGTCGGTGACATCGGCGATGCCCTGCAGCTTCTTGGAGGTGACGGCATCCTTGATCTTCTCGATCACCCGCTCGGGGCCGACGAGGTAGGGAAGCTCGGTCACCACAAGGCCGGTTCGTCGCGGGCCGAGAGACTCGATCGACACCTTTGCGCGGGTTCGGACCGAGCCCCGGCCCTTCGCGTAGGCATCCTTCACTCCGTCGAGTCCGACGATGATGCCTCCCGACGGAAAGTCGGGCCCGGGAACGAACTCCATGAGCTCTTCGACCGTCGCTTCGGGATTCTCCAGCAGATGGATGGCTGCGGCCACGACCTCGATGAGGTTGTGCGGCGCCATGTTCGTGGCCATACCCACTGCAATGCCCGACGCGCCATTGACGAGCAGGTTCGGGAAGGCTGCGGGGAGCACTGCTGGCTGCTGGAACTGTCCGTCGTAGTTCGGGATGAAGTCGACGACGTCCTCATCCAGGTTCTCTGTCAGCGCGAGTGCGGGAGCCGCGAGGCGTGCCTCGGTGTATCGGGGAGCGGCAGGTCCGTCATCCAATGACCCGAAGTTGCCGTGCCCGTCCACCAGCGGAACACGCAGCGAGAAGGGTTGGGCGAGGCGTACCAGGGCGTCGTAGATCGCTGCATCTCCATGGGGGTGGAGCTTTCCCATGACCTCGCCCACGACACGCGAACTCTTCACGTGGCCGCGGTCGGGCCGCAGACCCATGTCTGCCATTTGGTAGAGGATGCGACGCTGCACCGGCTTCAAACCATCGCGGGCGTCGGGGAGGGCCCGCGAGTAGATCACCGAATACGCGTACTCGAGGAACGAGCCCTGCATTTCTGCTGCGACGTCGACATCCTCGATCCGCTCGGCGACCTCAGCGGGCTGGGGGGGACGGGATGACGGCATGACAAAACCTCGGACGCTGGAACGGACGCACCTCGCCCTGCGGGAAGAGGGCGCGTGGGAGACTGGCGTGGATGCCGATCACACTACCTGCGCACTCGCCGAGAACCCGGAGCCTCACCGACGTCGTGCCGGAGATGTTTCGTTCGCTGCGTGGGGAGGGCACCTGGCTGCGGCCTGTCCGCAGCACCGTCCTGGTCATGCTCGACGGTGTCGGAGCCGCACAACTCCGGGCGCGCGCTGGCCACGCGCGGTTTCTCGCGAGTGTCGGCGGTCCGCGGGATGTCGCGCGCACGACGTTCCCTTCGACCACAGCGAGCGCGCTCACGAGTCTCCTCACCGCGACAAACCCTGGACGCAACGGCATGCTCGGGTACCGTGTGCGGGTTCCCGAGACCGGCCGAATTGCCAACCTGCTGCATGGGTGGGAAGACGGCGATCTGCCGTCGGATTGGCAGCCGGAGACACCGCTCACCCGCCCACAGACGCAGCACGGGCCCGTCTACGTGGTTTCGAAGCCGGAGTTCGCCACCTCGGGCTTTACCCGTGCGACCACCGACGGTGCCGATTTCATCGGGGTCGCTGACCTCGATGACCGAATTGCCCGGGCCGGTGCGATCGCGGCGCAGCATCCGGGAAGTTTTACCTACCTCTACGTTCCTGAACTCGACGGCATCGGTCACCGCGTCGGCTGGGAGTCGGGTGCATGGACCGACGGTCTCGAACGCGTGGATGCCGCGCTTCGCGACCTGGCCCAAGCGGCACCCCAGGCAGGCCTGCTCATCACAGCGGATCACGGCATGATCGATGTACCAGCGAGTCGTCACGTGCTCCTGGATGACGGTGACCCGCGCATTGAGGGGGTCGCCGACATCGCGGGAGAACCGCGCATGCTGCATCTGTATACGCAGCCGCAGGCAGCCGATGCGGTGGCCGGTGTCTGGCGGGCGGTCGACGCCGAGCGCGCTTGGGTCATGACCCGTGACGAAGCGATCGCCGCCGGGGTGTTCGGGACCGTGAACCCAGACATGGTCGAACGGATCGGGGATGTACTTGTCGCGGCGAGGGCACGGGTCGCCTACTACGACAACCGGCTCGACGACCGGTCACCACAGCGCATGGTCGGACAACACGGATCGCTCACGCTCGAGGAGTCTGTCGTTCCTCTGCTTCGAGCTGGCGCATACGCCGCCTGACCGTTGTCGCTGCGTCCTTCAGGCTACTCGTCCGAGCGGGCGCCGAAGACGATCTCGTCCCAGCTCGGAAGGGCAGCGCGACCGCGCCGACGAGATGACGACAGTTGCGTCGCCTCGAGGTCAGCAGATTCCTCTTCAGCTGCCGCCGGCGGGGGAGCGGTGGCTTCGTCGTAACCGGGCTCGAGGGCATCGAACAGGGCAACCGGTGCACGCTCCGCCTCATCGGTGCTGGGCTCCGGAGCGGACTCCCGCTGACCGCGACGTCGTCGCAGCGCTTCGAGCAGATCCGCTGTCTCGGGGGACGTTGTCACGACGGGATCGGCGGCGCGCTTGGTAGCAGCCTCGCGAACCGCAGCGCTCGCCCGCTCCGGGGTGCGCTCTGCAGGTCTCTCCGCGTCGCGTGCCTGGTCATCGTCTCGTCGGGGACCGAACGCTCCGGAGTCGAATCGCGAGTCATCCTTCGACGGCGAAGGATCGAGAGCGCGCAACCGTGGGATGAGACCATCGGGGAGCGAGCCCTGCCGCGACAACTGCGTCGCATCGGTGTTCAGCGGCGACAGCGTCGTGCGGCGCGGGTCGAACCCCCAGCGGGCATCGTGATCGACGTCGCCGGTGCGGAACTCGAGCTTGATGACCCAGCCCGTGGCGTCCTTCCAGCTGGTCCACCGTTCCGTCGTGGCACCTGCCTCGGTGAGTTTCGCACGCACCGCAGCGCCGAATGTTGACTCACCATCGGGTTCCAGTTCTGCAGACACGAGCACGGGAACTGCCAGCGCTTGGCTGAGAACGTGCTCGCGTTCAGCAAGGACGGGGCCCTCGTACCGGCGCACGTCTTCGACCCGAGCTCCCAGAAGTTCCGCGACTTCCTCCGCGCTCAGCCCCGCACGGATCTGCGTCTGGATCTCACGGGGGCTCGGCCGGGCAGCCGTCGTATCGGACTCGCGTGCTCGCCGCGCGCGCCGAACTTCGAATGCCAGCGCGTCATCAAGTGCGAGCGTGAACCTGTCGCCCGACTCCGTTGCGAGGATCAGCTGATCGTCTTCCGTTGCGATGACTTTGAGCTGTTCCATCCCACGCTCCTCCCGTGCCTCTGCGGCGTGTCGGCCCCATGGTGACACACCGAGCCGCCGCGGCAGGGAATATCCGTCGCGCGCCGCTCGTTTCGTGGACGTCGGCATACGGACCGAGCATTTGCAAAATCCCGATCCGTCGTGCAAACTATCGCCGCCCATAGCGGCCCCGCAGCACCGCACCACAGCATCACGCAACGGAAGTAGAGAATGGCCACCGACTACGACGCACCGCGCAAGAGCGACGACGACAGCGAGTCCATCGAGGCGCTCAAGGAGCGGGTCCCCGACAAGATGTCGGGTTCGGTCGACGTCGACGATTCGGACAACCCGTCGGGCTTCGAGTTGCCGGGGGCAGACCTCTCAGACCTCGAACTCGATGTCGTGGTTCTGCCGCCGCAGCAGGACGAATTCACGTGCGCGAGCTGCTTCCTGGTGAAGCACCGTTCGCAGGTGGACCACGAGGAAGCCGGCGGAATCATCTGCAAGGAGTGCGCGGCCTGATCCCGGCGCGCTATCGCCGAAGCGCCTAGCGCGCTGTCTGAGCGCGTCGAATCGCCGCAGCGAGCCTGTCCGGTGTTCGGCTGGAGATGACCCAGGCTCGTGCCGGGTCATCCGGGTCGACGACAGGGACGACGACGACGCCGTCGATTCCGCCACGGATGACGTGCCACGCCGTCGCATCCAGGCCCGGACCACGGGCGAAGCGCGCATCCTCATCCGTGAGGGCAACGGGTTCGCCGAGGTAGCGAGCCTCAATCCAGGCTCGACCGGCGAAGAGGCGACCGTCGGCGACGCGCACCGTCGGGCTCACCCAGACCAGGAGCGCGATCGCGACGACGCCGATCGCTGCGCCGGCGGCCAGTGCGACGGTGGTGTCGATGGGGGTGAGAACCAGTGCCGCCATGGGTGCCACCACTGCGGCAGACACGATCACCCACAGCGACGGCCCCAGCCGTTCGCGATAGTCGGCCGCGGTCTGGACTCTCGTCGTTGCCATCGTGTTCTGCATTACCCTCGTTGCGTGACCCCATCCGTGGACATCCCCATTATCGCCGCCCACCCGCCGACGTATAGCCATCCGGGTGATGCCGGCGCGGATCTGGTCGCCGCTGAGGCTGTGCGCCTCGAACCGGGGGAGCGCGCGCTGGTGGGAACCGGTGTTCGCATCGCCCTCCCGGATGGCTACGCGGCCTTTGTCGTTCCCCGGAGTGGGCTTGCAGCCAAGCACGGCATCACCGTTGTGAACTCGCCGGGCACAGTCGATGCCGGCTACCGCGGCGAGATCAAAGTGTGCCTTCTCAACACCGACGCACGCGAACCATACGAGATCGCGGTCGGCGACCGTATCGCTCAGATGATCATCATGCCCGTCACCATCGCCCGGTTCCTCCCCGTCGAGGAACTGCCCGATAGCGCCCGCGGCGAGGGCGGGTTCGGATCGACCGGCTACGTCGGGGGTAGCGTTGACGCTATGGGACGGAGCGCAGCACGATGACGGAGCAGATCGACGAGGGTTCACCGAACGCCTCGGCTGATGGACCCGAGAAGGATGCCAAGTCCGCTCCCGTAGATCGGGATCAGTCTGGCCCCTTCGATGAGGCCGAAGCGCGCGCCGTGCGTCCCTACATCGACCTCGGCGCGATCAAGATCCTGCCGCGGGAAGGGCTGAACCTACGACTCGAGGTCGAGGAGCAGACCAAGCGCATCGTGGCCGTCGGGCTTGACTATGCCGGTTCCACGTTGCAGGTCCAGGCCTTTGCGGCGCCGCGATCGACCGGATTGTGGAACGAGACGCGAGACCAGATCCGCGCGCAGATCCGCCAGCAGGGCGGTCGCGTCGAGGAGCGTCAGGGCCCGCTCGGCCCGGAGCTCCTGGCGGAAGTACCCGTTGTCGCGGGGACGGATCCGTCGGCAGGCAAGCGCATCGCGCGCTTTATTGGCGTGGATGGGCCCCGGTGGTTCCTCCGTGGCGTTGTGGGTGGTGCTGCGGCCACCGATGTGGACGCTGCAGCGCAAGTCGAGGATCTGTTTCGGTCGATCGTCGTGGTGCGCGGCACCACGCCCATGCCGCCGCGCGACCTGATCCCGCTTCGAATGCCCGCAGCCCCGGGTACCACGTGAGCATTCCGCCCTCGGGCGCCGATGATGCTCCACAGCCCGACGAGTCAGCCGCTTCCTCTATGAGCGGAGAGCAGCCTCGGGTCTCGGATGCCGTCAGCGCCGCTCTTGGTGAAGCTGCTCGTCGCGCTGGTCTTGATCCCGCACAAGACGTCACGACGGGTCGCGCTGTCTGGGCTGCGATCGGCGGCTGGCGCGGCATCCTCGAATCAGTCCTCCCGAGCCTCGCCTTTCTCCTGCTGTACACACTCACGAGCGAGCTCGTGCTGGCGCTGGGTGTCTCGGTGGGGCTCGCACTGGTCTTCACCGTGGTGCGGCTTGTTGCCCGCTCGTCGGTGAACGCCGCGCTCGGGGGCTTGATCGCCGCCGCAGCAGCTGCAGCGCTTGCCCTCTGGACCGGGAGGGCCGAAGACAACTTCGTTCTTGGCTTCGTCACGAACGCCATCTACGGATCAGCGTTTCTCGTGTCAGCCGTGGTGGGATGGTCGTTGATCGGACTCGCCGTGGGATTCCTCATGGGCGAGGGGACAGCCTGGCGACGTGATCCGCGCAAGCGTCGGGTCTTCTTCTGGCTCTCGATCGCCTGGGCCAGCCTGTTCGCTGCGCGCCTGATCGTTCAGCTCCCGCTCTATTTCGCGGGAGACGTGACCGCGCTCGGAACCACCAAGCTGCTCATGGGTATCCCGCTGTTCGCCCCACTCATCGCCGTGACGTGGCTGGTGGTTCGGGCGCTGTATCCGCGACGCACCGAGTGATAGCATTTATCTTGACGTCAAGATACTTTTCGGCTTCAGATCCAGTAAGGGTCGCCTTGCTGGCAGGGTCTGATTCCGACGAACAAGATGGGGAGCGACCGGCTTCCCGCCTCCGCCGACGAAGGAGCACACATGTCCACCGTTGACAGCTTCGGTGCCAAGAGCACACTGACAGTCGGGGAGACCGACTACGAAATCTTCCGGATCGACTCCGTCGCCGGGTACGAAAAGCTCCCCTTCAGTTTGAAGGTGCTCCTCGAGAACCTGCTTCGCACCGAAGACGGCGCGAACGTCACGAAGGAGCAGATCCAGGCGCTCGGCTCCTGGAACCCGGATGCCGAGCCCGACACCGAGATCCAGTTCACCCCCGCTCGCGTGGTGATGCAGGACTTCACCGGTGTTCCCTGCATCGTCGATCTCGCCACGATGCGTGAGGCGGTGACCGCCCTCGGCGGCGACCCCGCCAAGATCAACCCGCTCTCGCCCGCCGAGATGGTGATCGACCACTCGGTCATCGCGGATCTGTTCGGCACGCCGAACGCCCTCGAGCGCAACGTCGAGATCGAGTACGAGCGCAACGGCGAGCGTTACCAGTTCCTGCGATGGGGCCAGACTGCCTTCGACGACTTCAAGGTCGTTCCCCCCGGCACCGGCATCGTCCACCAGGTGAACATCGAGCACCTTGCGAAGGTCGTGTACGACCGGGAAGTCGGCGGCGTGCTCCGCGCCTATCCCGACACCTGCGTCGGCACGGACTCGCACACCACCATGGTCAACGGGCTTGGCGTGCTCGGCTGGGGAGTCGGTGGGATCGAGGCTGAGGCCGCCATGCTCGGCCAGCCGGTGTCCATGCTCATTCCGCGGGTCGTGGGCTTCAAGCTCACCGGATCCATTCCGGCCGGTGTGACCGCGACCGACGTCGTGCTCACGATTACCGACATGCTCCGTAAGCACGGCGTGGTCGGCAAGTTCGTCGAGTTCTACGGCGAGGGCGTTGCATCCGTGCCGCTTGCCAACCGCGCGACCATCGGCAACATGAGCCCCGAGTTCGGCTCGACTGCCGCGATGTTCCCGATCGACGACGTCACGCTCGACTACCTGCGCCTGACGGGCCGTGACGAGCAGACTGTTGCGCTCGTCGAGGCTTACGCGAAGCTGCAGGGGATGTGGCACGACCCCGCGCGTGAACTCGTCTTCAGCGAGTTCATGGAGCTTGACCTCGGTACTGTCGTCCCCTCGATCGCCGGTCCGAAGCGCCCGCAGGACCGCATTCTTCTCTCCGAGGCCAAGTCCCAGTTCGAGAAGGACATCCTCAACTACGCCACGCCCACCTCATCCGAGTCGATCGTCGACCTGGAGTCGCAGGGGTCCTTCCCGGCATCCGACCCGGGCGGGGAACCCGGTGATGAGGACGGGCACGTGCACAACGTCCTGATCTCCTCCGGAGGGCCTGCGGCGGCATCCAAGCCCGTGAAGGTGACCACGCCCGACGGGCAGAGCTACCTGCTCGACAACGGCGCAGTCACGCTCGCAGCGATCACCTCGTGCACCAATACCTCGAACCCGTCGGTCATGCTCGCCGCAGGCCTGCTGGCGAAGAAGGCCGTCGACAAGGGACTCAAGCGCAAGCCGTGGGTCAAGACGACCCTAGGCCCCGGATCGAAGGTCGTCACCGATTACTACGAGTCCTCCGGTCTCGACAAGGCGCTCGAGGGGCTCGGCTTTTATACGGTCGGCTACGGCTGCACGATCTGCATCGGTAACTCCGGTCCGCTCATCGATGAAGTCTCGGCAGCTATCAACGACAACGACCTCGCGGTGACCGCCGTGCTCTCGGGCAACCGGAACTTCGAGGGGCGCATCAGCCCGGACGTCAAGATGAACTACTTGGCCTCGCCGCCGCTCGTGGTGGCCTACGCCCTCGCCGGCTCGATGAACTTCGACTTCGAGACCGACCCGCTCGGCAAGGATCAGGACGGGAACGACGTGTTCCTGAAGGACATCTGGCCCTCGACTGAGGAGGTCCAGGAAGTCATCGACTCGTCGATCTCGCGCGAGCAGTTCATCAAGCAGTACGCGACGGTGTTCGACGGTGACGAGCGCTGGCGCAGCCTCCCCACCCCGGATGCCGCGCAGTTCGAGTGGGACGAGAACTCCACCTACGTCCGCAAGGCCCCGTACTTCGACGGAATGACGATGGAGCTCACCCCGGTGAGCGACATCCGCGGAGCTCGCGTGATGGCAACGCTCGGCGACTCGGTGACGACCGACCACATCAGCCCCGCGGGGAACATCAAGGCCGGCACGCCCGCCGCTCAGTACCTCGCCGAGCACGGCGTCGCGCAGAAGGACTTCAACTCCTACGGTTCGCGCCGAGGCAATCACGAAGTCATGATCCGCGGAACGTTCGCCAACATCCGACTGAAGAACGAACTGGTCGCAGCGGTCAACGACGGTCAGATCGTCGAGGGCGGCTACACCCGGGACTTCACGCAGGAGGGCGGCCCGCAGTCGTACATCTACGACGCGAGCATGAACTACCAGGAGCAGGGGATTCCGCTTGTCGTGTTCGGCGGCAAGGAGTACGGCTCGGGCTCGTCGCGCGACTGGGCGGCCAAGGGAACGAACCTGCTGGGCGTGAAGGCCGTCATCACCGAAAGCTTCGAACGCATTCACCGCTCGAACCTCATCGGAATGGGAGTCGTGCCGCTGCAGTTCCCCGCCGGAGAAAGTTGGAAGTCGCTCGGCCTGGACGGCACCGAGATCATCAGCATCACCGGCCTCGAGCAGCTCAACGAGGGCGTGACCCCGAAGACGGTGCGCGTGACCGCTGAGCCGAGCGAGTTCTCACCGGAGGGCAAGCAGACTGTCGAGTTCGACGCGATTGTTCGTATCGACACACCCGGTGAGGCTGACTACTACCGCAACGGCGGCATCCTCCAGTACGTGCTGCGCTCGCTCGTCTGAGAGTCGAACGCAGCCGAGGGGCGGGGTGGAGACACGGGAGTGCTCGATCCCGCCCCGCGGCTCATCGATAGACTTGCGAGATGGCATTCCGGCTGGGATGCCACCCGACGGGAGGAGTGAGATGGCTTTGCTTCCCACGATCCGCTCGCCACGGGATCTGGACGCTCTCACGACGGATCAGCTCTGCGAACTTGCGGAAGAAGTGCGCGCGTTTCTTGTCGAGAACGTCGCTCGCACAGGAGGCCACTTAGGGCCGAACCTCGGCGTGGTCGAACTGACCATCGCGCTACATCGGGTGTTCTCTTCGCCGGATGACCCGATCATCTTCGACACCGGGCACCAGTCATACGTCCACAAGCTCCTCACGGGGCGCCAGGACTTCTCGCAGCTGCGCAGCCGTGGCGGCCTTGCCGGCTACCCGCAGCGCTCAGAGAGCGAGCACGACGTCGTCGAGTCATCGCACGCGTCCAGCTCCCTCAGCTGGGCCGACGGAATCTCACGCGCGTTCGCCCGCACGGGGCGCCGTGACCGCCATGTCGTCGCCGTTGTCGGGGACGGCTCGCTGACCGGCGGCATGACGTGGGAAGCGCTCAACAACATCTCCGACGACAACGACCGCAATCTCGTCATCGTCGTCAATGACAACGGACGCTCATATGCCCCGACGATCGGCGGCATGGCGCGGTACCTGAATCGCGTGCGTACGGCATCCAGCTACGAGACGCTGCGCAAGCGGTCCGACCGGATCTCCAGCCGGCTCGGGCCCGCGGCTCGCGCCTTCTACCGGGGCGTCCGGGGCGGAACCCGGGGTTTCCTTTCCCGATTCACGAACAACGAGGCGTTGTACTCGAACCTCGACATCAAGTACCTCGGCCCGATCGACGGGCATGACCTTCCGATGCTGATCGAGACACTCGAGCTCGCAAAGGAGCACGGGGCACCGGTCATCGTGCACGCGATAACCGAGAAGGGGCGCGGGTACGAACCGGCGCTCCGCGACGTTGCCGACCAGTTCCACGCTGTCGGCAAGATCGACCCTGTCTCGGGTGAGCCTGTCGGCGGTTCCGGTGCATCGGCGTGGACTGACGTCTTCGCCCAGGAACTCGTTGAGGTGGGGTCCGAGCGTGAAGACGTCATCGCCATCACCGCTGCGATGCTGCGCCCCACCGGCCTGCAGCCCTTCGCGGAGCGCTTTCCGCAACGGGTTTATGACGTTGGCATCGCTGAGCAGCACGCCGTGGCTTCAGCGGCGGGTCTGGCCTTCGGGGGCCTGCATCCCGTCGTCGCCGTCTACGCAACCTTCATGAACCGCGCCTTCGATCAGGTCATGATGGATGTCGCACTGCACCGCGCGGGGGTTACCTTCGTCCTCGACCGCGCGGGGGTCACCGGGCCCGACGGGCCCAGCCACCACGGTGTGTGGGACCTCGCCATGCTGCAGCTCGTGCCCAACATCCGGATTGCGGCACCGCGGGACGCGGAGCGACTTCGTGAAGAATTCCGCGAGGCGGTTGCCGTCTCGGACGCACCGACGGTTGTGCGGTTCCCCAAGGGATCCGTGCTTCCCGATCTGCCCGCCGTGGAGCGCCTCGAGGACGGGGTCGACGTGCTGGCTCGCGGGGGAGCGGAAGACGTCCTGCTCATCGGCATCGGACCTATGGCCCACATCGCGATGGACGTGGCCACTCGTCTTCGCGCCCAAGGGATCGGCGCGACGGTCATCGACCCGCGCTGGGCGATCCCCGTACAGCCTTCTGTGATCGACCTCGCCGCAGCACACCGCCTCGTGATCACGATCGAAGACGGCATCCGTGTCGGGGGGATCGGAACCCGCGTCCGCCAGGTCCTGCGGGAGGCTGGCGTCGACACTGCCGTTGACGAGCTCGGGCTTCCCGACGAGTTCATCGCTCATGCGACCCGCGAACAGATCCTCGAGGATGCCGGGCTCGTCGCCAGCAAAATCGCCCAGGATGTCGTCGCGCAGGTCCTCGGCACCAGGATTCCGATTGCACGCCGCGCTGAGAACAGCGCCGATTTCGTCGCCGAGTTCGCGGAACGGCGCGACTGACGAGGCAATGTCAACCAGAGAGGGGCCCCGGCTGATCCAGCCGGGCCCCCTCTCTCGTGTGCGGTCTGATCAGACGGCGGCGATTCCTCGGATGGGCGGTTCGTGGAACGTGCCCCCAAAGACGCGCTGAGACGCCCCTTCCCGATCGAGGTACGGCGAGGCGCCGCCATCGATGAAGGGCCAGCCTGCCCCCAGGATCAGGCAGAGATCAATGTCTTCAACCTCCGGCACGACGCCCTCATCGAGCATGATGCGGATCTCCTGTGCCAGCCCGTCCTGCACACGGCGAAGAATCTCGTCTTCGCCTGCCGGTGCATTCCCCACGGCGGGCTTGAGGATCTTCTCAGCGGCCTTCGTCCAGCCGGTGACCTTGCCGTTCTTGTCCTTCTCGACGACCTGCGGCAGCTCCGCCAACTCGTGGAAGTTCGCGTTGGCGTAGAAGCGCTCGGGGAAGGCTGAGGTCATGGTGTCCTGCACGTGTGCGGCGACTTTCCAACCCACCAGATCGATGAGCTGGAAGGGTGTCATGGGCAGGCCGAGGGGGCCGAAGGCCTTCTCGACCGTAAGCAGCGGCGTGCCTTCGTACACGGCCCGAGCCGCCTCGCCCATGACCTTCGCAAGAAGGCGGTTGACGACAAAACCCGGGGCATTGGCGGTGAGAACAGCGTTCTTGCCGAGCCCCTTGGCCACGACGAAGGCGGTCGACAGTGCCGCCTCGTCGGTCGCGGGTGTTCTCACGATCTCGATCAGCGGCATCACTGCGACCGGATTGAAAAAGTGGAATCCGACGAGTCGCTCGGGGTGCTCGAGCTTCTCGCCGATCTCCGCCACCGACAGGGACGAGGTGTTTGTCGCGAGAATCGCGTCTTCGGCGATGATCTTCTCGATCTCACCGAACACCTGCTGCTTGACTCCAACCTCTTCGAAGACCGCCTCGATCACGAAGTCGCAGTCTGCGTACTCGCTCTTGTCCGTGGTGCCGTGAATGAGTGCGCGCAGGCGATTCGCGGCATCCCCGTCGAGACGTCCCTTCTGCTCGAGCTTGCCGATCTCTTCGTGGATGTAGGCGAGCCCCTTATCAACGCGCGCCTGATCGAGGTCGGTGATCAGGACGGGAACCTGGAGCTTGCGCACGAAAAGCAGCGCGAACTGGCTGGCCATGAGGCCCGCCCCGATGATCCCGACCTTCTGGACCTTCTTGGCCAGAGCCCTGTCCGGCGCACCGACGGGTCGCTTAGCGCGCTTCTGCACGAGGTCGAACGCATACATGGATGCCGCGAACTGATCACCGGTGATGAGATCAGTCAGCGCCTCATCCTCGCGCGCGAACCCCTCCGCTTTCGTGCCACTCTTGGCCTTATCGAGCAGGTCGAGTGCCACATAGGGGGAGCGGGGGACCGTGCCGATGCGGCTCTCGAGCATCCCGCGGGCCATCTTGATGGCGATCGGCCATTTGGTGAGACGCTCGATCTTGCCCGGCTCGTTCTTGCGCTCGACCTTGACGGAGCCGGTGAGGACGCCATCTGCCCACCGCAACGAATCCTCGAGGTAGTTCGCCGCGGGGAAGATCTCGTCCATGATGCCGAGGTCATAGGCCTGCTGGGGCTTCAGCACCCGGTTCTGCTTGAGTGGGTTGGATATGACGACCTCGAGCGCGTTCTCGATGCCGATGAGATTCGGGAGCAGGTACGCCCCACCCCACCCCGGGATGATGCCCAGGAACACTTCAGGGAGTGCGATGGCGGCCGCCGAAGCATCCACCGTGCGGTACGTGGAGTTCAAGGCGATCTCGAGCCCACCGCCGAGGGCGAGGCCGTTCACGAAGGCGAAGCTGGGGACGCCCAGGCTCGACAGCTTGCCCAGAACCTGGTGACCCCGCTGCGCGATGAGCTTTGCGATCGCGGCCGAAGGAACCCGCGAAACGTCGCTGAGGTCAGCGCCCGCTGCCAGGATGTACTGCTTGCCCGTGATGGCGACCGCGTGGATCTCACCCGCGGCGGCCCGAGAGGCTAGACGGTCGAGCGTCTCCCCGAGCTCCTTCAGCGTTGCCGGTCCCAGCGTGTTGGGTCGGGTGTGATCGCGACCGTTGTCCAGGGTGATGAGGGCGAGCGTCTTGCCCGAGGCCAGACGCACGTCAGTCACCAGCGAGTGCGTGATGACCTCGCCGTCGGCGAGGGCATCGAGCGGCGAGAAGTCGATCTCGTCATAGTTGGTCATGGCGGCGAACTCCTACTTCTTCTTCTTGCCGTCGTAGTGCGGGTTTTCCCAGATGACCGAGCCACCCTGTCCCAGGCCCACGCACATCGCGGTGAGCCCGTACCGAACGTCGGGGCGCTCGGCGAACTGCGCCGCAAGCTGAATCATCAGGCGCACACCGGATGCTGCGAGGGGGTGGCCGAGGGCAATGGCGCCGCCCCACTGGTTCACGCGGGGGTCGTCATCCGCAATGCCGAAGTGGTCGAGCAGCGACAACACCTGAACGGCAAAAGCCTCGTTGAGCTCGAATAGCCCGATGTCATCGATTGTGAGGCCGGCCTTCTGCAGCGCCTTCTCGGTCGAGGGGATCGGACCGATGCCCATGATCTCGGGTTGCACTCCGGCGAAAGCGAACGACACCAGCCGCATCTTGGGGGCAAGCCCGAGCTGCTTGACCGCATCGCCACTGGCCAGCAACCCCATCGTCGCACCGTCTGTCAGCGGTGACGAGGTACCTGCGGTTACGCGCCCGTGGGGGCGGAAGGGGGTCTTCAGCGATGCGAGTCCCTCCATTGTCGTTTCCGGGCGGCGACCCTCGTCCTCGGTCGCGAGTCCCCAGGCGCCGTCAGCTGTCTTGATCGCAACAGGGACGAGATCCGGCTGGATCTTGCCGGCGTCGTATGCTGCCTGCGCCTTCTGCTGGCTGAGCATCCCGAAGCGGTCGGCGCGCTCCTTGGTGAGCTGTGGGAAGCGGTCATGGAGGCGTTCGGCCGTGACGCCCATGTTCAGCGCGCCGGGGTCGACCATCTTCTCGGCGACGAAGCGCGGGTTGGGGTCTGCGTTGGAGCCGATCGGATGACGCCCCATGTGCTCCACACCGCCCGCGAGTGCGAGGTCGTACATGCCGAAACCGATCGAGCCGGCCATGGTGGTGACGCTTGTCATCGCGCCTGCGCACATCCGGTCGATCGCGAAGCCCGGAACGGTCATCGGTAGTCCGGCGAGGATGGCCGCTGACCTACCGAGCGTCAGGCCTTGATCGCCCGTTTGCGAGGTCGCAGCGATCGCAACATCGTCAATGCGGTCCTTTGGGACGTCAAGATTGCGTTCCATCAGCCCGATGATCGCCTTGACTGCCAGGTCGTCAGCCCGGGTGTTCCAGTACATGCCCTTTTCGCCCGCGCGCCCGAATGGGGTGCGCATACCGTCGACGAAAAAGACGTCCGACATTTCGGCCACTCTGCCTCCAAGGATTGGGAATGAAGCCAGCCTAGGAACGCGTCAAAACGGCACAGAATCGGTTGGGTCGAACCTACGAAGCGCTCTCCGAGGCCTCGGAGGAGGGTTGACCGGATTCCACAAAGGCTTCAGCGATCACCTGTGCAGTCTGCTCAATCTGCCACGGTCGCGCACCAAGTTCCGCCAGCGCTGCGGCGATTCCGGCGGCGTCGGTGACAGCCGGGGGAGCCCAGGCGACGCGTCGCAGCAGCTCTGGGGTGAGAAGGTTCTCGACCGGCATATGCAACGACTGCGCGAGTTCGTCGATCGCCGGCTTGGCTGCTTTGAGCCGGGCGTCGGCCTCGGGGGCTCGGTCGGACCATGCTCTCACCGGCGGGATCGTGTCGGTGTTGCGCACCCGCTCGGGCGGGAGATCGAGGTCGGTGCGTCCCGCTTCGAACGCCGCCCACCATCGATCGAGTTCGGAGCGGCTGGCTCGACCGGTGAACTCCTTGAGGCCTGCGAGCTGCTGCTTGGTCTTCGGATCCGCGAGGATCGCGGCGACCAGAGCCCTGTCGGGAACGAGGCGTCCGGGCGAGACATCCTGCGTGATGGCGAGTTCTTCGCGGGCGAGCCATAAGGCCCGCGCGATCGCCAGTCCGCGGCGCCCACGCACCGTGTGGAGACCGCTGAGTCGGCGCCACGGGTCTTCCCTCGGTGGCTTTGGCTCCCGGGTGAGCACAGCGGAGAACTCTTGTGCCGCGAACTCCGTCTTGCCGGCATCCGCGAGCTGCTGCGCAAGGATGTCGCGCACATCGATGAGGTACTCGACGTCGAGCGCAGCGTACTCGAGCCACGCTTGTGGAAGCGGACGGGTCGACCAGTCGGAAGCCGAGTGAGCCTTCGCGAGAGTGACGCCGAGGGTCTCCTCAACAACGGCGCCGAGGCCCACGCGCTCTCGTCCGAGGAGTCGTGATGCTAGTTCGGTGTCGAAAATCGTCGGAGGCTCGAGGCCCAACTCGCGCAGGGAAGGCAGGTCCTGACTGGCGGCGTGAAAGACCCACTCGAGGTCACCGATTGCCTGCTGCAGCGACGAAAAGTCGGTGCCGACCGCTGGCGGGTCGACCAAAATCACGCCGGCGCCGCGGCGGAAGAGCTGCACGAGATACGCGCGTTGCGAGTAGCGGAACCCGGAGGCGCGCTCAACGTCGACGGCTACCGGGCCTTCTCCTGCTGCGAGGTGCGCAGCCGCGGCACGGAGGGCGTCGGCATCCGTGATCACGGTGTATTCAGCCACGGCTCACCCTGCGGGAGGTTACGGTTGCGATCTGTTCAGACCCGGGCGGAAGTCCCGCCAGCATGCACACGAGCTCTGCCCACGCCTCGACGTGCGCGTCGAGGTTCGCGGTCGGTGTCCACGACGCGCGAAGTTCGATCTGCGCGCCATCGCCTTCGTCGGCGAGACTCCCGAATCCCTTCGAGAGGGTCTTCGTTGCGGTGCCTGAGGGGGAGTGATAGGTAGCGGCGTGTGCCTGCAGGGCATCAGTGAGCCACGACCAGGTCACATCAGCCAGCAGCGCGTCCATGCCGATTTCGGGCTCGAGTGGCGCCTGGGCAAAGCACACGATGCGCCACGCTCCGTTCCACTGGGAGGGCTCGTCCGGGTCGTGCAACAGGATGAAGCGACCCGTTCCGTACGCTGAGTCGATGCCGGATGCCTCGGGCCTCACGTCGGCAGCAAGGGCCAGTGCGTGAGGAGCAAGGCCGGTGGGTGCGGGAATCTCGCGGACCGTGAGGTCGTCACGAAAGGTGGCCTCGCGAATCACCGCGGCCACGTCGTCGAACGCCACCCCCGACAGAAGGTCTCCGGTCACCCCGACAGACTAGAGTGAGGACCCCATGGTCGAGTCCAGGCGCGCCGCCTCCCCACAGTACGTCGTTGTTGTCAAAGCGGCCCTCACGGTGATCTCGTTGGCCCTCGGTGCCGTCGTTGCGCTGTGGGGCGGTATCGCCGTTCGCATGGCCCGGAAAGTCGTCACGCCAGCGGCTCGGATCCCCGATTGCCGCATCCTCGAGCTTGATACGTCTGCCCAGACCATCACGCTCACGCGGACCCCCGACACCGAACTCGCTGGCCGGTATGGCCTGTTCACCACGGGCACAGAGCGCTACCTCAAACTCGGATCCGTGCTGTCGGAAGCGACCGACACGGTCAAGCGCAAGCTCCTGACGCACGTCGGTCCCCAGGCGCGGATCGTCAGGGATGCCGCGTTCAGCGGGTGGTATTACGAGCGACCCGAAGAACTGCACCTGCCCTTCAGCCCGGAGTTGGTCGGCTCGGCGCTCGGACCCTGCCCCGCATGGTTGTTTCCCGCCGGTCAGGGCGACATCTGGGTGATCCAGGTGCACGGGCGTGGCACCACGCGAGCGGAGTGCCTGCGCGCCGTGCCGGTGTTCCACGGGTTGGGAATCACGTCGTTGGTCGTCTCGTATCGCAATGACGGCGAGGCGCCTCGGAGCCGATCGGGTACCTACACGCTCGGAGCTACCGAGTGGCGCGATGTCGACGCCGCGGTCGGGTTCGCCCGCCGGCGGGGCGCGAAGCGGGTCATCATCATGGGCTGGTCAATGGGCGGCGCGATTGCGCTGCAGCTCGCCCTGAACTCGGCCCACCGTGACCTCATTGTCGGGCTCATCCTGGACTCGCCTGCCATCGCCTGGCGAAGCATTCTCGACTACCAGGCGCGGGAGATGAAGCTTCCCGCCCCGATCACGCGCCTGGCGATCACGGTCCTTGGTGCCGATTGGGCGACGGCGCTCACCGGCGCGGGAGCAGCGATTCCGTTCCGTCGACTCGACGTGCTTGCCCGCTCGGCGGAGCTGCGGCATCCGATTCTCATCCTGCACAGCGACGATGACGGTTTCGTGCCCTCGGACGCCTCTCACGATCTGGTCGTCGCGCGTCCCGACATCGTGGAACTCGACGTCTTCAGTGTGGCTCGTCACACCAAGCTGTGGAACTACGACCAGGAGCGCTGGACCGGCCGAATCACGCGGTGGCTCACCCAGCATGGGTTCGTCAGCGAGCCCGCAGACGCAGATAGGTGAATCCGTCGTCGTCGACGAGGTGACCGGCGACCTCGGTCGCGACGGGGTCGTGGACCCCCAGAAACGGATGCTGCGCCGGTGTCAGCGCTGGTGCGACGGTTATGCAGTACTCGTCGATGACGCCCGAATCAGCGAACTTGCCAGCCAATGAGGGGCCGCCCTCACACACGAGGTGACGCATGCCCCGATCCCGGAGAGCGTCAACGATGAGCTCGGGCGTCGGCTCGTCGGAGGGGAGCCCAATGACCTCGGCCGAAAGGTGGGCGACCGATGCTTCCACCTGCTTCGCCCGGGATGCGGGGCACAGCGCAATCAGGGGTTGGTCCGCCCCGTCAGGCATCCGGAGTCCCTCCAATGAGCCGGAACGGGTCACGACCGCGAGAGCCGCCGACCGGGGGAGGAGATAGCCCTCGGCGCGCACTGTCTGAGCCCCGACGATCACGGCATCCGCGGCCCCACGGATTGCGCTGAGAATGAGCCGGTCTGCCCCGCCGGTGAGGGTCTCACTCGTGCCGTCGGCGCCGACGGCGGACCCGGTGAGCGAGGTGATCATGTTCAGCCGCACGGAGTCCGGATCAGCGGAGCCGTAGCGCGCGGCGACCCACGCACGTGCTGCGTCACGGTCGTCGTCGATGTCGATCGTGTCGAGGGTTCGTGGCGACAGTTCGGTCACGATCATGGAGAGATCCTCTCTGGGCCCATGGAACGCGGTCGGGGAGCCTCCGGGTGCGCGGGGTGTGGCGACACGCCGCGTAAAGTAGGAGGGTCCTCCCGCCCTCCCCGACTCTAGGCGGCACGCGGCACGCCCGCATCCGCCTCCTCCGCGGAAGCTACCCATGCCAGCATCCGGCCCCACCGGCATCGTCCACCTCGCAACGCGCGCACCCGAGCTCTCCGGCGACCAGATGGTGGCGGCGCTCACGCCCCCACCGCAGTTCGCCCATGCGTCGTTTGAGTCCTACCGCGCCGACCCTGCCTTTCCTTCCCAGCAGGAGGCGAAGGAACTGCTCATCGCCTTCGCCGGGGGGCGCCCTGAGGTGGCGCGCGGAGGCCTGTTCCGGCGCCGACCCAAGCAGCCCGAGCTCAAGCCCGGCGTCTACCTCGACGGCGGATTCGGCGTCGGCAAGACTCACCTACTTGCCGCGATCTATCACGCGATGCCCGTACGTCGGAAGTACTTCGGATCGTTCATCGAGTACACGGCCCTGGTCGGGGCGCTGGGCTACCAGAACGTCGTGAAACTCTTCACGGGTGCCGACCTGCTGTGCATCGACGAGTTCGAACTCGATGATCCCGGCGACACGATGGTCATGACCCGTCTGCTGGGTGAGCTCGTAGCCACGGGAACGCGTCTGGCTGCGACGTCCAACACCCCGCCCAACGCCCTCGGTGAGGGGCGATTCGCCGCGCAGGACTTCTTGCGTGAAATCCATGCGATGGCCGAGAGCTTCCAGACCATCCGAATCGACGGAACCGACTACCGTCATCGCGACGTCGATGGGCACGCAATATCGCTGGACTCCGCCGACTACGAATCAGCAATCGAATCGGCGTCCGCCGGAGCGATCGTGAGCGACGACCCATTCGAGGACGTGGTCGCTCAGCTGGCACGCGTCCATCCGTCGCGCTACATCCGGCTCATCGAAGGGGTGTCCCTGGTCGGTCTTCGCGATGTGTCGGTGTTCACCGATCAATCCGCCGCACTCCGATTCGTCGCCCTGGTAGACCGCATCTACGACGCGCAGATCCCGATTCGCGCGACCGGCCTCACCCTGGACACGGTGTTTCCGGAAGAGATGTTGGCGGGCGGATACCGCAAGAAGTACCTGCGCGCGATCTCACGCCTCGTGGCGTCCACACTCGCGTGAATTTCGTGGCGACCTCGGGGTCGTCCGAAACGTGATGTTTACCTGAGCGTCGGTCGTGTAACAGACGCGAAACACGGGGCACCCTCTGGTCGAAACCGGTCGCCGCGAGACTGGCCCCGCAAGTGCATCGGCTACCCGCGTCGATGCAGCTTTCGACACACGACACGAATTGAGGACTCTCAATGGATGCTGGAACTCTCGCCTGGGGTATTACCTCATCGGCGCTAGTCCTGTTCATGACGCCCGGCGTCGCCTTCTTCTACGGTGGTCTCGTCAAGGCGAAGAGCGTCATCAGCATGATGATGATGAGCTTCGGCGCGATGGCTCTGATCGCTGTGCTCTGGATCCTCTACGGATTCAACATGGCCGCCGTGAGCGACCCCTGGGCTTTTGCAGGAAACCCCTTCTCGAACTTCGCACTCTCGTCGCCTGAGCTTTCCAGCTCGGACTTCGTGCTCGCGCTCTTCGGCTCCACCTTCGCGATCATCACGGTGGCCCTGATCTCGGGCGCCATCGCTGACCGCGCCCGGTTCGGATCGTGGATGATCTTCGCCGGTGTCTGGGCGACAGTCGTCTACTTCCCCGTGGCCGCATGGGTCTGGGGTGGCGGCTGGATCATGAACCTCGGCACCACGCTGTTCGGCGAGGAGTCCGGGATCTTCGTGATGGACTACGCGGGTGGTACTGCCGTTCACATCAACGCGGGTGCTGCAGCCCTTGCCCTGGCCCTCGTGCTCGGCAAGCGCATCGGCTTCCAGAAGGGCATCCAGAAGCCGCACAACGTGCCGCTGGTCATGCTCGGCGCTTCGATCCTGTGGTTCGGATGGTTCGGCTTCAACGCGGGTGCAGAGGCCAACTGGTACTACGCCGACACCGAGACCTACGGCTCGATGGGTCCTGACTCGCTTGCCGGTGTGATCGTCATCAACACGCTCGGTGCAACCGCCGCCGCCATCATCGGTTGGCTGATCGTCGAGAAGTTCAAGGACGGCAAGGCCACGTCGGTCGGTGCTGCTTCGGGTGCCGTCGCCGGTCTCGTTGCGATCACCCCTGCCTGTGCGTTCCTGACGCCCGGCTGGGCGCTCCTGCTCGGTCTCGTCACCGGTGTCATCTGTGCCTTCGCCATCGAGCTCAAGTGGAAGCTCGGCTACGACGACTCGCTCGACGTTGTCGGCATCCACCTCGTCGGTGGTGTCATCGGAACGCTGTACCTCGGCTTCTTCGCAACCGAGACCGGTCTCTTCCTCGGTGGCGGCATCGAGCAGCTCACGGTACAGGCGATCGCAGCCTTCGGCGTCCTGATCTACTCCTTCGTCGTGGCCTGGATCCTGGGCTTCGCGATCGAGAAGACGATCGGCTTCCGCATCAAGAACGAGGACGAGCTCGCCGGTGTCGACACCAGCGTGCACGGCGAAGAGGGCTACTCGCTCGCCGGGCAGGTCTGATTCACCCGGAGTTCGTCTCCTTACCCTCAGGGGCGTCGCGACTGGTTCGCGGCGCCCCTGAGGCGTTTTCTCGTGTGTTCGCCGGTTAGGGTGACTTCGTGAATCGGCTGTCATCGCTTGTCCGTAAGGTTGCGCGTGCGCTCACGCCGCCGATGCGCAGGAAGGAACGTACGGATGCCGCACCAGACGCGCCGCCGCTCGCCGTCCGCACGCGGCTCATTGCGGCACCTGGCGCGAACGGCCTGAAGATCAGTTATGCACCCGAAGCGGACGGGGACGCTGACGCCGGCGAGATCGTGTGGACCTGGGTGCCTTACGCCGAAGGCGACGGACGAGGCAAGGATCGTCCGGTTCTCGTGATCGGCCGCCAGGACTCCGATCACGTCTACGCGGTGAGACTGACCAGCCAGCCGCACGACGGTGACCGGGACTACATCGCGATCGGGGCAGGGCCGTGGGATGCGCGAGGGAGAGCATCCTGGGTCGACATCGAGCAGCTCTACAGCGTGCATCATCGGGGGATGCGCCGTGAGGCCGCCGCGCTGGATCTCGACCGCTTTGTACTCGTCGCTAACGCGCTGCGTAGCCGCTACGGCTGGGATGCCGAGAAGCGTCGGTGATACTCAATGTGGTGGGCGATACCAGACTCGAACTGATGACCTCTTCCGTGTGAAGGAAGCGCGCTACCAACTGCGCCAATCGCCCAAGACCCTCGCGGGCCGAGTCTCGATCCTACCGGATTCCTGGTCAAGCACACGACCGCGGACTCCGACACGCGCGGAGCCGTTTCGGTTTTGCGCGGCGGCGATTCTCGACTAAAGTCGATCAAGCGCCACACGGTGGCGCAATGCGGATGTAGCGCAGTTGGTAGCGCATCACCTTGCCAAGGTGAGGGTCGCGAGTTCGAGTCTCGTCATCCGCTCGAGTGCGGGGCTTCCTTCGGGAGCACGACACGTGGGTCGAACCACACACGGTGGCGTGGCCGAGCGGCTAGGCACCGGCCTGCAAAGCCGTTTACACGGGTTCGAATCCCGTCGCCACCTCGCATGACAACTGAATAGCCTTTTAGGCGCGATTGGCGCAGCGGTAGCGCGCTTCCCTGACACGGAAGAGGTCACTGGTTCGATCCCAGTATCGCGCACCACCTGAAACCCCCGGAATTCCGGGGGTTTTTCGTTTACGTTGCTGGCACACGGCACGACGCCGTATCACCACGTTCCGTCGCGCCCTGTGGCGGAGCTGAGCCCATTGCGGCCGCAGTGTGGCGCGACCGAAAGGGTCCAAGATCCACGCTCACGACGAAGGCCCCCACCCTTCATCGGGTGGGGGCCTTCGGGTCGCGCTGGATCAGGCCTCGCTCATTGCGAGCTTCTCCTTCTGGCCCTTTGCTGCGTAGTAGGCGGCACGGGCTGCATCCCGGCGCGCCTGCTCGGCCTGGCCGGCCTCGCGAATCTCCTCCGAGACCGGGTAGTACTCGGTGGTGGGCTTGCCGTGGTACTTCTCGATATAGGCGTCAAGCTCCGGGCCCGATGTCCACGAGGTGATGAGGCAGTAGCGCGGCTTGTCGCCCTGGTGGTGGACAGCGTGCCAGAGTCGCTGGGTGTCGACGATCAGCTGAGCACCGGCGGGAAGAGCGATGCGGTACTCGATGCTCGGGTCGGTGCGGTTCTCACGAAGGACGAAGTAGCTGTCCTTGTCGTCGGTCAGATTGAAGAAGCCGCGAACGACCCAGCCGGTGCCATCGGGGTTCAGGCGGTTGTTGTCGTCCTGGTGGAGGTTGTACAGGCAGTCCGCGTAGGAGTTCGGCTGCAGCTCGATGATGCGGCAGCGTCCGACGTTCGCGCCCGGCTCCTTCGCCCGTGCAGTGAGAGTGGGAGCAAGTTCGGTCTGCGAATCGATCCAGACGCCGTCCTTGTCGGTGCGGGGCGGCTGGTGATTCCAGAAGCCGTTGCACTCGATCTCGCCCTTGGCCGAGGCGAGGGGAGCGAATCGGGTGTCACCCGAGGACTTCCAGTCCACGTATTCGATGTCGAGCCATTCCTTCGGATCGACGGGCTCGTTGTAACTGTCGAGGACGACAAAGCCGGTCTCGTCGAGAGCGGCGCTCTTGATGTAACCCATAGGGTCTGTGCCTTTCGGTCGGTGAGCCAGCGCGTTTTTACAGGCCCAACTTAGGTAACCCTACCTCCGGCCCTGCGCGGGAACCTGGGCATCCGCGCCGTGATTATTAGACTCGTCGGGGTCGTCCACACAGCCGGAGGAGACACTCGATGATCACTGCGACGAACATCCGCGCTCACGCCGTGAATACGGTCGCGTGGCTGGCGTCGGCTCAGGCCACGATCGTCGTCCCGGTCTATCAGCGGCAGTACCGGTGGGATATCGGGGGCTGCGAACAGCTCCTGAGCGACATCCGTGCCGTGGCCGATCGGGATGACGACCAGATGCACTTCATCGGCTCGGTCCTCAGCGCAGCCGATTCGGCGGGCCCACGCTCGGGCGAAGACGCCGAGGAGTGGGTGCTCATCGACGGGCAGCAACGCATCACGACGCTGATGCTTCTGGTTGCTGCCCTGTTCCACACCATCCGGGACGAAGACTCCGTACTTGCAGAGGAGCTTCAGCGCGTGTTCCTTCACGGCGCGACCGGTGACACGAAGCTTCGGCCCCATCGCGAGTGGGCAGGACTTTTCCGTGAAGTCGTCGTTGGGGCTACGGATGTCGCGCCGACGCCCTCGCGGTTCGCCGACAACTATGCGTTCTTTCGTAGTCAGATTGCCGCCGATGATGTCGCTCGGGTCTGGCGCGGACTCCAGCGGCTGGAGCACGTCGCCATCTCACTCGGCACCGGCGCCAATGCCCAGCAGATCTTCGAGAGCCTGAACTCCACCGGCGAGCCACTGCGCGACCATGAGCTGATTCACAACTACGTACTCATGGGACTCTCGCACGCCGAGCAGTTGGTCATCGAAGACGAGTACTGGGCCGCCATCGAGCGGAGCACCGGTGAGCACATCGCGTCGTTCTGGGCTCACTATCTCGTCATGGTCGGCGGACGCGAGGTCGCCACGACCGCATCGGGTCGCGGTGTCTATGACGTGTTCCGGGCGCATTTCCCTCGACTCGACCCCGCGGCGCTTCGAACCCAGGCGGAGCAGTGGAGATCCTTCGCCCAGCTCTACGCGACGCTGCTTGACCCCACGGGTGAGCCGGATGCCGAAATCCGGGTGCGTCTGCACCACCTCAATACGTTCGGCCGCGGGATGTACCCGTTGGTCATGTCGCTGTACGCGCGACACCGCGGCGGCGAGGTCGGACGTGACGATCTCCTCGACGTGCTCGACGACCTGCAGTCGCTTCTCTTGCGCCGCGATGTCGTCGGCGTGGGCTCGGAGCGCCTCGTTGCCCGCCTTGTGCGCGCATCCCGGGACGGCATCGACTCGCTCGTCGCGGCAATCTCGCGCCTGACTCCGTCGGATGACCGTGTGCGCGTTGCACTGAAGCACAGCCCCCTGCCGCATCCGGAGTATGTTCTGTCGCGGCTGGCCGACACCGATCCGGCGCAGAATGACCTCGTCATCGACCATGTCTTCCCGCCCGCGCCATCGGATGACTGGACCGGCGGCGATGGGCGGCGGTGGAAGGACTACAGCGAGGACGAACAGAACAGTCATCGTGCCCTGGCCGCGACCCTGGGCAACCTCACGCTGCTGGAGGAGGCACTCGCGGCTCAGGTCTTCGACGCCGACTTCCCCGTCAAGCGCAGTGTCTACGGGAAGAGCTTCATCACCCTGACACGGCAGCTGGAGTCCATCGAGACGTGGGGGACCGGTGCGATCAGCGCGCGGTCTGCAGAACTCGCTCAGCAGGTGATGACCCTCTGGCGACGCCGAGGACCCCTCGTGATCGACGATGACGGTTTGACGCCCATCCTGGATGCGACCCCGCGGCGTGGCTGGCCACGAGGCTGGGAGCGCGAGTTCTCGTACGTGGAATACGTCGGCGAGCACTGGGAAGTCCCCGATATCAAGTACCTCTTCAATCGCATCTTCAAGCGGCTCTGGGCAGATCGACGCGATGCCGTCATCGCGTACTGCTCACGGCGAGGTGGGCCCGTCTACAACGATCGCGCGTGGAACGGCGACTGGGACAGCCTGGATGCCGACCACCACCTGTACATGGGATGGGACTCGCGCTACATGATGGCTGCCGTCCAGGGAGTGCTCGAGGAGGCGGGGCTCGCGCCCGAGGTCTTTGTCAAGTACTCGTACATCGGGCAGATCATGTGATCGCTCTGGTCCGACGCCCCCGCTCGGCTCGGTAGCCTTGAGACTGACATCGCCCAGGAGTTCGCTGTGACACAACCGCTCGTCCCGTCCGACGTGGCCTATCCCGCCGACGGCTTCGCTCTCTTCCCCGACCGCTCCGTCGTCGCCCTGCGGGTCAACGGCACGTTGCGGGATCTCGCGACGGTTGTGACCGCTGAGGACACCGTGGAGCCGGTGACGATCGACAGCCCTGACGGGCTCGACATCCTTCGCCACTCCACCGCGCACGTGCTGGCACAGGCCGTTCAGCGGATCCGTCCGCAGGCGAACCTCGGCATCGGCCCGCCGATCACCGACGGGTTCTACTACGACTTCGGCGTCGATGAGCCGTTCACCCCCGAGGATCTCAAAGCCATCAAGAAAGAGATGGAGCGGATCGTCCGTGAGGGCCAGCGCTTCACACGCCGTGTCGTGACGGAGGGTGAAGCGCGCGCAGAGCTTGCCGACGAGCCGTTCAAACTCGAGCTCATCGGGCTGAAGGGCGGCGGTGCGGATGCCGCGGAAGGGGCATCGGTCGAGGTCGGCGGTGCTGAACTGACGATCTACGACAACGTGACCCGCGATGGCGAGACGGTCTGGAAGGACCTCTGCCGCGGACCGCACGTTCCGGGCACGCGCATGATCGGCAACGGCTGGGATCTGACCCGGATTGCCGGCGCCTACTGGCGGGGCAGCGAGAAGAACCCGCAGTTGCAGCGTATCTACGGAACGGCGTGGCCGACCAAAGACGAGCTTCGGGCCTACCAGCACCGCCTCGAGGAGGCAGCTCGTCGCGACCACCGCAAGCTTGGCGCGGAACTTGACCTCTTCTCGTTCCCCGACGAGATCGGGCCGGGCCTTGCGGTCTTCCACCCCAAGGGCGGCATCATCCGCTACGAGATCGAGCAGTACATGCGCCAGCGCCTGCTCGCCGCCAACTACGAAATGGTCAACTCGCCCCACATCACCAAGGGCGACCTCTTCATGACCAGCGGTCACCTGCAGTGGTACGCCGACGGGATGTACCCCCCGATGGAGCTCGACGAAGTCGTGGATGCCGAGGGCCACGTGACCCGGCAGGGGCAGGAGTACTACCTCAAGCCCATGAACTGCCCGTTCCACAACCTGATCTTCCGGTCGCGGGGCCGCAGCTACCGTGAGCTTCCGCTGCGTCTTGCGGAGTTCGGCACGGTCTACCGATACGAGAAGAGCGGAACCCTCGCGGGGCTCACTCGCGTGCGGGGGATGACCCAGGATGACGCGCACATCTACGTCACAGCCGACCAGGTGCGAGACGAACTCACTCGCAACCTCGACTTCGTGCTGTCGGTGCTGCGCGACTACGGTCTGCAGGACTTCTACCTCGAGCTGTCGACGAAGGAGGAGGGCAACCCGAAGTTCATCGGTGACGATGCCCTGTGGGCAGAGGCCACCGAAACGCTGCGCGAGGTGGCCGAAGCCTCGGGTCTGGAACTCGTGCCCGACCCGGGCGGCGCCGCGTTCTACGGACCGAAGATCTCCGTGCAGGCCCGCGATGCGATCGGCCGCACCTGGCAGATGTCGACCATTCAGCTCGACTTCAACCAGCCCGAGCGGTTCGAGCTCGAGTACACCGGCCCCGATGGGGCAAAGCACCGTCCCGTGATGATCCACCGTGCGCTGTTCGGCTCGATCGAGCGCTTCTTCGCGATCCTGCTCGAGCACTATGCGGGAGCCTTCCCGGTGTGGCTCTCGCCGACGCAGGTGGTCGCGATCCCCGTGGCTGAAGAATACGGCGAGTACCTCGATGAGATCGTGGCGCGCCTGCGCGCGCGCGGAGTGCGGGCCGCGGTCGATCACTCCGACGACCGGATGCAGAAGAAGATCCGCACGCACACGACACAGAAGGTGCCGATCCAGCTGATCGCGGGGGAGCAGGACCGCTCCGCAGGGACAGTCTCGTTCCGCTTCCGCGACGGGTCGCAGACCAACGGCATCCCGGTCGACGACGCGATCGAGCGCATCCTGACGGCGATCGCAGATCGCACTCTCGTGGACACCGCTGAGGACCTGGCATGACGGATGCCGGGACATCCGAGCCGGCATCCGTTCCCTCTTCCGAGTATGCCGGTGTACCCGACGGCTTTCAGCGACTGTGGACTCCACACCGGATGGCGTACATCCAGGCCGGTGCCGACGCAATGCGCGCCGCGTGTCCGTTCTGCGCGGCGCCCGGCAAAACGGATGCCGACGGCCTGATCGTCCACCGCGGCACGAGCGCCTACGTCTTGCTGAATCTCTTTCCGTACAATTCCGGTCACCTCCTGGTGTGCCCCTACCGCCATGTCGCAACCTACGACCTCGCGACGACGGAGGAGACTCAGGAGATCGCCGAGTTCACACAGACGGCGATGCGCGCGCTTCGCGCCGTTTCACGGTGCGACGGCTTCAACATCGGCATGAATCAGGGGGCGGTAGCCGGCGCGGGTGTCGACGAGCACCTGCACCAGCACGTGGTGCCGCGGTGGGCCTCGGACGCGAACTTCTTCCCGATCATCGCGCGCACCAAGGCACTCCCTCAGCTCCTGGGCGACGTGCGCGAGACTCTCGCGGCAGCCTGGCCCGCCTACTGAGCGTCGGGGTCAGCGGACCCGCGTGACCTCGAACTGCATCCGCGGGTGGGCATAGGCCCCCTGCGACTCGACCAGCTGCAGCTCCCGCTCGCCCGAGTCATACGTGTTCTGCAGAAGGTCGAACACGCTCGACACGGTCCGTGCGAGAGCAAGCGCTGGGTCACCGGTGGCGCCGTAGTGGGCGGTGAACAGCGCGGCAGTCACGTCGCCAGAGCCGTTCGCCTTCATCGGGATTCGCGGCGTCTGCACGATCCACGCGCCATCGTCGGTGACGGCGAGCATCTCGATCGTTCCTTCGGGTGCGTCTGGACGTTCGACGCTGGTGACGAGGACCGTGCGCGGGCCCATGTCGCGGGCGAGATCGGCCGAGACGAGCGTGGACTCGAGATCTGCCGGTTCCGTTCCCGTCAGGAAGCCCAGTTCGAACTGGTTCGGGGTGATGATGTCGGCAGCGGGGACCACACGCTCGCGCAGCAACACCGGGATGGCGGGTGCGACGAAGCATCCTGACTTTGCGTTGCCCATGACCGGATCACAGGCATAGACCGCAGCCGGGTTGGCAGCTTTCACCCGCGCGACGGCATCAAGGATGACGTCGCCGATCCCTTCCGACCCCTGGTAGCCCGACAGCACCGCATCGATCTGCGGAAAGACGCCGCGTTCTTCGATACCAGTGAGTACCTCCGCAACGTCGGCGGGGGAGATCAGCGGTCCGCGCCACGCGCCGTACCCGGTGTGGTTGGAGAAGTTCACGGTGTACACCGGCAGAACCTCGACGCCGATGCGCTGCAGGGGGAACACCGCTGCAGAGTTGCCGACGTGGCCGTAGGCGACGGCTGACTGGATCGAGAGGATCTTCATGAGGGCTGGCCTGCTTTCGTGGAACGAGCCGCTTCGATAGCGGCTGACAGATCGGATGCCAGGCGTGTCGCCTCGGCATCGGTGAGGTCGTGCACCGTCAGACGCAGGTGCTGCGCGGCATCCTCCCCGGCGAGCACGAACTCTTCGCCTGAGCGCGCGAGCCACCCGCGCCGCATGAGGTACTCGCCGACGTCTCGAGCAGGCACTCCGAGCGGCACCCACAGATTGAGACCGTCGGCTGCATGCGCCGGAACACCGGCATCCTGCAGCAGCTTGGCAACTGCTGCGTTGCGCTCGGCGTAGTGCTTGCCTGCCCGCCGGATGTCGTCTCGCACGGCATCATCAGTGAGCAGCGCGTGAGCCAGGCGCTGCAGCAGATGACTCACCCACGTCGTTCCCGGGCTCAGACGCAGCGCGAGGCGTGCCGCCGTGTCGGCGTCTGATGCGGTGACCGCCAGGCACATGTCGGGGCCGAGGAACTTCGACACCGACCGGATGAGAGCCCAGCGTTCGTGATCGGGTCCGACGATCGTGTGGAAGGGGCGCTCGGAGAGCAGCGAGAAGTGGTCGTCCTCCACGACGAGAACGTACGGATGCTCGGCCAACTCGGCACGCAGCGCCGCTGCCCGCCGGGCCGACAGGCTGGCGCCCGTGGGATTCTGCGCGCGCGGGGTGCTCACGATGGCGCGCACCCCGGCATCCAAGGCCGCACGGAGCCCGGCGACTGTCATGCCCTCGTCGTCGACGGGAACCGGCACCGCCCGGTATCCACCCAACCGCAGGATGTTCATCGTCGACAAGAAGCACGGATCTTCGACGGCGACGGCATCGTCACGAGTGAGGGATTGGCCGAGCAGCCGTTCGATCGCGTCCGAGGCTCCGCCCGTGATCGTCAACTGCAACTCGGGCTGATCGACCATCGCCTCGCGCATCCATGCGGTGGCCCACAACTCGAAGTCGCGGTCGATGACCGGCTCCCCGTACAGCACGGGTCGGCCGACGACGCGCGCGAGTACCCGAGCAGGATCAGGGATCAGTGCGGCATCCGGGTTACCGGTGCCAAGGTCCCGCAGCACGGTTCCGGCAGAGAAACCTTCTTGCGGCATCCGGGGCGATCCGGCGATGAGCGTGCCGCCCCGACCCCGCGTCACGACCGTGCCCGCCTGGGCGAGGTGTCGATAGGCGGCGACGACCGTATTGCGGTTCACGCCCAGACGCTCGGCCAGGGCACGGACCGGGGGAAGCGCATCCCCGGGAGCGAGCATGCCGCGTTCGACAAGGCCTCGAACGCTCTCGGCGATGTCGGTCGCCGTGGAGCCGGCGATAGCCGGTTGAGCATCGAGATCAGTCATCCCGACGAGTCTAAGCGGTGGGACATGCTAGGTTTTGGCATAGGTCAAGACGAAAGGGTCCTCGTGTCCGCATCCACCACCGGTTCGTCTCGCGTCAAGCGGGGTCTCGCCGAAATGCTCAAGGGCGGCGTCATCATGGACGTCGTCACGCCCGACCAGGCGAAGATCGCCGAGGATGCTGGCGCTGTCGCGGTGATGGCGCTCGAGCGGGTGCCCGCCGACATCCGCGCCCAGGGTGGTGTCTCGCGCATGAGCGACCCCGACATGATCGACGGCATCATCGAGGCGGTCTCGATCCCGGTCATGGCCAAGGCCCGCATCGGCCACTTCGTCGAGGCTCAGGTACTGCAGGAACTCGGCGTGGACTACATCGACGAGTCCGAAGTCCTCTCGCCCGCCGACTACGTCAACCACATCGACAAGTGGGGTTTCACGGTGCCGTTCGTCTGCGGCGCCACGAACCTCGGTGAGGCCCTGCGGCGCATCAACGAGGGCGCCGCGATGATCCGCTCGAAGGGCGAGGCCGGCACCGGTGACGTCTCCGAGGCGATGAAGCACATCCGCAAGATCAAGGGCGAGATCGCGGCGCTCGGAGCTCTCTCCAAGGACGAACTGTACGTCGCTGCCAAGGATCTTCAGGCCCCGTACGAGCTCGTCGCCGAGATCGCCGAGACCGGAACACTGCCGGTCGTGCTCTTCGTCGCCGGGGGTGTTGCAACGCCAGCGGATGCCGCCATGATGATGCAGCTCGGCGCCGATGGCGTCTTCGTCGGATCGGGCATCTTCAAGTCCGGGAACCCGGCGCAGCGCGCCGCGGCGATCGTGAAGGCGACAACCTTCTACGACGACGCGAAGGTCATTGCCGATGTGTCGCGCGGCCTCGGCGAGGCGATGGTCGGCATCAACGTCGCTGACCTTCCGGCACCGCATCGACTGGCCGAGCGGGGCTGGTGAGCACGACCCGTCCGCACGTCGGTGTTCTCGCCCTCCAGGGCGACGTGCGCGAGCACGTGGCCGTGCTGCGGTCCCTGGAGGTCGAAGTCTCACTCGTGCGTCGCCCGGAGGAACTCGCCGCGGTCGACGGGCTCGTCATCCCCGGCGGGGAGTCCAGCGTGATCGACAAACTCTCGCGGGCGTTCGGGATGCGCGAGCCGATCATCGCGGCGCGCAAGTCCGGGATGCCGATGTACGGTACGTGCGCCGGCCTGATCCTGTTGGCCGACGACATCGTTGATGGAATCGAAGGTCAGCAGACGTTCGGAGGCCTGGACGTGGTGGTTCGCCGCAACGCGTTCGGGAGCCAGGTCGACTCGTTCGAAACCGAGCTCATTGTCCCGGCTTTCGACGATCAGACCGTACATGCCGTGTTCATCCGCGCGCCGCTGGTCGAGCAGGTAGGAGAGCGCGCCGAAGTGGTGGCATCCCTCGACGACGGCCGTGTGGTCGCCGTCCGCCAGGGTGCACTGCTCGGAACCTCCTTCCACCCCGAGGTGACCGGTGAGACCCGGTTCCACGAGCTGTTCCTGCAAGCCGTACGAGCTGCAGCCTGACGGAGCACGCTTCGCGCGGCCGATAGAATCGAGCGCATGTCCGGCCACTCCAAGTGGGCGACGACCAAGCACAAGAAGGCCGTCATCGACGCGCGTCGTGCCAAGTCGTTCGCCAAACTCATCAAGAACATCGAAGTCGCAGCCAAGCTCGGCGGTGCCGATCTTTCGGGTAACCCCACGCTGTACGACGCCGTACAGAAGGCGAAGAAGACGTCGGTTCCCAACGACAACATCGACCGCGCGATCAAGCGCGGTGCGGGAATCTCCGGCGACTCGGTCGAGTACCTGACGATCCTCTACGAAGGCTACGGACCCAACGGCGTCGCGCTCATGATCGAGTGTCTGACCGACAACAAGAACCGCGCTGCCGCGGAGGTGCGCACCGCGCTCTCGCGTAACGGTGGAACGCTGGCTGACCCCGGGTCGGTCGCCTACAACTTCCACCGCAAGGGCGTGATCGTCGTCTCGGGCGAGGGAACGACTGAGGATGACGTCATGATGGCGGCTCTCGAGGCCGGCGCCGAGGAGATCGAGCCGCACGCGCAGGGGTTCGAAGTCATCACCGAGGCATCCGACCTCGTGGCCGTCCGTTCGGCACTGCAGGAGGCGGGCCTTGATTACGAGTCGGCGGATGTCGAGTTCGTGCCCTCGCTCAAGGTCGAGGTCGACGCCGACACTGCACGCAAGGTGTTCCGCCTCATCGACGCTCTCGAAGACAGCGACGACGTCCAGAACGTCTACAGCAACTTCGACCTGAGCGCCGAAGTGCAGGCCGAGCTCGAGAACGACGAATAGGGCGCGCCTCCTCGGGACCGCCGCTCGTCGCGCCTAGCGTTGCCGGGTGGCGACTGTTCGCGTTCTTGGAATCGACCCCGGCCTCACCCGTTGTGGCGTCGGTGTCGTGGATGTCGCTGCCGACCGCTCGGCGGCCCTCGTCCACGTCGGCGTGATCAGGACGGATGCCGACCTCGCTATCGAGCGCCGGCTCGCCGGCATCGCGTCCGGCATCCGAGAGATCCTCGATCTGCATCGGCCTGACGTCGTGGCAGTGGAGCGGGTGTTCGCCCAACAGAACCGGAGCACGGTCATGGGTACCGCTCAGGCCAGCGGTATCGCGCTGATGCTCGCGGGTGAGCGGGGTCTTCCTGCGGCTACGCACACGCCGACCGAGGTGAAGGCCGCAATCACCGGGTACGGCAGCGCCGACAAACGGCAGGTCCAGACAATGGTCGCGCGGATCCTGAGGCTTGATGTCCTCCCGCAGCCTGCAGACGCCGCCGACGCCCTGGCACTCGCTCTCTGCCACGCGTGGCGGGGTGCTCCGCAGGCGGGGGCGGCAGCTGGTGACTCGTTGACCAAGGCGCAGCAGGCCTGGCGGGACGCTGAACGGCGCGCTCGGGTCTGAGCGTGTCGCTCGAACAAATGTCCGATCCGCCGCATAGCCTGCTCTGAGGCGCGGGCTGCGCCGAACGTAAGGAGCACGATGATTTCGTCTGTGCGGGGCATCGTCGGCTACGCCGATCTGGACTCGGTCGTGGTCGAGGTCGGGGGAGTGGGACTCACCGTCGCCGTGACGCCCGATGTCGCCCGCTCGGCGCACGTTGGCGAACCGCTGTTTCTGCACACGTCGTTGATCGTGCGGGAAGACGCTTTGAGTCTCGTCGGCTTCGAGACGCGCGACGAGCTGACGACGTTCCTGCTGCTCGTCGGAGTCACCGGCGTGGGCCCCAAGTCCGCACTGGGCGTGCTCAGCGCCATGTCAGTCGACCAGATCGCCACCGCCGTCGCCGCCGAAGACGACGCGCCGTTCCGTCGGGTGTCTGGCATCGGCCCGAAGACCGCCAAGCTGATCGTGCTGCACTTGACCGGGAAGATCATCGCCCCCGCGGCAGCCTCGCGCGCGGCATCCGTCACCGACAACCGAGCCGACGCGGTGACCGCAGCGCTGACCGGACTCGGCTGGCCCGAGCGCCACGCCGCCGAGGTGGCGGCGACCGTTCTTGAGGATGCCGCGGCCGAGGCATCCGTGCAGGATCTGCTGCGCCGCGCGCTGGCCGAACTCGGCCCGGCGCGAAAGGAGCCCCTGCGTGGATGATCTGACCGACCCCACACCCTCGAAGGATGAGTCAGAGCTCGCGATTGAGGGCGCACTGCGACCGGCATCCCTTGCGGAGTTCGTCGGGCAGACGAAAGTGCGGGGACAACTCCAGCTCCTCCTCGACGCAGCCCGGCTTCAGGAGCGCCCTGCCGACCACATCCTGCTGGCTGGTCCGCCGGGCCTCGGCAAGACGACACTGGCCATGATCGTCGCCCACGAGAGCGCGCGCCCGCTTCGCATGTCGAGCGGACCGGCCATCCAGCATGCCGGCGACCTCGCGGCGCTGCTCTCAAGCCTGACTCCCGGTGAGGTGCTCTTCATCGATGAAATCCATCGCATGGCGCGCTCGGCCGAAGAGATGCTCTACCTCGCCATGGAAGATTTCCGGATCGACATCATGGTCGGCAAGGGTGCTGGCGCGACGAGCATCCCGCTCGATCTGGCCCCGTTCACGCTCGTGGGCGCGACGACGCGCGCGGGCCTGCTCCCAAACCCGTTGCGCGATCGGTTCGGATTCACCGCACACCTCGAGTATTACGAGCCCGAGGAACTCGAACGCGTCCTCGAGCGCTCGGCCCGGATGCTTGATGTTCCGCTGCCGGCCGAATCCCGTGCCGAGATCGCCCGGCGTTCGCGAGGCACCCCACGCATCGCCAACCGCCTGCTGCGACGAGTCCGCGACTACGTCGTGGTCCACGGGGGGAGCGCCACCGCAGCATCGGTCGATGCAGCCCTCGACCTCTACGACGTCGACGCAATCGGGCTCGACCGACTTGATCGCGCCGTCCTGGAGGCGCTCGTGCGCCGGTTCCATGGGGGCCCGGTCGGACTCAACACGCTCGCCGTGACCGTCGGCGAAGAAGCAGACACCATCGAGTCCGTCATCGAGCCCTACCTCGTGCGAATCGGATTCATGGGGCGTACGCCGCGCGGTCGCGTGGCAACTCCCGACGCCTACGCGCACCTGGGTGTGCGTCATGCCGATCAGACGCTGAGATTCGATGACCTATAATTCCTGGAGGCTTTGACCCCCACGCGGCCCGACGTCTGCGCGGCCGCACCCGAAAGGCGCCCCTCTTCATGAACTTCCAGGATTTCTTCCTCAACTACGGTCTGCTCATTCTGCTGGGCGCCCTCCTGGTGTTCATGTTCTGGAACTCCAGTCGCCGCATGAAGAAGCAGCGCGAGGAGCAGGCGCAGAAGGCTCGCCAGACCGTTCCCGGCGCCGAGGTGCTGCTGCAGGGCGGCCTGTACGGCACGATTGTCGAGTTCGACCCCGACAATCTCGACCAGCCCGCGGTGATCGAGATCGCTCCCGGCGTCGACATCAAGGTGCACAGCCAGGCAATTCTTCGGGTCATCACGCCCGCTGACGAGGTCGAGGACGAAACCGATGACGGGTTCGACGACATCGTCGACAACTACCACGAGACCCACGACGGCGAGTCGTCGGATGCTGTGACGCCGGACGCTGAGCCGGCAGCCGAGACCGACGCCGACGGGCGCGACGGCGACACCAAGCCCAACGCCTGATCGTTCTCGAGAGCATCCCGTGGCCGCATCCACTCCTGTTCGCCGCGCCTGGCGGGCCCTCACCGGCCTGCTGACGATCACGGCGGTTCTGTTCGGCATCAACGCCCTGGGCGTCTACGTCTTCAACGCGAGTTCGTGGACCCCCGAGCTCGCGCTCGACCTTCAAGGTGGCACCCAGATCATCCTCGAAGCGCAGACCGCTGACGGGGCTGACCCGTCGGCCGAGCAGATGAATCAGGCGGTCACGATCATCCGGCAGCGTGTCGACGCATCCGGTGTCGGCGAGGCCGACGTCACCACAGAAGGTGGCAAGAACATCGTCGTCCAGATTCCTGGTCAGGCTGACGAAGAGACGCGGCAACGCATTGAGGCCTCAGCGCAATTGCAGCTGCGAGCGGTCCTCTACGCCGGATCACCGGCGACGAGCTTCGTCGGCGACGACGGCCAGTCCACTCCGTACCCGACGCCGGATCCGACACTCGAATCCACGCCCACGGTCGAGCCCACGAACGGGAGTGACACCAACTGGATCACTCCCGCGCTCCAGGCCGAGTTCCTCGCATACAACTGCGCGGACCCGGCCAACGACCCCGCTAACGCGCCGGCAGACGAGCCCCTCATCACGTGTGATGCCAACGGGACGGTCAAGTACATCCTCGGGCCGGTAGAGCTCGACGGGTCGTCGATTGTGGATGCGACAAGCGGCCTTGAGCAGACCTCTGGACAGTG
Organism: Microbacterium sp. NPDC076895; assembly: GCF_040687115.1. Classification (NCBI taxonomy): domain Bacteria; kingdom Bacillati; phylum Actinomycetota; class Actinomycetes; order Micrococcales; family Microbacteriaceae; genus Microbacterium; species Microbacterium sp. NPDC076895. The sequence continues at coordinate 60,251 of NZ_JBFBMQ010000017.1, forward strand.
GGTCGTCAATCTCCGTTTCGACGAAGCGGGAACCGACACGTTCGGTCAGATCAGTCAGCGACTGTACGGTGCAACGCCGCCACTCAACCAGTTCGCGTTCGTCCTCGACGGCTATGTGCTCACTGCGCCGTCGATGAACGGCGTCATCCTCGACGGCCAGCCAAGCATCAGTGGCACCTTCACCCAGGAGACCGCGAAGGTCCTGGCTGACCAGCTCAAATACGGCGCGCTGCCGCTGAGTTTCGCCGTCGTGAGCTCCGACACGATCTCGGCGACACTCGGGTCGCAGCAACTGCAGATCGGTTTGATCGCCGGTCTCATCGGCCTTGCACTGGTCGCCGTCTATTCGCTGATCGTCTATCGCGCACTCGGGTTCGTGATCATCGCATCGCTGGTCGTGATGGCAGTTCTCACCTACGTGATGCTGCTGATCCTCGGCTGGCGCATGGGCTTCCGGCTCTCGCTCGCGGGTGTCGCAGGTCTGATCGTGTCGATCGGGTTCACCGCTGACTCGTTCATCGTCTACTTCGAACGCATTCGAGACGAACTGCGCGACGGCAAGTCGATCACGGGCGCCGTCGAAGATGGGTGGTCGCGGGCCAAGCGCACGATCTACATCTCGAAATCGATCAACATCCTTGCCGCGGTCGTGCTCTACATCCTCGCGGATGCGACGGTGAAGGGTTTTGCGTTCACCCTCGGGCTCACTACCGCGATCGACGTCCTCATCTTCATCCTGTTCACCCACCCGGTGATGCAGCTGTTGTCTCGAACGCGATTCTTCTCGTCCGGCCACCCGTTGTCGGGCCTCGATCCCGACGCGCTCGGCGCGGTCTACCGGGGCCGCGCGCAGTTCCGTGCGCCCGTCGTAACGCCCAAGACGGCGGCCGAGAAGCGGGCGTCCCGATCGCGGGGCGAAGCCGCGCGTCGCCAGACGATTGCCGAGCGTAAGCTCGCCGAATCCCGCACATCCGGGTCTACCCAGACCACCGAGGGAGAGGACACCCCCTGATGCGCTCCCTCAACCAGCTCGGAAACGACCTGTACAGCGGGAAGACCTCCTTCCCGTTCGTCGGCAAGCGGCGACTGTGGTTCATCATCGCGGCCGTCCTCGTGATCGGCTCAGCGCTCGTGCCCTTCATCCGGCCCATTCAGTTCTCGATCGAGTTCACCGGTGGATCGCAGTTCACCGTTTCGGGAGTCACCAACCCCGATCAGTTGATCGCGACCGAAGCTGTGCAGTCCGTCGTGCCCGGCGCGACGACCAAGGTCGCAACCGTCGGCGCTGAGACCGTTCGTGTCCAAACGGACCAGATGACGGATGCCGAGACGCGCGATGTCGCGGCAGCGCTTGCCGAGGCTTACAGCGTCGACGCAAGCGAGGTCACCACCTCGTTCATCGGCCCTAGCTGGGGTCAGGATGTCACGCGCCAGTCGCTGTGGGGTCTTGCGATCTTCCTCGCACTGACCTTCATCATCCTTGCGCTGTACTTCCGCACCTGGAAGATGTCTGCGGCAGCGATCATCGGCCTCGTCGATGTGCTGGTGATCACTGTGGGGGTGTACGCACTCTTCGGCTTCGAGATCTCGCCCGCGGCAGTGATCGGATTCCTCACGATCCTCGCGTACTCGCTCTACGACACGACAGTCGTGTTCGACAAGATCCGCGAGAACACATCCGAAGACGGCGAGATATCTGGTCGCACCTTCGGCGAGTCGGTCAACCTGGCTGTCAACCAGACACTGGTGCGCTCGATCAACACCACCGTCGTGGCGATCCTGCCGGTCGGCGCGATCCTCTTCATCGGTGCGTTCTGGCTCGGCGCTGAAACGCTGACCGATATCTCGCTGTCGATCTTCGTCGGGATCATCGTGGCGGCCTATTCGACACTGTTCGTCGCGGCACCGCTGTTCTCGCTGTTCCGCGAGGGCGAGGCACCGATCCGCCAGCGTGATCAGCGCGTACTCGCTGCCCGCGAACAGGCGGTTGCTTCGGCCTGATCGCCTCAACCGCGGCGTAGGATATGGGCTCCAGCGAAGGGAGGGCTATCGGGTGACCGAGACCGTCCCGCCCGCCCAGAGCGTACCCGCAGGCTCGTCGTCGCTGCTGCGACTCGTTCCACGCATCTTCTCGCGGGCCGCGCGCCGCGACGACGTCGAGAAGCTCCTGCGGACCGTACGCACGCACCATCCCAAGGGTGACCTAGCGATCATCGAGCGCGCGTACGCGATCGCGGACCGCGCCCATGCGGGCCAGAAGCGTCAAAGCGGCGAGCCTTACATCACGCATCCCTTGGCGGTAGCCCAGATCCTCGCTGATCTGGGACTCGGGCCCAAGGCGGTGGCCGCCGCTCTCCTGCACGACACCGTCGAAGACACGGGCTACTCGCTGGATGCCCTCACCGCGGAGTTCGGCGACGAAGTGGCGATGCTCGTCGACGGCGTGACCAAGCTCGACAAGGTCAAGTACGGCGAGAGTGCGCAGGCCGAGACCGTGCGCAAGATGATCGTTGCGATGTCGCGCGACATCCGCGTTCTGCTCATCAAACTCGCCGACCGGTTGCACAACGCCCGGACCTGGGGCTTCGTCCCGCCCGAGAAGGCCCGGAAGAAGGCGACAGAGACTCTCGAGATCTACGCGCCGCTCGCGCACCGCCTGGGTATTCAGACGATCAAATCCGAGCTGGAAGACCTCTCGTTCGCGGTTCTGCACCCGAAGCTCTACGCCGAGATCGAGAGCCTCGTCAAGCAGCGGACGCCGCAGCGAGAGAAGTACCTGCAGAACGTCATCGACGCTGTTGACTCCGATCTGCGTGAACTCCGCATCCGAGGGCGCGTGCTCGGCCGCCCCAAGCAGCTGTACTCCGTGTACCAGAAGATGGTGGTGCGGGGTCGTGAGTTCGACGACATCTACGACCTCATCGGCATCCGGATCCTTGTCGCATCCGTGCGGGATTGCTACGCCGTGCTGGGCGCCATTCACGCCCGGTGGACGCCGCTCCCGGGGCGGTTCAAGGACTACATCGCGACGCCGAAGTTCAACCTGTATCAGTCGCTGCACACGACGGTGATCGGCCCCGAGGGTCGCACCGTCGAGATCCAGATCCGCACCCACGAGATGCACCAGCAAGCCGAATACGGTGTGGCGGCGCACTGGAAGTACAAGGAACGGATGGCCGGAGGGAAGATCGACGACAAAGCCGTCGACGCGGATCTCGCCTGGCTCGCGCGGATTTCGGACTGGCAGGCAGAAACCGCGGACCCGGGGGAGTTCCTCGACTCGCTGCGGTTCGAAATCGGGGCGAAAGAGGTCTACGTCTTCACACCCAAGGGCCGTGTGATTGGGCTCCCGGCAGGAGCCACCCCGGTGGACTTCGCGTACGCCGTGCACACCGAAGTCGGTCACCGCACGATGGGCGCGAAGGTCAACGGGCGGCTCGTACCCCTCGAATCAGAGCTCAAGAGCGGCGACGTCGTCGAGGTGTTCACGTCGAAGAACCCGGATGCCGGACCCAGCCAAGACTGGTTGAGCTTCGTCAAGAGCACCAGGGCCCGCAGCAAGATCCGCGGGTGGTTCACGAAGGAGCGGCGCGAAGAGGCGATCGAACAGGGTAAGGAGTCGATCGCGCGCGCGATGCGGCGCCAGAACCTGCCGCTGCAGCGACTCATGAATCAGGACACCCTGAGCGAGGTCGCGCACGGTTTGCGCTACGAAGACGTCTCTGCGCTCTATGCGGCTGTCGGCGAGGGACACGTCTCGACCCAGTCCGTCATCGAGAAGGTGACGGCGCTCGTCAGCGCCTCCAGCGATACCGCAACGGGCCCGATCGACCTTCCGCACGTCGGGCGCTCGCGCGCACCGCGGGCGGGAGACTCGGGCGTTCTCGTGCGCGGAGCGCCCGACATCCTGGTCAAGCTCGCGAAGTGCTGCACTCCGGTGCCTGGCGATGAGATCCTCGGCTTTGTGACGCGGGGGAGCGGCGTCTCGGTGCACCGCGCTGACTGCACGAACGTCGCCTCGCTTCGCTCAGACCCCGAGCGTCTCATCGAGGTCGAGTGGGCTCCCACGACCAAGAGCGTGTTCCTCGTGCAGATTCAGGTCGAAGCTCTCGACCGGTCGGGCCTGCTTAGCGACGTGACCCGTGTGCTGAGCGAGCACCATGTGAATATCCTGTCGGCGTCGGTTTCCACGACGAATGACCGCCTCGCCCTGAGCCGCTTCGTCTTCGAGATGGGCGACATTGTTCACCTCGACCGCGTCCTCAACGCCGTCCGCCGCATCGACGCCGTCTACGACGTCTACCGCGTCACGTCCTCCTAGCTTTCTCGGGACCGCAGCAGTTCGAGGGCCCGCACCTTGTGGGGGACCGTCCCGGCGTTCTCCAACCAATAGATACCTCCCCGGATGGTCCCCGGATCTCGCGCCAGGCCGTCGAGGGCTGCGCGGTGCTCGGCGTCGCCGACGCGGGCAAGGTCAGCGGCCGTGCGTGCCGGCGTCGTGACAAACACCCCGCCGATGCGGTAGAGGTCGTCCTCGGGGAGGTTTGTGTCGCGGTAGTGGAGTCGGCGATGGATGACACCGTGGATGCGATGCTGCACCGCTCGCTGCACGGTGTGCCGAGTCGGCGGATCGCTGATGGCTCCGTACACCCACGCTGCCGAGAGGTGAGTCGCCGCCATCAGGTCGCGCAGCAAGGGCCCGAGGGAGGCCGCTCGCGCGCTCGGCGTTTCGACGGTGTCGGCAGGCATATATGCAGCGTCCACCTCGATGAGGTGACCGTCGAGCCGCGCGGCCGACAGCTCAGCGAGCGAGAGCTGCTCGTCAACGAAATACAGGAACGGCGAGGTCATCCCCGCAGTCTGCCCGGGGCAGACGCGGTCGGTGATGCGCTCTTCTCAGTCTGTGGAGAAGTGCCGGTCAGCCCTCGAGGGCGCGGAGCCATGCCCGTCGAGCGTCGAGCGCCTCGCTCGCCTTCTTCATCGCGCGCTGATCCTTGCGGGCGGTGGCGTCGGCAAGCTCAGCCTCGAGTTTCTCGATCGCGTCGTAGAGCTGGCGCGTCATGTCGTTCGCGCGCGCCGTCGTCTCAGGGTTGTTTCGGGTCCACTCGGCATCCTCACGTGCGCGAACCGAGACCTCGATCTTGCGCAGTTCATCGTCGAGGGCACGTTCCTGCTCGCGGGGGAAGACCCGACCGATGTCATCCCACGACCGCTGAATCGCGGTGAGAGCGCTGCGTGCGGCGGCAAGATCCGCCATGTCGAGAATGGGACGAGCTCGCGCGAGGAGCTCGCGCTTCGCGTCGATCTTCTCCTTCGAGGCCTCGACCTCCGCGGCCTCGCGACCCGCACGTGCCGAATACAGCGCGTCGCCTGCCGCCTTGAACCGTGCCCAGAGGGCGTCATCGACCTTCTTGCCGGCGCGGCCTGCAGCCTTCCACTCGTTCAGAAGGTCACGATAGGCGCCGATGCCGTCTTCGCCGCGCGGCGCCAGTGCCTCCGCGCGCTCAACCAACCGGTTCTTGCGCTCGCGTACTGCCTTGTGAGCCTCGTCGAGTTCGGCATAGAACTCTCGACGGTGCTTGTCGACGGTTGCCCGCGCATCCCGAAATCTCTTCCACAGCGATTGCGAGATCGACTTGGGAAGGTGAGGACCGTTCTGCTGTTGCGACTGCCACTGGTCGAATAGGGAGCTCATTTCGGCCGAGGCGGTCTTCCACTGCACGGTCTTCGGATCCCGTGCGGCGATCGCCTCGGCCTGTTCGACCAGCTGCGTGCGCTCGGCGATCGCGGCATCCACGGCCTCGCGCGCCTGGGCAGCCTCGGCAGCGCTGGCTTCGGTCAGCGACGCAGTGAGAGCGTCGACGCGGGCGCTCAACGCCGCGAGGTCCCCGACAGCGGATGCTCCCGAAATCTTCCCGCTCAGGGTTGCGGCTGTCGCGCGCAGATCCGCGGCACTGGCACCGCCACGGCGGTGGCGAACTTCCAGAAGCGTGACCTCCGATGCGAGGTCGGCAAACTTCCGCTCGTAGTAGGCCAGGGCCTCCTCGGCGGTGCCGTCGGGATATTGGCCGACGACCCGCCACTGGTCGCCTTCGCGCACCGAAACCGTGCCGTCGTCATCGACGCGGCCCCAGGGCTGATCGACGGGGGTGGAGGACGAAGCTGTGTCTGACACGGAAGGCACCTCAATGCGGCGGAGCCGCCTGCGGGGGGATGGACGCTTAAGCCTAATACGGAGCGCTGCCGCGACCAGGAGTGGATGCTGTAGCGATGTCGTGCCGCGCGGCTAGCCTGGGACCTATGGCGACTACGGCGGGGCTCTTCTCCGGGCAGACCCCGCTACCGGTACGAATGCGACCGACCTCCCTCGACGAGGTAGCTGGTCAGCAGCATCTGCTTCGACCGGGTGCGCCGCTCGTCGTGCTTGCCGACCCCGATGGTGGCTCACGAGCCGCGACATCCGTCATCCTCTGGGGGCCACCGGGCACCGGCAAGACCACCCTCGCCCAGGCTGTCGCGCGCTCATCAGGCCGCCGCTTCGTCGAACTTTCGGCTGTCACCGCCGGTGTCAAAGACGTTCGCGAGGTCATGCAGGATGCCCTCACGCAGCGCGATCTCTACGGAACCTCGACGATCCTCTTTCTCGATGAAATCCACCGATTCACGAAGGCGCAGCAGGATGCCCTGCTGCCGGGCGTCGAGAACGGCTGGGTCGTCTTGATCGCAGCAACCACCGAAAATCCGTCGTTCTCCGTGGTTTCCCCTTTGCTGTCCCGGTCACTGCTGTTGACCCTGCAGCCGCTGACGGATGCCGATCTCGCTGGACTCATCGATCGAGCGGTCTCTGATGCGCGCGGGCTTGCCGGTGCGGTAAACCTGACCGATGAGGCACGGGCTGCCCTGGTGCGGCTCGCTTCCGGGGATGCCCGCCGCGCTCTGACTGCCCTGGAGGCGGCGGCGTCACTGGCCGAACCGGAAGCTGACGAGGCAGTTGGCACGATCACCGCCGAGCACGTTGCGCAGGCTGTCGACCGTGCACTCCTTCGCTATGACCGTCAGGGCGACGAGCACTACGACGTGATCAGTGCGTTCATCAAGTCGATCCGCGGATCGGATCCGGATGCCGCGCTGCACTACCTCGCGCGCATGATCGAGGCGGGGGAGGACCCTCGCTTCATCGCGCGCCGCCTGATCATTTCAGCCGCCGAGGATATCGGCCTCGCAGATCCCCAGGCGCTTCCGCTTGCCGTTGCGGCTGCGGATGCCGTGCAACTCATCGGTTTCCCCGAGGGGCGCATTCCCCTCGCCGAGGCGACGGTTTACCTGGCAACGACCGCCAAGTCCAACGCCGCGTATCTGGCTATCGATGCCGCAATCGCCGACGTACGCCAGGGCGGTGGCGGTCGGGTGCCGCCGCATCTGCGTGACGCTCACTATCCGGGGGCCGCGCGGCTCGGACATGGGAAGGGCTACCGCTATCCCCACGACGACGAGCGCGGGGTGGTTGCGCAGCAGTATCTTCCCGACGCACTTCGTGACCGCAGGTACTACCGTCCGACCGCCCGCGGCGCGGAGCGGGAGATCTCGGCACGGTGGAGCCGTATCCGCCGCATCCTCGGCAGGCCCGATGAGCCCGGCTCGGGTGCTGCTTCCGGCGGGGACTGACCGCTCTGGTAGACTTGTTCGGTTCGAGACCGAGTTTTCGGATATCCCCTCACTCAAGAAAACCCCTTCGGTGCGCTGCGACGTGCGAATCGAGGCGGGAGTGCGGGATACGTCCATGAGTCGCGAAAGACGCGACCATGTCATCGGAAGGAATCCTTCGTGCCTACGAAGTCCCAGGATCGCCGCAAGGTGCGCATGTCGCGCGCCCTCGGCGTCGCACTGACCCCCAAGGCTGCTCGTTACCTCGAGAAGCGCCCCTACGCGCCCGGTGAGCACGGCCGCACCAAGCGCAAGGCCGACAGCGACTACGCGGTTCGCCTTCGTGAGAAGCAGCGTCTGCGCGAGCAGTACGGCATCCGCGAGAAGCAGCTTCGTATCGCGTTCAACGAGGCCCGCCGCAAGGACGGCCTGACCGGTGAGAACCTGGTCGAGCTGCTCGAGATGCGCCTGGACGCCCTCGTGCTTCGTGCCGGCTTCGCCCGCACCACGGCGCAGGCCCGTCAGCTCGTCGTGCACCGCCACATCCTCGTCGACGGCAAGACGGTTGACCGTCCCTCGTTCCGTGTCGCACCCGGCCAGCTGATCCACGTCAAGGCGAAGAGCGAAGGCCTCGAGCCGTTCCAGGTCGCCGCGGCAGGCGGACACGCAGAGGTTCTGCCCCCGGTTCCGGGCTACCTCGAGGTCGAGCTCGACAAGCTCCACGCCCGTCTCGTGCGTCGCCCCAAGCGCGCCGAGGTGCCCGTGGTTTGTGACGTTCAGCTCGTCGTCGAGTACTACGCAGCGCGCTAGGGCGTGTTGATTAAGTCGGTCTTGATCCAGATGAGGGTCGAGGAGAGGCAGATGGCAGCGCGGTAGTTTCGGGCGAGTTTGTCTGATCGCAT